>NZ_JBBWVD010000041.1:0-46888 GCF_041903745.1 Thiocapsa sp. C2-2m | reverse complement strand
GGATCTTCGCGAGGTCCGGCGGAAAACGCAGATCCGACTTGACCAGGCGAGCGATGAAGCCGAGCGCAAAGAACAGCACGGCCGGGATCAGCAGGTTCGAGAGCGCGGACATCAAGCCTCCCTGGGCCCGGTTGAGGGCTTGAGTGAGCGGGACAGGGCCTTAACCATAGCATCGACAAGGTTTTGATAAAAATCGATTGTTCTGATTCTATGGATCACTAAACGCCTATGGGTCTCGCCGGCAGTCGCTGTGAGTTGTCGGCGCGCTGATCGTTGGGGACTTGTGCAGTAATGAGGACGGTGCAACGAACGGGATTGGCGTCGGACAGCACGAAAAAGCCCGGACCCTCCTGGAGTTTCGTGCGGTTTAAGGCGATTTCTGCAAACCTCCATACCCGTAGGTTGTGCTGACGATAGGAAGCACAACTTGCGCCGACGGTTGGTTGTGCCTCGCACGGCTCGGCACAACCTACGCCCTTGGCACGAAGGTTTCCGGAATTCACCTAACCGCCTGTCATCGGCCTCACCGATGGTATTTGCCCGCGCGCTCGGGTTGGTATGTGACCTCGTCAAGGCGTACCCGCAGCGTTCCACCGCCCGGTTTGGGCCAATCGATCTCGTCGCCCTCCGACAGGCCCAGTAGGGCGCTGCCGACGGGCGCGAGGATCGAGATGGTTTGTCCGCTCTCGTCGACCTCGTTCGGGTAGACGAGCGTCAGACAGCGCTCTTCCGTGGATGGCCCGATTCTGAACTTCACCGTCGATCGCATGGTGACGACCTTGGGTGGAATCGCCTTCACGTCGACCACGTCGGCGCGCGCAAGCTCGGCATCCAGGTCGGACTTGCCGGGAAACTCGGCGTCGTCAAGCGACGCGAGAAGCCGTTCCAGGCGCTCGGCGTCCAGCGTCGACAGGATGATTTTGGGTCGCTCGCTCATGGCTTGACCTGCTTAACGGTAAGGACGCAGATACCACCACTCAAAACCGAGCTTCATCCAATGGAAGAGGCGCGACGAGGGCAGTACCCAATTGTTCTTTTCGGTGCGCGCGACCAGCATCCCCGTGTCGTTGGCGTCCACGATGCAGACCAGCTCGACCTTGAAGGTCTCGCTCGGGGCGCGACCCTGTAGCTCGCCGAGCATATTTTTGACGGCCGCTCGGGCCTGCAGATCCGCCATGTGGGCCTGTTTGGGCATCCAGTCCGGACCCGGAAAGCTGCCTGAATCGCCGGCGACATAGACCCGCTCGTATCCAGGGACACGGCAGTGCGCATCGGCCTGCAGCAGTCCGCCCGGCGAGCGCGGCAGAGCCGTATTGTCGAACCAGGTGTTGCCGGTCATGCCGGGCATGAAGAGGATGAGGTCGGCGTCGAATTCACCGCCTTCGGTGGTGATCTTCGATTCGGAGAACGATTTGAGCTTGTGGCCCAGATGGGTCTCGATGCCCCGGCGTTTCATCTCGGAGAGGATGCCGTCCACGGCCTTGGGACCGAGCCGGTTGCCCGGACGTTCGGCCGGCGTGAAGAACGTCAGCTTGAAGCGATCGCGACGCCCTTCCTTGCGCAATTGGCTGTCCATCCCGAAGATGAACTCGAAGATGGGCCCGCCGCGCATCGAGCTGGGCTCGTTGGGGTTGCCCGCGAAGCCCATGGCGATGCTGCCGCCATCCATCGCCTTGACGCGATCGCGGATCGCTTCGGCGGCGGCGATGCCCTCGCAGGGCGTGATGGCGTGCTCGATGCCGGGGAGCTTTTTGATAAAACGCCCGCCGCTACCGATGACCAGGCCGTCGTTCTCCACCGGTCCGGCCGTGGTTTCGAGCGTCCGTCCGTCCGCGCTCAGCCCCGTGGCCTCCCCGGCGAGATGGCGCACCCGCATCCGCTTAAAGAAGGGGCGCAGATCGATGCGCAGATCCTCGCCGCTGCGGATGCCGCAGGGTACCCAGATCAGGCCGGGATAGTAAATGAACTCGGGCTTTGCACTGACCAGCGTGATCTCGGCGTCGGGGGCCGTCTTGCGAATGGTCTGAACGGCCGTGAGGCCGGCGAAACCGGAACCGACGATGGTGATGCGATGCATGGATGACTCCGGTGGTCTTTGAAGATAGGACATTGCGATGTGTGAGATTCTATCCCGATCCGAGTGTGAGACTTGTACGAGTGGACACGGATAGGGTCAGTGTGTCACGTGCCAGAAATAAGTTGAGCACCAAATCGTTGTCGTTGTCGTTGTCGATCTCGATTACGACAACGACAACGACAACGAGAGTCGTGGCAAAGGCATTCTCTCGCCGAGTCGTCTCACTTAGTGTTTGAATCGAGCCTTGGCCGCAACGGTGCGATCTGTCTGCCGAGGTCGATGCGCGCCTTAACCCGCCGCTTGCGACCTGCTGCGAGGTCGTGTGGCGGATGATGCGATCGCTCATCCAAACTTCCGGCCAAGAGAGGCGGCGCCGTGACCTAACGGCTCGCCTCCAGCAGCGGCTCCAAGACCGGCCAGACGTTGTCCAGGATGCGCGGCTGCGCCTCGGCAGTCGGGTGCAGTCCGTCGGCCTGCATCAGATCCCAATTCTCGGCGACTCCGGCGAGCAGATCTTGCACCAAGGGGACGGATTCGGCCTCGGCGACCTCCCGGAACACCGCTTGAAAGCCGTCGGTGTAAGCCGCACCGTAATTTGGTGGGAGGCGAAGACCGGCCATCACGACTTGGCTGCCGACCGCGCGGCTAAGCTCCACCAGCGTCGTCAGGTTGTTGCGGATGACGTCGAATCCCAGCCCGCGCAGACCGTCGTTCGCGCCGAGCTCGATCACAACCACAGCGGGCGCCTGGTCGTCGAGCAGTACACCGAGCCGCGTCAGTCCGCCGGCCGTGGTATCGCCCGAGACACTCGCATTGACGACTCGGTAGTCCAGTCCACGCTCGCGCAGACGCTCCTCGAGGAGCGACACCCAGCCGCTCTCGCGATCCAAACCATAGCTCGCACTCAGGCTGTCGCCGAGCACCAAGATCACCGGCGGGACGACCGGCGTGTCGGTCGGGGTTCTCCCGAGCGTCAGGGCGGGCAACAACATACAGGTCAGCAGGAGTAGACGGATCATGTCAGGGCAAAGACCTCGGGCCGTGTCGAAAGCGGTCGCAGTGGGGAAGTATGTTACGGGGCCGGCCGGCGGCTTGACCATCCTGGAGCGTCTCGACCTGGAAATCCAGGCCGGCGAGGCGGTGGCCATCCTCGGTGCATCCGGCTCCGGCAAGTCCACACTCTTGGGGCTCTTGGCCGGTCTCGACAGTGCGACCTCGGGCGAGGTGTGGCTGTGCGGTGAGCGCATCGACGATCTCGACGAGGACGGGCGCGCGGCCCTGCGCAGCGGGCGTGTCGGCTTTGTCTTCCAGAATTTCCAGCTCCTGCCGACTCTGACCGCGCGCGAGAACGTGCTGCTTCCGCTCGAGCTGACCGGGACGCGCGACGCCGCGCGCCGTGCCGACGAGGCGCTGGATCGGGTCGGCCTGACCCCGCGCGCCCGGCACTATCCACGCCAGCTCTCGGGCGGTGAGCAGCAGCGTGTCGCGATCGCTCGGGCCTACGCCCCGCGCCCCGAGGTCCTGTTCGCCGATGAGCCGACCGGGAACCTGGACCAGGTCACCGGCGAGCACATCATCGACCTTCTTCTCGATCTGCGCAGCGATGCCGGTGCCGCGCTGGTGCTGGTTACCCATGATCCGCGTCTGGCCGAGCGCTGCGATCGGCGTCTGCACATGACCGCCGGCCACTTGGAGCAAGGCGCGTGAAGACCTGGCGAATCACCCTGCGCTTGCTTGGCCAGGATTGGCGCAGCGGCGAGCTCTATCTGCTCGCCTCGGCCCTGATCCTGACGGTCGCCGCCATCACGGCGGTGGGCTTCTTCACCGATCGCGTCGAAAGCACCATGGCCCGTCAGGGCGGTGAGTTGATCGCGGCGGATCTCGCCTTGGAGTCGTCCACCCCGCTGCCGGCCGAATATCGGGATCAGGCGGCTCGCATGGGCTTGGTTACCGCTCGGATCGTCGAGTTCAGCAGTGTGGTGGTGAGTGAGGGCGGGCCGCAGCTCGTCCAGGTGAAGGCCGTCGATACCGCCTATCCGCTGCGCGGACGATTGAGCGTTCGCGACGCGTTCGACGCGCCAGATCGCGAGGTCGCAACCGGACCGCCGTCCGGCGAGGTTTGGGTCGAGTCGCGTCTCCTGCCCTTGCTCGATGCGGCGCTCGGCGACGAGGTCGGTCTCGGCGAGGCGCGTCTGCGTATGGGCGCCATCCTGAGCAACGAGCCGGACCGCGGCGGCGCGGTCTTTGCCTTGGCCCCCCGGGTGATGCTGAGCGCGTCGGATCTCGCGGCGACTGGACTGATCACGGAGGCGAGCCGGGCCGAGCATCGCCTCTTGGTCGCCGGCGAGGCGGCGGCAGTCGAGCGGTTCAAAAGGGCCATCGAGCCGGGTCTGCCGGTCAATATCGACCTGATCGACGGCAGCACCGCCCGACCGGAGCTCGAGTCCGCGGTGGATCGCGCCTCGCGCTTCCTGCATCTCGCCACGCTCGTCACCTTGCTGGTCGCCGGTGCGGCCATCGCCCTGGCCAGTCGTCGTTTCGTCGAGCGCCAGACCGACGCCGTCGCGGTCATGCGCTGTCTGGGTGCGCCCAATCACCTGCTGATGCGGGTCTTCATGATGCGGCTGGTGCTCTTCGGTCTGATCGCCAGTCTGGTCGGCTGTCTGCTCGGCTGGCTGGGTCAGCTCGGGCTCATGAGTCTGCTGGCGGATTGGTTCGCGACGGATCTCCCGACACCCTCGCTCACACCCGTCGTCGTCGGCGTGGCGACGGGTCTGGTCGCGCTCTTGGGCTTTGCGCTCCCGCCCCTGTTGCAACTCGCGCAGGTTTCGCCCCTGCGTGCGCTGCGTCGCGATCTGGGTGCTCCGCGCGGCTCGGCCATCCTGACGGTGGTCGGTGCAGTATCAGCCTTGGGCCTCTTGATCATCTGGCAGGCGGATGATTTCCAGCTCGCCTGGAAGCTAATGGCCGGCGTGCTCGGGGCGGTCGCGAGCCTGGTCGTCACGGTCCTCGTCTTGGTGCGTCTCGCCGGCGGGCTCGCCGCTCGCGCCCGTGGCGTCTGGCGGCTCGGTCTGGCGGCCTTGGCGCGACGTCCCTCCGCAGCCGTCCTGCAGATCTCCGGCCTTGGGCTCGGTATCCTGGCCTTGCTGCTGCTCGCCGTGGTGCGCGTCGATCTGCTCGATGCCTGGCAGGAGACCTTGCCCGAAGGTGCGCCGAATCACTTTTTGATCAATATTCAGCCGCCAGATGTCGAGCCGCTCGGCCTGTTCCTGGGCGAGTCGGGTTTGGGGGAGTCGGCCATCTACCCGATGATTCGCGGCAGGTTGGTGCGGATCAACGACCGCGAGATCGTCCCCTCCGGCTTCGAGGATCCGCGGGCCGAGCAGCTTGCCTCGCGCGAGTTCAATCTGAGTCATGGCGCGGTTCTGCAGTCGGACAACCGCATTGTTGCCGGCGCCTGGTGGCCGGCCGCGGATGCGCCCCCGGAGTTCTCGGTGGAGGAGGACATCGCCGCGACGCTCGGCATCGCCTTGGGCGACGAGATCGCCTTCCTGGTCTCAGGTCGCGAGGTGAGTGCGCCAGTGACTAGCCTGCGCGAGGTCCAGTGGGACAGCTTCAACGTCAATTTCTTCGTCATCTCCTCCCCGGCGCTTTTGGGGACCGAGCCCGCGACCTACATCACCAGCTTCTACCTGCCCAGGGAGCTCGTGACGCTGACCCCGGAGCTGGTCAAGCGCTTCCCGAGCGTGACCTTGCTCGACGTCGACGCCTTGCTGACGCAGGTCCGTCAGGTCGTCGACCGCGGCGTCATGGCGGTGGAATACGTCTTTCTCTTTACGCTCGCAGCCGGGATCCTGGTCATGTACGCCGGCATCCAGGCCAGCCTGGAAGAGCGCCGGCTCGAGCATGGCATCCTGCGCACCCTAGGCACCGGGCGCCGGGCGCTGCTGACCAGTCTGGCCGTGGAGTTCACCGCCGCCGGCATCCTCGCGGGCGCGCTCGCATCCGTGTTCGCGCAGTTGACCGGCTGGCTGCTGGCCGAGCAGCTCTTTGGTCTGACCTTCAGCTTCAATCCGATACTCTGGCTGATCGGCGTCTTCGGCTCCGGGGCACTCATCGGAATCGCCGGGACCTTGGCGACCTATCCGCTGCTGATTCGCCCGCCGCTGCAGACGCTGCGGCAGGCGGGGTAGGTATGGACTCGGCGTCGAGGCTACTCGCGCCCGTGAGGATGTGTCCTTCCAGGGGCGCGAGCAGGCACTATGGCGAATCCCGGTAACCGGTATACCGACGGCGTAGGTTGTGTCGAGCTGTGCGAGGCACAACCAACGGACGGCGCTAGTTGTGCCTCCTATCGTCGGCGCAACCTACGGTCTGGAGTTTTGCGCGAGTCGCCTTAAAAGATAGGCACAAAAAAGGCGGGTCTCCCCGCCTTTCTTGTTCGTCCGAACCGGGATCAGGCCTTGACCCAATCTCCGAAGTTGTCGGTATTCTTCTCTTCGCCGTCACCGTATCCGGCCTCGTAGGCCTCCGTGAGGCGCTGCTCCTCGCGCTTCGGGTTCTGGAGGAAACCGCACTGCCAGCCTTGGATGTACTCGTCGTCGACACCGAGTTGTTCCATCTTGGTTACAGCGTCGTAATAGAACTGGTTCATGTCCGCTCTCCGGGCTCTTGTCGTTGACGAAGGGTCGGCTTGGGAGCGCCTCGCCTTCAGAAACCTTAATCTTATTGGCGACGTGGATTCGGGTGCGTCGACCCGGACCCTCGGGTCCTCTCTCGAGTCTCGTATGGAGCCTTGCCCGCACGGTCCGCATGGTCATGAGGGGGCGAGAAGGGCGATAAGAATACAGCGTTTTTCTTATGTGTGACAAGGCGATCGCGCGCCCGGCCGAGCACGGTTTGTACCCTGTCATCGTGTCGCCTTGTGAAGCCGAGCGCTAAAACCCACTCTATCCCCAACCCAATTGCGACAGCCACCTTTACCGGGCGGCCTTCGCCCTAGCCCGCGGGTGAGGATCCTTCGCACCAAACCCCTTCGTATCGGAACAAAGAGGAAGACGACCCGCTATGCGTCCAGCCCAGTTGCTCCGCGTCCTCGAACGCGAGTTCTCGAGTACCGCTGAAGGTCACCATACCCCCGTCATGCTCTGGGGCCCTCCGGGAGTCGGAAAGTCGCAGATGGTCGCGCAGATCGCCGAGCGGCACCGTGTGCCCATGATCGATATCCGCCTCTCGCAGATGGAGCCGAGCGATCTGCGCGGGATCCCGTTCCGCGCCGGGGAGCGGGTGGAGTGGGCGATCCCCGCTATCCTGCCGGATGCCGAGCGTCATGCGCCGGCCGGGATCCTCTTTCTCGACGAGATCACCTCGGCGCCCCCGGCGGTGTCTGCAGCGGCCTATCAACTGATCCTGGATCGGCGACTCGGCGAGTATCGCGTTCCCGACCGATGGGCGATCTTCGCGGCCGGCAATCGCCAAGGCGATCGTGGCGTGACCTACAGCATGCCCGCGCCGCTGGCCAATCGCTTCTCGCATTTCGAGGTCGAGACCCATCTCGACGACTGGGTCGCCTGGGCCTATGCCAAGGGCATCGACGAGCGCGTGATCGGCTTTCTGCGGTTCCGCCCCGAGCTGCTGTTCGATTTCGACCCGGCCCACAACCCGGTCGCCTTCCCCTCGCCGCGCTCCTGGGAGTTCGCGCACCGCTGTCTGAAGAAGTTCGAGGACATCCCCGAGCTGCTGCAGGGCACCCTGCAGGGTTGTGTCGGGCCGGCGGCGGGGATCGAGGTCGCCGCCTTCGTCGACAGCCTGGACCAAATGCCCGATCTGGATGCCATCCTGGCGGGCGAGGTCGTGCCCGTGCCGCGCGAGATCGATCTTCAATACGCCGTCGCCGCAGCCTTGGTCGGCCGAGCCATCCGTGCGCAGGCGGAGCCGGACAAAGACCGGGTGATCGGCAACATTCTCGCCTATGCGGGTCGATTTCCGCAGCGTGAGATGGGTGTCATGCTGGTATCGGATCTACACCGCGCGGTCGGCAACAGCCTCTTCGAGGTGCCGGCTTTCGCCGATTGGGCCGCGGTCGTCGCCGACGTGATGCTCTATGAATAGCGCCGTCGGCAGTTCGGGCAGTGCAGGCGCATCCGATGCGGAGCGGCGTGCGATCGAGACCAAGCTCGCGGCGGCCCGCACGCGCTTGATCCTGGACAAACCTTTTCTCGGTGCCTTGGTGCTGCGCCTGCCGATGCAGGCGTCGAACCCCGAATGGTGCCCGACGACGGCCACCGATGCGCGCGCCTTTTACTACAACCCCGATTATATCGCGAGCCTGAGCCTCGATCAGACCCAGTTCATGCTCGCGCACGAGGCCCTGCACTGCGCCTTGTCGCATTTCGCGCGGCGACAGCATCGTGTGAGGCACAAGTGGGATCTCGCCTGCGATTACGCCATCAACCCGCTCTTGGTCGGCGAGGGTCTGAAGCCCCCGCCGAACGCCTTGGTGATGCCGACCTACAAGGGCATGACCGCCGAGGAGATCTATCCGCTCATCGACGACAACGATGAGTCGGAGACCCTGGACACGCATGCCTACGATCGCGACAACCAGCAGGGCGGCAGCCGATCCGGCACGAGCGAGAAGGATCTCGATCGCCGGTCCGAGCAGCCGCAGTCGCAGCAGGGCGAGTCCGACGCAGGTCAGGGGGCGACACGCTCGGCGCAACCGAACGCAGCCGACGGCGGCCCCGAGGAAGCCCAGCCCGAACCCCAGCCCGAGCCCCTGACCCCGGACGAGCAGGAAACCCTCTCGGTGCAGTGGCAGCAGCGTCTCGCCGGGGCTGCTCAACAGGCGCAGCAGGCCGGCAAGCTCGGCGGCGAGTTGGCGCGGATGATCGATCATCTCCTGCAGCCGCGCCTGCCTTGGCGGATGCTGTTGGCCCGCTACATGACGGCCGTCTCGCGAGAGGACTATAGCTACGCGCGTCCCTCGCGTCGCGCCGGCGACTTCATCAGGCCGAGCCTGCGCAGTCATCAGACGGATCTCGTCGTGGCCGTCGATACCTCGGGCTCGATCAAGGCGGAGGAGCTGGAGGAATTTATCGGCGAGATCGACGCGCTCAAGGGCCAGGTGCGCGCTCGCGTGACCCTCTTGCCCTGCGATGCGGCCTTATGTGAAGGTGCTCCCTTTCGGTTCGAGCCATGGGAGAGCTTGCGGCTGCCCGAGGCGATCAAAGGTGGCGGGGGTACGAGCTTCCGACCGGTCTTTCAGTGGATCGACCGCGAGGGGATCCGACCGGATTTGGTGGTCTACTTCACCGATGCTCAAGGCGAGTTTCCTCCGGTTGAGCCGTCGTTTCCGGTGATCTGGCTGGTCAAGGGGCGGGGAAAGGTGCCCTGGGGGCAGCGGATTCAGCTCAACTAAAACTGAATCGCGTCCGGAGGGCTCGGGGTTGTTTCGATGGAGACCGGGCGATGGCGGGATCAATGGCTAGTGGAGCGGTGCAGAGATTCCGAGACCGTCCGAGATCATTTTCGTTGTCGTTGTCGTATCGATGGTCGATTACGACAACGACAACGACCGGTCTCGACCGATCTGCCGCGCAGCACTGGGCACTACGGGGTTTAGATGATTTGTGGTATTCGGAAGGCGTGCCCGAAATGCCCGTTGCGGATCGCGATAACGTCTTGGCCGTCGAAGCCGGAAAGGGGCGCGTAAGGCGCGCGCTTTCAGGAACTAGCAGGTGCGCATTGCGTCTCACCAAACCATGATGATCCGGATGTTTATCGATTGGTGTCGGCCGTTGGCGCTGGGCGTGCTTGCGTTCTCGGCGGTGGTGTCCACGTCGGTATCCACACCGGTGTCGGCCGATGCCTACAGTCTTCCCGATATGGGCAGCTCCTCGGACAGCATGATGACCCGGTCCGCCGAGGAGCGGCTGGGCCGGCTCTTCATGCGCAGCGTGCGCAAAGCCCTCCCCGTGATGGAGGATCCGCTCGCCACCAGCTATATCGAGTCCTTGGGTACTGCCTTGGTCGAGGCCGATCGGACAGCCGGGGGCGACTTCACCTTCTTCCTGATCGACGAGCCCGTCGTGAATGCCTTCGCAGGTCCGGGCGGCTACATCGGCATCTACGGTGGCCTGGTCTTGGCGGCGGAGACCGAGAGCGAGCTTGCCGCCGTCATGGCGCACGAGATCGCTCATGTTACCCAGCGCCATCTGATGCGCTCGTTCGAGGACCAGAGCAAGCTCAGTCTGCCGACCATGGCCTTGCTCATTGCTGCAGCCGTTCTCGGCGCCCAGGTCTCGCCGGATGCCGGGGCTGCGGCCATCGCAGGCGTGCAGGCCGCCGCGCTCCAGCGCCGGATCAACTTTACCCGCGACAACGAGAAGGAGGCGGATCGGATCGGGATCCAGACGCTGGCCGGCGCCGGACACGACCCCTTTGCGATGGCCGGCTTCTTCGAGCGACTCGCCAAGGCCACGCGGGTCTACGAGTCCAGCGCCCCGGAGTTTCTGCGCACGCATCCGGTGACGGCCGATCGCATCTCGGATTCACTTGGGCGTGCCGAGGGCTTCGGCGTGCGTCAGCGCCCGGATAGCCTGCGGTTTCAGCTGACCCGCGCCAAGCTGCGCGAGCGCTCCTATCGGCGTGCCGAGCAGTCCGTTGCCCATTTCGAGGGCACCTTGCGGGGTGGGCGTTTTCGCGAAGAGATTGCCGAACGTTACGGCTATGCCCTCGCGCTGCAGCGCGCGCGACGGTTCGCCGATGCGAAGCGCGAAAGCGACAAGCTGATCGCAGCCCATCCGAGCCAGGCCGAATTCGTCGTCCTGGACGCCGAGCTCGATCTCGCGCTCGGCAACAGCGCCGATGCCTTGACGCATCTGAAACAGGCGGTGAGTCTCTTCCCTGGGCAGTGGTCCTTACGGGTCGCCTACGCGGAGGCCCTCATGTCCGCGGGTCAGCCGGCGCGAGCGGTGGACGAGCTCAAGGCCGTCGCTCGGGTGCGGCCGGCCAACGCCATGCTGTACGAGGCGCTCGTGCAGGCGGCGACCAAGGCGGGCGATCGGACGACTGTGGACCGGTATCGCGCGGAGAAGCTCTACGTCGAAGGTGATCTCGAGCCCGCCATTCGGCATCTCGAGCTGGCCTTGCGCCGGCCCGACGTTCCTTATCACGAGGCGGCACAGATTCAAGTGCGCCTAGACGCGTGGCGTGAAGAGGAGCGCGACGAGAAGCGGCGGGGCGGAAACCCCCTGCGCGCGGCGACCTCGAACGCGAACGTGCGATAAAGTGCGTTCCAAGTCCGGTAGGACTGAGGTAACATTGTCCGGGTGTCGACGTCGGGAAAACACTCGAACGAGCGGGTTTCAAGCCGGTTGGATTGGGCGGCCGGGTCGAAGAATACGCCCGTCGGCCGACCCTATAATAAGATCGAAAAAATTGGAGGATTTCACCGTTCACACCCCACGCCGGTCGGATCGGGCCGCGAGGACTCGGGCGTCCGCGCAGTCCAAGCCGAAACTCGGACGAGCGCCGGCGCCCGGGTCGATCGAGACCGACAAGGATCCGAGGGCCTGCGTGCGTGTCGAACCGGCCTATCGGGGGCATCGTTGAGGTTTCGGCCGAACCCTGTCCCGACGCGCGCGATGCTCGATGAATCCCAGAACACCCACCCATGCTCCATAGGAGATGTCCATGATCGATGCAAAACGTCGAATCCTGCTGAAGGGTTCACTCGCCGCCGGTACCGTCGGAGTCGCTGTCGGCGCCGGTCTGCTGTCCCCCAGTTTGGTCCTTGCGAGCTGGAACGAGGCGGCCTTCCATGCGAAGGATCTGCCGGCAGCTCTGACGAGCCTGATGGGATCGGATGCCACCGAGACCAACGAGGCGATCAAGATCAAGGCCCCGGATATTGCCGAAAACGGCGCGGTCGTGCCGGTCACCGTCGAGACGGACATGGAAGGCGTCAAGTCGATCGCGATCGTTGCCGATCAGAACCAGACACCGCTCATTGCGTCGTTCGATCTGGGCGAGTCCGCGGTCCCCTTCGTCTCGACCCGCATCAAGATGGCGAAGACCTCCAACGTCCTTGCCGTGGTCCAGGCCGGCGATAAGCTCTACAGCAATGCCAAGGAAGTGAAGGTCACGATCGGCGGCTGTGGCGGCTGATCGCGTCGCTCTCCGCGGGACACGGCATAGACACCAAATTCGAGGTATACAGAGATGTCAGACATCAAGATCCGCGCCAAGCTCAAAGACGGCGAGACCGAAGTCAAGTGCTTGATGACTCACCCGATGGAAACCGGGCTGCGTAAGGACAGCAAGACCGGCGAGCTGGTTCCTGCACACTTCATCCAGGAAGTCGTCTGCAAATCCAAGGACCAGGTCGTGATGACCGCCAACTGGAGCGGCGGCGTGTCCAAGAACCCCTATTTGGCGTTCAAGTTCAAGGGCGGCGAGGTCGGTGATCCGATCGAGATCACCTGGACGGACAACATGGGCGAGACTCAGAACGCGGCCGACAAGATCGCCTGATCTCGGTGCCGTCCGACCGAGCACAGGGATGTGCTCACGTCACATCACGCATTCCCCGGCGTAACCGCGACACCTGCTCAAGTGCGAGCCGATCTGAAAGTGGCCCGTCGTAGATTCCCGGGACGCCGTTCGGGCGCCGTCTAAAGCGCTTATACGGCCACACGTATTGCTCCGGGCAGACCGAGACACACTGCTCGATCCCTCTGTTCAGCGCGGTCGCCGCCTCGCTGTCGTCCTCGCTGTCGATCCCGGTCGGAGCCGGGATGCAGTGCATCCTGAAGCCTTTCGCTCCCTTCAAACGTTCCGCGAACATGAAGATCACGGGTGCGCCCGTGCGGCGCGACAGTCGATTGACCAAGAGCATGGTAAAGGCCGGAATCCCGAAGAAGGGCGCGAAGACAGCACCTTTGTCGGCTTTGGGTTCCTGATCGGGTAGGATGCCGACGTAGTCGCCGCGCTCCAGCGCCTGGACCAAGACACGGATGCCCTTAGTCGTGATCGGGGCCAGCTCGGCGCCGCTGCGGGCGCGCGAGGCGAGGATCATGTCGTCGAGGTATTTCTGCGGTTTGTAGAAGATCGCCGTCGGGCCCTGTGCCGCCAGGTGCAACCCGGCTAGCTCCCAGGCGCCCAGGTGCGGGGAGAGTACGATCAAGCCCTTGCCGTCGCGCCGCTCCAGCAGCTCGCCCCCTCTGACCTCGCGGACCAGCGCGAGCACCTCATCCGCCGGGCGCAACCACAGATGAGCGATCTCGACATAGGTCTTGCCGAACTCCCGCAGATTCCGGTTGCGCAAGCGGATCAGCTCCTTCCCGTCGAGCTCGGGGAAGCAGAGTGCGATATTGACGAGGGCGTTGCGCCGTTGCTTGTTCGGCCATGACCCGATCAGCAGCCCGATGGTCGAGCCGAGGCGGTGCAGCACGCCGAGCGGCAATCGGGCCAGCAGATGCATGAGGTTGCGCACCAAGGCATCCTTCACGCCTGCGCTGTTCGGTCGTTCGACGGATTGCGCCTTGTGTCCCAAACCCATCTCCTTTCAATCTTCGCGGCCGGCCGATCTCGGTCGGGTGCGACACTGTGTCGCATCTCGGATTCAGATGACAGATCCGAGTCGCTTGATAAACTGCTGACCGCTACCGCGCTGGGCGCGGTTTAACCACCAAACGAGGTATTCCCGCGTGAACGATGATCATCCGAGACCACTGACGCCCCAAGAGGCCTTCGAGATGCTCGGAGAGCATCCCCAGGCGGTCCTGGTGGATATCCGCTCCTCGATGGAGTTTCTGTTCGTGGGCCATCCCAAGGGTGCCGTGCATGTCCCCTGGATCGACGAGCCGGATTGGGTGGTCAACCCCCACTTCGTGACCGAGATCCGCAAGCTGCTGCTCGGCGGCGCCGTCTGCGAGCCGGGCGGGTCATGCGCGCCGGTCATCCTGATCTGTCGCAGCGGCAAGCGCTCGCTCGAAGCCGGTAAAGCGCTGCTCCAGGACGGGCTCAAGGCCGTCTATCATGTCGACGAGGGCTTCGAGGGCGATCTCGACGAGCAGCACCACAGAAGCACCCAAGGCGGTTGGCGCTTTCGCGGCTTTCCGTGGGAGCAGTGCTGAGTGCTGAATGCGATAGGCGATGCGCATCGCTCGGCCCGATCTGTCCTGGGCCGGGCGATCGGCCGAGCGCTGCGGCATGGATCATGCCCGCATCGACAAGGCCGCGCGACGTTCCTCCGCGTCACGCCGACAGGTTCCGACGAGCTCAAGCCGGCGCAGGATCTCGCGTGCGGCGGCTAGATTCTGCGGCGACGGATCGGCGAGCACGCGCTGCAGATCCTTCTCCAAAGAAGCGCCCTGCTCGGCGAGCTGGGTCAGGATACCGGCCACCGCAGCAGCCGAATCGGGCCGACTGCTCGCCTCGTCGAGACTTTCACGCAGCTCGATCTCGGCCATCAGGAAGCCCCCGAGCGCGCCGTATTCGCCGGTGCTCGAGCCGTGGCCTTCGCTTCGGCAATCCAGTAGATCGAGAAGGTAGGCGGCGCGCGCCAAGGGATCGAGCAAGGTCCGGTACGCCAGCTCGATCTCGATCGGCGACTGCCCCGGCGCCGAGCCCTCCGGCGACCGCGAATCGCCGTAGGACGTCGCGACATCCCCGTCGAGCAGTGCGCGATAGCGCTCGGAGAGGCGGGATTGATCGACGATAAATCCGATCGGCAGATCGAAGAGATCGAAATAGTTCTTAGAGCCGTCCACAACGGCGTAGATCGTTGCCACCTGCGGCGCGCCTCGACCCGGAATCCGACAACCGAACTCGAATCCTAGTGCGTGCGGGTGACCGAAGGCAAGGGGAGAGCATCGTTTCGGCGAGGTCGCGACGCGCCTTCGTCTCCCGGGACGCCGGTCTCGCGCAACGAGACCGCGATGCAAAACCCCGATTCAGGCGTTCGCGACGATGCGCTGAACGCCGAGCTTGACATCGATGGCCGTGCAAGTGGCGCCGGGGCGGTTGCCGGTTTCGTCGCGGCGGTCAACGAGCTGCTGCAGGCTGATGTGGTTGAGATAATCGTAGATGCGGTCGCTCAAGTCATGCCAGAGATCGTGGGTCAGACAGGGGCCGTTGTTCTGGCAGTTGTGCGCGCCACCGCAGCGGGTCGTGTCGACATTCTCGTCCACCGCCGCGATCACCTCGGCGATATGAATGTCGGCGGCTTGGCGCGCCAAATTGTATCCGCCGCCGGGTCCGCGGACGCTGGTCACGAGCGCGCGTCGTCGCAGCTTCGCGAAGAGTTGTTCGAGGTAAGACAGTGAAATGCCTTGGCGTTGGGCGATGTCGGCCAACGCGATGGGGCCTTGGCCTTGATGCATGGCCAGGTCGAGCATTGCCGTGACCGCGTAGCGGCCCTTCGTGGTCAGTCTCACGTGCGCCTCGCTCTGTTAATCGATATCCCGCAATATGATACGGTACCCGACCACGGCGATCAATTAATCCATACCGAAATTACGATTAAATCGAGGTCCGGTCGGTTGCGGGCGGGATCTCGACCTCGTCGAGCGTCGGGTCGTGCTCGAAATGCTGCATGATGCCGCGGCTCTCGAGCGCTCGGGACATCTGCTCGACGCGCTGGTCCATGTGGTGGATGTGGTCGAGCATGCGGTTGATGGCGTTGGCGATTGGGTCCGGCGCATCGCGCGTGGCGCCGTAGGCATCGAAGCCGATGCGCTTGGCGGTATCGGCACGCCGGCGGGTGGTCGCGTCTTTCGCCGGCTCGATGATGCGGCCCGGGACGCCGACCACCGTCGCGCCTGCCGGAACCGATTTCACGACCACGGCATTGGAGCCGATACGCACGCCGTCGCCGATCAGGAGCGGACCCAGGACCTTGGCCCCGGCGCCGACGACCACGTCGCGCCCCAAGGTCGGATGGCGTTTGCCCTTTTGCCAGGTGGTGCCGCCCAAGGTCACCCCGTGATAGAGGGTGCAGTCGTCGCCGATCACCGCCGTTTCCCCGATCACCACGCCCATGCCGTGATCGATGAAGAAGCGGCGGCCGATCACGGCGCCCGGATGGATCTCGATCCCGGTAAAAAGTCGTGCCACATTGGAGAGCACGCGGGCGAGCCACTTGAGGTTGCGTTTCCAAAGCCGGTGGGTCAGCCGATGGATCAGCACGGCGTGCACGCCCGGATAGGTGGTGAAGACCTCGAAGCCGGTGCGCGCTGCCGGGTCGCGCTCGAAGACGCAGGCAATGTCTTCCTTCAATCGTTCGAACATAGATGCAAGCCTTTGAGACGTCTAGTGGAGCAGTGCAGAGATTCCGAGACCGTCCGAGATCATTTTCGTTGTCGTTGTCGCAGTCGTATCGATAGTCGATTACGACAACGACAACGACAACGACAACGAACGGTTTCGACATATCGGACGTGCTGCACTCGTCAGTCGGCCGGAGGTGTCGGCCGTTTGCCGCTCTTGCGTCCTTGCGCGGCGCTCAGGATGCCGCGCAGGATGTTGATCTCGACGCGATCCGGGCGCGCGCGATTGAAGAGGTGGCGCAGGCGCAGCAGCAGCTTCTTGGAGCTGTCCGGGTCGCCGAAGCCGATGTCGCGGAGGGTGTCGGCGAGGTGAGCGTGCAGACCCTCGAGCTCTTGCGCCGTGGCGAGATCACGCGGGCTCTCGGCCGACAGGGCGCTCGACGGCCCGTCCGTCTGCTCGGGTAGGCCCTCGCGCCAACAGCGGCGGATCTCGTAGGCGAAGACCTGTGCCGCTGCCGCCAGGTTGAGCGAGCTGAAGTCCGGGTTCGTCGGGATTTGGACCAGAAACTGGCAGCGCGCCAGCTCCGCATTGGTCAGGCCGGAGCTCTCGCGGCCGAGCAGCAGCGCGACCTCGCCCACGGCCGCCTCGGCGAGGAGTTGCCGGGCCGTTTCGGGCGGCTCCAGGGTCTCCCAATCGAGCGTGCGCCGGCGCGCACTCGTGCCGATCACGAGTCGGCAGCCGGCGATGGCCGCGGGTAGGTCCGCATGTATCCCAGCGCGTTGCAGCAGGTCGTCCGCACCGCAGGCACGGGCCAATGCCTCCGCATCCGGAAGCAGCTTGGGGGCGACCAGCTCCAGGCGCGAGAGGCCCATGGTCTTCATGGCCCTGGCGACGGCCCCGATGTTCCCGCCGAGGGTGGGTTCGACCAGGACGAAACGGATGCGCGCGAGCCTGTTGTCGGGGTTCTCTGTCATCATGATGCAAGTTCTTCAGAACATCAGTCGATTGTCAATCTTTGATCGGTGACGCGCATCGGTTATCTTGCACACTATGCAACACCCAAGCCTCAATATCGCCATTCGCGCCGCACGCAGTGCCGGCAAGCTCCTTCTGCGCTACATGGATCGCGTCGACTCGTTGAAGATCGAGTCCAAGAGCCGCAACGATTTCGTGAGCGACATCGATCGCGGTGCGGAGGCGCTGATCATCCAGGAGCTGCGGGCACGCTTCCCGGATCATGCGATCCTCGCCGAGGAAAGCGGCGCACAGGGTCGAGGCGATTTCCAGTGGATCATCGATCCGCTCGACGGCACGACCAACTATTTGCACGGCTTCCCGCAGTTCTCGGTCTCGATCGCGCTCAAACACAAGGGCCAGCTCGAGTGCGGCGTGGTCTATGATCCGCTGCGCGAGGAGATGTTCAGTGCCGCCCGCGGTCAGGGCGCGCAACTGAACGACCGCAAGATTCGCGTCGCCAATCGTCCCTCGCTCGAAGGTGCCCTGATCGGGACCGGCTTCCCTTTTCGCGACCAGCGCCACATCGACGTCTATCTGCGCATGTTCAAGGACATGACCCTGGCCACCGCGGGTCTGCGCCGGCCGGGCTCGGCCGCGCTCGATCTCGCCTATGTCGCGGCAGGGCGGACCGACGGATTCTGGGAGATCGGTCTTGCCGAATGGGATTGCGCGGCCGGCGCGCTCCTCATCGCGGAGGCCGGCGGCACCGTCACGGATCTCGCCGGCGGGAAGACCTTTCTCGAGACCGGCAATCTGATTGCCGGGAACCTCAAGGTGCATCGCGCGATGCTGGATCTCCTGACACCGCATCTCACCGAGCAGCTGAAGGCGTAAACCGACGAACCCCGTCTGGAGGGTCTAGACTTCTCTGTGGGTCAATCCAGCAGAGGAGGTCATCATGTCCATTCCGTGCACGCTCGAGTCTTACCTCAAGGAGCAATGCATCGACTTCACCTTGGTGCGTCATCCGCACACCGGTGCGAGCATGAATACGGCGCAGGCGGCGCATGTTCCTGGCGATCATCTGGCGAAGGGGGTCGTGGTCAACCAAGACGGGCGCTATCTCCTGGTTGTCGTCCCGGCTGACTATCATGTCCACCTTGGACGACTTCACGAGCACCTCGGCGAGCCGGTGGGGCTGGCGACCGAGGCCGAGTTGGCGGGGCTGTTCCCGGATTGCGAGCCCGGCGCCGTGCCTCCGATCGGTGCGGCCTACGAGCTGAGGACGCTCGTCGATCGCCATCTCATGGGCCTTCCGGAGGTCTACTTCGAATCCGGCGATCATGAGCACCTGATCAAGATCTCGGGGGCCGGCTTCGCTGACCTGATGCGTGCTGCAGAGGTCGTCGACGTCGGTCGACATCTTTGAGGAGTCAGGGGATGCCGCTCGGACGCGAGTGGCTCTAGTGCGGGGCGAGCGTTCGGGAATCATGCCGCGCCGATGACTCTAACCCTACAGATATTAGCGTTGGTCGTCTGGGCGAACGGCGTGCCGGTCTTGTTGCGTCTGCTCATCGGGCATCGCTGCGGGCACCCGCTCGATGGCGGACGCCTCTTTCGCGACGGACGCCCTTGGCTGGGCGCCTCCAAGACTTGGCGCGGTCTCGGCGCCGCGCTGCTGACGACGCCGCTGCTCGCCGTTCTCATCGGCCTACCCTGGCTTATCGGCCTGATCGCCGCTCTGGGCGCCATGTCGGGGGATCTCCTCGCGAGCTTCATCAAGCGGCGTCTGGGGCGGCGGCCGAGTGAATCCATCCTCTTGTTGGATCAGATCCCGGAGGCGCTCATCCCGGCGATCATGCTCATGCCTGTCTTGGATCTCTCGGCATCCCGGGTCGCGATCGTCGTGATCGGCTTCACGTTGATCGATCTGTTGCTGACGCCGGTTGCGGCGCGGCTGCGTCGCCGCCAGTTCCCGTCATCCGATTGCTGAGTTGATGCTGATCTTGCCCGGCACGACCCCGGAGGATGTTTGCCGTCGTTTGGATGAGCTGCGATCCGCCGTCACGAGCCTGCGGTTGCACTGCAACGGCATCGAATTACCCACGATCTCGATCGGATCGGCGGCGGCTGATCCGCATGCGTTGGAGGCGACCGATCTGATCCGCCGTGCCGATCTGGCCCTGTCCCGTGCGAAGGCTCAGGGGCGCAACTGCGTCCTGGACTTAGGCGGCTAAGGCGAAGTCCGGAAACCTTCATGCCAAGGGCGTAGGTTGTGCCGAGCCGTGCGAGGCACAACCAACCGTAGGAGCAAGTTGTGCTTCCTATCGTCAGCACAACCTACGGGTATGGAAGTTTGCAGAAATCGCCTAAAGGGGTGCGCGCCGCAACTCATGCAGGGTGACCTCGGGAAGGCAGTTGAGTCGGGCGTTGACCACCGAGGTGCCGGCACCGACCGAGGTGTAGCCGATCAGCGCGCCGTAGCGCCAGGGGCCTGCGGCCATGGCGCGTGGGCAACGGGCGTCCCAGACGACGGGGATGCCGCCGGGCAGACAGATCTGGCCGCCATGGGTGTGACCGCTCAGCATCAGGCTGAAGCCCGCATGGGCGGCTAGCCGATAGATCTCGGGGGTGTGCGAGAGGAGGATGGAGACGGCATCGTCCGGGATATCGGCGGTGGCGCGGTCGATGTTGTGGACTTGATAGTAGTGGGCATCGTCGACACCGGCGAGGTGGAGCAGCTGGCCGTCGCGCTCGATGACGACGGCCTCGTTCAGCAACAGTCGAATCCCGAGCTCTTCGAGTCCCGGTACCAAGCGCAGGGTGTCGTGATTGCCGAGCACCCCGTAGACCGGCCCCTTGAGCTGGAGTCGGATCGTCGCCATGCCCGCAAGTACGCGATCGATCGGCCCGAAGGTGCGGGCGCGATAGTCGCCGGTCAGCACGCAGAGGTCATAGTTCAGGCTGCGCACGCACTCACTAATGGCGTGGGTGTTGCGGTCCTCCATGTCCACGTGCAGATCGGTCAGATGCAGGATGCGAAAGCCCTCGAAGGCCGAGGGCAGGCCCGCGACGGCGACGCGGTGATGTTTCACTTGGATGCTGCAGGCGTTGCGCTGGGCGCGGGCGTAGAGTCCGCTGAGACGCAAACAGGTGCGAATCACGCCGTGAACCGAGTACCAATTCTCGGGGTAGAAGAAGTGGGCGCCGGGGCGGCGCAGCACGAAGACCTCGTGGTCGCCTTCCAGCCCCAAGCGTTGGCGCAGATGGGTGCGGCCGATGCGTGCGGCTAGGCCGGTGAGGTCGATCCCGTGGTGGTCGTTTGTCGTGTCTTCGGTGTTCATGCCCTGCTCGATGCCTTGGCGGTCGTGGAAAGACGAGGTTGCGATCTGTCCTGTCCGGATCTCGATTCAACCCGCCCGAGCTTATACGGAGCGCACGTCGTTTTTCGCAAAGCAGGGTGCGTCCCGCGCGCGTCGGGACAAGGCGCGCCGACGAGGCATAGCGACCCCTAAGGCGAGGAGGCGCAACGCCGGCCCGGCGTGCGCGGGGCCGGCGATGCGGCGAAAAACCCACGTCCGCTCGGTATATCATACGGCAGTGCTCGAAAATGTGACCTGCATCCTGCGCGTGGGCGCTGTCTTTTACCGTCCGGCAATGGGTTTGGGTGGAGAGGCTCCAGGACGATGCGAATCCAATTTCCCGAGGATCTGACCTGGGGTGCCGCCACAGCAGCCTTTCAGATCGAAGGCGCCCCCGATCTCGACGGCAAAGCGCCCTCGATCTGGGATCGCTTCACGGCGCGCCCGGGGCGTGTGCAGGACGGCAGCCACGCGGCTGTCGCCTGCGATCATTATCGCCGTTACGCCGACGATCTGGATCTAATGGCGACGCTTGGCCTGGGCGCCTATCGCTTCTCGATCTCTTGGCCGCGGGTGGTGAGCGGCCCGGACGGCCGGGTCAACCGGCGTGGCCTGGATTTCTACGATCGGCTGGTCGACGGGCTGCACGAGCGCGGCATTCGGCCCTTTGCGACCCTGTATCACTGGGATCTCCCCGGGTTCGAGCAGCGGCGCGGCGGCTGGGAGGTGCGCGCGTCGGCCTGGCGTTTCGCCGATTACGCCGAGGTCGTCGCGCGTCGCCTCGGGGATCGGGTCAAGCATTGGGTCACTATCAACGAGCCACTGACGGTCGTCGTCGCGGGTTACGTCTCCGGCGATCATGCGCCGGGCCGGCGTAATCCCTTGCTGGCGTTTCGTGTCGCCCATCATCTGCTGCTGGCCCACGGTGCGGCATTGCAGCGTCTGCGCGGTGTGGTGCCGGATGCTCAGGTCGGACCTGCGCTCAATCTTTTTCCGGTGATCCCACGGCGGCGCGGCGATGTCCGGATCGCCGAGCGGATCGATGCGCTGGCGAATCGGCTCTTCGCCGATCCTATTCTGGCCGGCAGGTATCCGAACCCGGTTCGGCGTCTCCTCTCGGCCTTCAATTGGACCTTGCGCCCGGGCGACCTGGACCTGATCGGCCAGCCGGTCGACTTCGTCGGCGTGAACCATTATTCGCGCATCATCATCGAGCGTAGCCGGCTGCCCTGGCTCGGCTTTCGACTGGCGCGCAGTCCGAATCCGAATGCGGCGCATACCGACATGGACTGGGAGATTTACCCGCGCAGTTTTCTCGACACGCTCACTTGGCTGCGCGAGCGTTACGACAATCCGCCGGTCTATATTACGGAGAACGGTGCGGCCTTCGCCGACCGGGTGGAGGCCGACGGCAGCGTGCAGGACGCGGCGCGGCGCGATTATCTGGAGGCCTATCTCTTCATGCTGCGCAAGGCGCTGGATGCCGGCAGCGATATTCGCGGCTATTTCGTGTGGAGTCTGCTGGACAATTTCGAATGGGCCTTGGGCCTGTCCAAGCGCTTCGGGCTCGTCCACGTCGACTACGACACACTGAAACGTACACCCAAGTCGAGTGCCTACTGGTATGCATCGGTCTGCCGTACGGGCGGGTTCGATCTCCCCGAGCCCAGGTACCGATCCTTGCTCGCCACGGCGCTCGACGACTCGCTCGATCTGATCGAAGAGCATGACCTCGCGAGGGCAACATCATGAAGGTAAGCGTTATTATTCCTGCGTTGAACGAGTCCGGTCTGCTGCCCAAGCTGCTCGATCGGCTCGACCGACAGACCTTTCGCGACTTCGAGATCATCGTCGCCGACGCCGGCTCGACCGACGGCACGCGCGAGATCTGTCGCTCGCGCGGCGTCACCGTCGTCGACGGGGGGATGCCGGCGGTCGGACGCAACCGGGGCGCGGCCGTCGCAAAGGGTGCGCGTCTGTTCTTTTTCGACGCCGATGTCCTTCCGCCGGATGACTTTCTGGAGAAGGCCCTCGCGGAGATGGACGCCGAAGGCATGCGGCTTGCCACCTGTTGGTTCGAGCCGGACTCGGAGAATCCGCTCGACGAGCTGCTCTTCGAGCTCGCCAACACCTTTGTCAAGCTCAGCCTCAAGACGGATCCACATGCCGGCGGATTTGCGATCTTCGTCGATCGTGAGCTGTTCGACCGCGTCGGGGGATTCGACGAGTCGCTGCGTCTCGCCGAGGACCATGACTTCGTCAAGCGCGCGGCCAGCCATGCGCCCTTGCACATGCTCGAGTCCACCCGGATCCGCATGAGCGTGCGGCGCCTGGAGAAGGACGGGCGGTTCAGCTACAGCGCCAAGTGTATTCAAGTCGAGCTGTACCGCCTTTTCAAGGGCGAGGTCACCGAGGATATTGTCGAATACGGATTCGAATACGAGGAGAAGGACAAGGCCGATGGAATGGACGAAACGCTGAAACGTTTACGCGAGCGGATGGAGCAGTGGCGCGCCGAGCACGCTGCAATGATCCGCCGGATCTCCAAGGAGGTGACCCCGGAGGTCCAGGATGCTATGACCGAGATCAGACGGAATTTCGACTCCCTGAAGGAGTCCGTCCGGGCCTATCTCTCGCGCTGAGGCGCGATCAACGCTTGTCGCGGGACGGCTCCTCGGCAGCGCTCTGCGCTGCCGACTCGCCTTCGTGCTCGGCCTCCGGCTTCTCGGCGCCGTGGGTCGGCTGCTTCAACGCCTTCATCTGGGAGTAGGCGAACCAGAAGAGGCCACCCGCGATCAACAAGACTTCGATTCCCTTAACGGCTCCGGCTGACATGCATGCGTCTCCTGTCG
The DNA here is from genome assembly GCF_041903745.1 of Thiocapsa sp. C2-2m. Lineage (NCBI taxonomy): Bacteria > Pseudomonadati > Pseudomonadota > Gammaproteobacteria > Chromatiales > Chromatiaceae > Thiocapsa > Thiocapsa sp. C2-2m. The sequence goes on along the minus strand of NZ_JBBWVD010000041.1, from coordinate 23,366 downwards.
GTTTAAGTCTGGTGTACAAACGATGGGCAAGACCGGCTTCGGTCTTCTCAACCATATTTGCGGATACCGAATAAAATCAATGGCAGTGGGCGAGATAAAGGATCCGAGGCGCTTCTGGAACGGTTTCAATCCCAGGTAGTCAAGCCCGCAAGGGTGAAATGACCATGTTCTGAAAAGAGTATTTATTGTCTCTGTTCATGTCGACCTAATGCTTGAGCGCTTGGTTAGGTAAATGCGGTAGCAGCGCGGCCCTGACGTCGCGTTCGCTACCGAAGCAATCCTTCAACTCGTTCACAGATCTCGGCACACATCGCCCCCGGTCGCCTGAGCGCGACTCAGATGATGCAGGGTCTAACCGCCACCAATATGGCCGGAGAGCCGGTGCCGGTGGGCGTTCAAGGCAATCTGAAGGTAGGTGATGCGACAGTATCGCAGTCGATCGTCGCCAAGAACGGCATCGTCCATGTCATCGATCGCGTCATGCTTTAATCGGATCGGGCGGATCACCCGCCCTTGTGACATCAAAGGGCGTGCCGCGGCGGTCTGGACCCTGCGGTGCGCCCTTTTCGATGGTTCGTCCGCCATTCCACAGCGCGGCTCGATCACCAAAGCCGCCGCTTCGCGCTATACGGCGTGCGCTTTGGCCCCTTGGCGGCTCAGTCGATCGGCTCGGCCCCCGGCTCGATGATCAATCCTCGAAGCACCCCCTCGATGCGGTCGGCTGGTTTCGGTCGGCAGAACAGGTAGCCTTGCGCCTCCCCGCAGCCGTGCTCGATCAGGAAGTTTCTCTGAGCCGTTGTCTCGACCCCTTCCGCGATGACCTGAAGTCCGAGATTCGCACCCAGCCCGATGATCGCCCTGACGATGGTTTCCGCCTGGGACTCTCCGGCATGTCCGCTGCCGATCTCGGCGAGGAACGAGCGGTCGATCTTCAGCGTCTGCACCGGGAGTCGGTTGAGGTAGCTCAAGGACGCGTAACCGGTCCCGAAATCATCGATCGCGAGTGTGAAGCCGGTGTCGTGCAGATCCGACAAGACCTCGACCGCCAGGTCGATCGAGCGCATGGCCGCGCTCTCCGTGACCTCGATCTCCAAGAGCCCGGGATCGATTCCGACCTCGGCTGCGATTTCCGAGATCCGCCCGGCAAGCCCGGCCTGATAAAGCTCGGCAGCGCTGAGGTTGAACGCCACCGGCACCGAAGGAACCCCGGCCCTGCGCCAAGCGGCGATCTGCTCACAGACGAGTCGCACGACCATGGGTCCGATGAGCAGGATCAATCCGCTGGACTCGGCGATCGGGATGAAGCGATCCGGCGGGATCAACCCGAGCTCCGGGTGATTCCACCGCAACAATGCCTCCAAACCCCGAATGCGGCCGCTGATGATGTCGACACGCGGCTGGTAATGAAGCAGCAGCTCATGACGCTCGATCGCGCGGCGCAGGGCCTGCTCGAGCCGAAACTGCTCCTGCAGAGCATCATTCAAGGCCGAGGTAAAGAATCGATGCAGCCCGCGGCCTTCCCTTTTTGCGCCGTGCAGCGCGGTGTCCGCATGACTGATTAGCTCCTCGGCCGTACTCGCATCCTCCGGATAGAGCGCGATGCCGATGCTGCAGCTCACCACGACGCCATGCTCGCCGAGGGCGATCGGTTTGGCCAGCGCGTCGCAGATCCGATCGGCAAGCACAGAGGCATCCTCGACCCGCCGCAGCCCGGTGGCCATGGCGATGAAGTTGTCGCCGCTGAATCGGGCCAGGGTATCCTCGTCCCGCAGGAGCGGCAGCCAGCGTTCGGCCACCGAGCGCAACAGCTCATCGCCCGCCGGGTGACCGAGCGAGTCGTTCACGGACCTCAGATCGTCTAGGTCGATCGAGAAGAGCGCGAGAATTCTGTCGGACTGACGGGCGGCGATCAGTGCCTGCTCGACGTGCTCACGCATCAATGTCCGATTGGGCAGGCCGGTGAGCGGATCGTACCGGGCCAGGTAACTCACCTGCTGCGCGAGTGCCTTGCGGTCGGTGATATCTTCGGCCAGCTTGACGTAATGGGTGACCAAGCCCTGCTCGTTGCGTAACGGCGTGATGTGGGCATACTCCCAATAGGGGTCGCCCGACTTTTTGCGATTCTGAAATTCCCCGGTCCAGACCTCGCCGTGTTGCAGCTCGCTCCAAATCTCCGAATTCTCGTCCGCGGTGCGGGTCGCGAATCGCAGGATATCGACCGGTTGACCCAGAACCTCCTGCGGCCGATACCCGGTGCTCGCGCAGAAGCGTGCATTGACGTACTCGATGGTCCCCGCGATGTCGGTAATCAGCACGATGCTCGGGCTTTGCTCGACCACCAGCGCGAGCCTTTCGATCTCGGCCTCCCGAGCCTTGTGCTCGGTGCCATCCAAGAGGCCGCCGTAGAGTCGACGCAGGGTCGGGTCGGCGTCGTCGGCGACGCATTCGGTCGTGGCGCGGAGCCAGCGTACCGCCCCGTCCTTGCGGCGCAGACGCAGCTCGCAATCGGCCCTGGTCCCCGGGACGAGTCCTGCGACCTTGTGGTTGAAGACCCCGATATCCTCCTCGATGACTAAACGGCGCCAGCATCCCATCTCCAACACCTCGGCCAAGGTGTAGCCTGACAGTGCCTCGATCGAGTCAGTCATCCAGTCGATTCGGAAACCATCGCCGGGATGCTCCACACAGGAGTAGGCGACGTCGCTCATGATGGCGGTGACGCGCCGATAAAGCTTCTCGCTGGCCGCCAGACCGACCTCGAACGCGGTCCTGAGCAAGGCCCCGGCGACCACCTCGCCGATCACTTGCAGCATCCGGATCTCGTCGTTGCTCCAGGAACGCGTTCGAGTGACCGCATCGAGCCCGAGCGCGCCCCAGACGCGGCCGCGTCTGGTCATGGGGATGGTCAAGAACGAGCGCACGCCCTGGCGCTCGAGCTCGGCACGCTCGGCTGCGGCCTCCGCCGGGAGCGCCGAGACATCCGGGATCAGAACAGGATCGCGTCCCGTCAGGCGCTCGCCCCACCAGCGATACTCGAGCAGCGAAAGCGCCTGGCATTCGTCGATGAAGGGCGGTATGCCGGCGGCGCACCATTCATGCGTCATGTCGAGGCGCTCATCGTTGTTCGAGAGTCGAAGCAGATAGCTGCGCTCGCACCCGAATGCGCCGCCGATGCGCTCGAGCGACCAGTCAATGGCATGCTCGAGCGTCTCGCCCGTGGCATCGATCAGTCGTGACGAGATCTGCGCGACCAGCGCCTGCAGATCCAACTGGCGTTTCAGTCCCTGATCTGCCTGCTCGCGCTCGGTGACATCGGTCACGATCCCGTGAAAATAGAGAAGTTGCCCGTCCGGGCCAAAGACGCTGCGTGTCTCCTCCTCGACCCAATGCTCGGAGCCATCCGCCCAACAGACCCGATAGGTCTGCCGGAAGACGTCGCGCTGCTCTTGAACAAAGGTCTGGAAGGCAGCGACCAAGGGGTCGCGGTCTTGCGCATGAACGAGGTCCAGGTAGGTCAAACGACGCGCGAGGAGTTGCTCGAGCGAATAGCCCCAGCGGCGAACGTTCGGCGAGGCATAGATGACCGGCCAACCTGGCTCCGGCGCCCAATGAAACGCGATCGTGGAGCTGGCATCGATGACCTCGGAGGCCATGCCGAGTGCCGTTTCGAGCGCCACCTTGTCGGTCACGTCCAGATTCGAGCCGCGGTGTCCGAGCGCACGTCCGCCGTCGCCGCTGACCGGGGTGCACAGATGCTCAATGCAGCGCAGCTCGCCCGTGCGGGTGTAGATCCGAAACCGCAGCGGTTTGAATCGCTGGGTCGAGTGCGCGCCGTGGAGATGTGTGAGATATCCCTCGCGGTCCTCCGGATGGATGATCCGCAAGAAGAGATCCGCGTCCTTCAGGAAGGCCGCCGCCGGATAGCCGGTGATGCGCGCGCAGGCCGGGGAGACATAGCGGAAGCGTCCGTCCTCGCCCATCCAATAGGCCCAGTCCGGCGCGAAGTCGGCGACGATGTGATAGCGCTCTTCCTGAATGCGCAGGCGCCGGTTGGCGGCGACCAGATCCTCGCGCTGCGCGACCTGCTCGGTTTGATCCACCAGGTTGCAGACGATCTCCGCTTCGTTGCCGTCCATTTCGGTGAGACGGATCAGACGCAGATCGGCGATCAGGATGCTGTCACCCTGACCCCGCAGACGAATCTCTCTGCAATCCGCGCGGCCGGTCTTGCGGGCATCGAGCATTGCATTTTCGAGCAGTCTCGTCTGTTCCTCGACAGCGAGATGGGTGAAGAGTCGACGATCGAACGGCAGCAGCCGCTGCGCCGCCGCGTTGCCTTCCTTCACGCGACCTTGGGCATTGATCAGCAAGACCGGGAAGGGTAGCTCGCGATAAAGCCGGGTGAAGCGGGCGAGCGCGCGCTCGGTGATCTGACGGCTCTCGTGCAGTGCCTGTTGCTGGATGTGCAGCTCGGCATGGTAGATATGGAGCTCCTCGAGGAGCCTCTCGAAATCCAGATTGCCCTGCTCGAATGCCTCGATGGTCTCGTCGAAGGTATGGTCGCGCAGGATCCGGCGTGCGCGCTCGCGCAGATCCGTCATCTCGGCGGCGTCCAATCTATGTGTCGTCATCGCGTCGTCACGCCTCGCCGAGCGCCCCCTCGGCCCTTGGAACAGGATGCTGTGGCTCTTCGCCCGTCCGCGGAGGGGCGACTGCCGCTATCGGCCCGCCGGCCTCGCTCCTCAACTCTTCAAGGTCGAGTCAAGACAAGAGCCGAACGACCGTCTCTGGCGGCACCGGCGGGCTGAAGAGATAGCCTTGTGCTTGGCGGCAGCTGACCCCGAGCAGAAACCGTCGCTGTGCCTCCGTTTCGACCCCCTCGGCCAGGACATCGAACCCCAGGCTGTCGCCGAGCGTGGTGATGGCGGTGCCGATGGCCGCGCTGGCGGGGTCGTCCGGAAGTCCGCTGATGAAGCCCCGGTCAATCTTGAGTGTATCGAACGGCAGGCCCTTGAGATAGGCCAGCGATGAATAGCCGGTCCCGAAGCGCTCGATCGCTCGGTTCAACTCGGAGGTCAAGGTCACGCGCTCGCGCGCGTGATCCGTCAGACCGCACGCAGAGTGGCGGTAGCTGTTGCCGCCGGCCTCGCGGGCCTGGTAAAGGGCGGCATCGCCGTTCTGCATGAGCTCCGAGACGTCGGCACCGTCCTCGGGATAGACGCCGATTCCGATGCTCGCGCTCATGAAGAGCTCCGTGGCCTCGACCGTCAAGGCTTTGTTCAGACTCCGGCCGATACGCTCCGCCATCAGCGCGGCACGGGCGATCGCCCTGTCGCTGTTGGTCGATCATCCGTGCTGGCGTCGTGTTGCATGAACCGAGGGTGCCTTGCATCCCTCTTCCGGAAGCCGCCGGGGGTCGAGCAGGATGGCGAGGTCGTCCGCGTTGGTCGTCGAGACTGTAACGAGCCCGAGCACGCAGGGCAGCTTGGACAGCGCCTCCAAGAGTGCGGGTAGTGGATGGATTGCGTCGACCGGTGCGCGCAGCAGCCAGACCGGCTCCTCGATGCGCACGCCGGGACTCTGCGCCCCGACCGACGCGCCGTCCTGCAAGGTGTGTCTAAACCGGAGCAGACGCTCGCGCGATCCAGGCGTGTGGGCAGAGGCAGTAGAGGATCCGCGCGCGAGGCCGAGCAGATCGGCCAATGACGGCGCTCGCGCGTCCGGGGTCCCGGTGGGATCGGCGACGCCCTGGATGAGCGCGGAGTCAACGGCGAACCTGAGCGTGCCGAGGTTGAAGATCACCAGATCGATCCCGCCGCCGTCGCCCTCGTTTTGCGCCTCGTGTCTGCGCTCCATCCGCGTCACCGTTGATCCGGCAACAGGGTCTGAAATACCCGATCCAGATCGAGTAGGATCACGATCTGACCCCGATGCTCGAACACCCCGGTTGCGAGCCCGCGCAGGGGCTCGGGCAAGCTGTCCGGCGGGGCTTGGATGGAGCCCTCGGTCACGTCCAAGACGTCGACCACCCGATCGACCCGCAACCCGCTGCGCACCTGCGTGCCTTGGCCGAGCAGGATGGCCGAGCGGCGGGCGGACGGGACATGCGTCATGCCCAACAGATCGCCGAGGCGCACCACCGATGCGATGTCGCCGCGGACATTGATGACGCCTTCCAAGGCCGGCGGGCAACCCGGAACGAAGTGGATGGTCGTGAGCGGGAGGATCTCCGCCAGCACGCGCGCCGGGAAGGCAAGCAACGCCTCGTCGACCACGAAGATCACGAGCTTGACCTTGGCGGTTTCGACCTCGACGATCCGAGCGCCGGCTTCGCGCCGCCGGTCTAGGATCATGTCCAGCGTGTTGCGGTCGGATCGGTCGGTCGTCGATTCGGTTCGCTCAGGATCCATCGGATGTCTCCGGCGATCCGGGTGCGGGTTCGGTCAGCGCGTCTTGCACCGTCGCGATCTCGACCCGATTGCGTCCGCCCTTCTTGGCTCGGTAGAGCGCCCGGTCGGCCGCCTCGGTCATGGCGTCCGGGGTGTCGAAGGTCGGAAAGTCCGAGACGCCGACGCTGAAGGTGCAGCGGAACTCCTGTCCGTCCGAGAAGAAGGTGACATTGGAAAAGCTGGTGCGCAGGGCGTCGAGGATGCGCTTGGCCTGCTCGATGCCTGCGCCGTTCAGAACCACCGCGAACTCCTCCCCGCCGTAGCGTCCGACCATGTCGTCCTCGCGCAGGCGCAGGCGCAGCGTCCGGCTCAGCGCCATGAGGACCTGATCGCCGGTCGGATGGCCGTAGGTATCGTTGACCGATTTGAAATGATCGACGTCGATCATGGCGAAGCACAGGGGCGTCCCGGCGCGGCGTGCGTTCGCCACCGCGACCTCGAGAAACTGCATGATGGCGTTGTGGTTGAAAAGCCCGGTCAGACCGTCGCGGACCATCAGCGAGTGCAGGATGCGCATCCGCTCGGCCCGCAGACCGACCTCGGCGATCAGCCGGTCCGGCTCGATCGGTTTGGTCAGAAAGCCGTCGGCGCCGACGGCGAGCGCCTTGTGCTGGCGCTCCACGTCCGTCTCGGAGGAGACATAGATGATCGGCAGGCTCACATGCCCGGGGATCTGGCGCAGGATCCGAGACAGCTCCGGCCCCGAGCAATCCGGCATGTACATGTCCATCAGCACCAGGTCGGCGTCGAAGGTCTCGAGCAGACTCAGCACCTGCACGGGTTCGCTCACCGCTTTGGCGACCATGCCGGCCTCCTCCAGCACCGTGGCGTGGAACTGGGCCAGCTCGCGGTCGTCGTCCACCACCAGGACGTTGATAGGCTCGGGCGGATGCGGGTTGGTGAGCCGATCGAGGAACTCCAAGAGCTCGACCGTCTTGATCGGCTTGGTGCAGTAGGCGCTGCCGCCGGCACGCACCGCTTGGAGGCGCCCGCCGAAGTCGTCGCGACAGGAGATGAAGATGCAGGGAATCGCCTTGTCCTCCCCGGCCGCGAGCTCGGCCAGCATCTTCGGCCCGGCGTTCTCGTCCTCCGGGAAGACGATGTCTAGGATCATCGCCGACGGGCGTTCGGTGTCGACCGCCGCGCGCAGGTCGGCGAGGTTCGTGAAGGCCCGCACGCGATAGCCGAAACAGCCGAGCTGACTGGCCAGTTGTGCGGCAAGATCCGGGTCGTCGTCGCAGAGATAGACCGTCCGCTGACTGCGATCCGCAGGTTGCTCGGGACGTGTGTCGGGTGCTTGTCCGGATGTCGGCTCGGGCTGCGGCTCCGGCCCGGGAAGCTCGAATCCGGGAGCCACGTCTGGGTCCACCTGCACATCGGCGGCGAGCGCCAAGGCATCCACCTGGTCCAGGATTCGGTCGAGCTCGGCCCGCAGCGCGGCCTCGACCAGCCCGTCCGAGTCCATCGCATGACGCACGGTCTGCTCGGCGCGCTTGGCGGCATCGCTGATCTTTCGGAAGCCGAAGGTGGCGCCCGATCCCTTCAGGGTGTGGAAGAGGACGTAGAGTGCGTCGAGCTGCGCGTGATCGAGCTCGCCCGCGCGCAGCTCGGCGACGGCACGGCGCGCATCGGCAAGACGCCCGGGCAGTTGCGACAGAAAGGATGCGCGCAGACGTGCCTTGCGGATCTGGAATGATTCGGCCTTGTTCGGCGCGGCGGGCGAGGGGGCGTTTCCCCGTTCGGCGACCATGGTTTCCTCGTTAAATACCGGCGACGGCTGCCGGCAATGTGGCCTCGAGCGACGCATCCTTTGTCAGGCAGGCGGCAAGGTCGGGTACCTGCGCGCGCAGCGGCGCCGGGTCGTCCCCGGTCAGGAGGACGAAGGGGATCGAGATGCCCCGATCGCGCATCTCCCGAAACAGGTCCAAGCCGCTCAACAGCGGCATATGCATGTCCGAGATGACGAGGTCGAATCCCTCGCCTTCCTCGCCGAAGGCGTCGAGTGCCTCCACGCCGCTCTCGACGAGCTTACAGTCGTGCCCTTCCGCATCCAGAATGGCCTCGGCCATCGCTCCTGCGAAGGGGTCATCGTCGACGATCAAGATACGCATGACAAGTCGTCCTGAGTCACGTTCCAAAAATAAGCTGAGCACGAATCTAAACCGCGCCCGGTGCGGTATGCGTCGTTCGTTGGATTGGCTTGGCCGCGCCAGCTCCGATAACTGTCGGACCTGGCACGGTTTAAAGTACGAGAAAATATTCAATTTTAAACCGCGTCTCCACAAAGGTCGGAAAAGTCCTTGAGCCCGACACAAGATGAAAATAACGCATTTCACTCTGGACGCGGTTTAATCGTTGTCGTTGTCGTTGTCGTTGTCGTTGTCGATCACGACAACGAAATCACAACCGTGGCAAAGGAATTCTGCCGTCGAGGTGCTTGACTTATCTTTGAACCGTTCGTTATGCGCAGTGCGGAATCAGCCGAGCAGGTTCCGTAAGGTGTCGACGAGATTCGATTGGTCGAAATCGCCTTTGACGATGTAGGCGTCGGCGCCGACCTGGATGCCCCGCTGTTTGTCCTCGCGGGTCTGACGTGAGGTGACGATGATGATCGGCGTGGAACGGTATTTGTCGTTCTTGCGCAGCTTGGCGGTGAGCGAGAAGCCGTCCAGACCGGGCATTTCGACATCGGTGAGGACCGCGTCGAAGCGTCCGCCCACGGCCTTCTGCCAGCCGTCGAGACCGTCTTCGGCCAGGGTGACGCGGTAGCCGGACGCCTCCAGGACCTCCTTCTCGATCTCGCGCGTGTTCAGCGAGTCGTCCACCACCAGGACGTGCTGGCCCGGTTGTCCGTCGTGGCGGCGCGTCGAGTCCTGCACCGCCGCCTTGATCGCCTCGCCGCGGATGCGTCGTGCCGCGTCCAGCAGCGCAGGGGCCTGGAGCAGGCTGACCAGCGCGTTGGTGCCGGTGACGACCACGCCACCGACCAGCCCGCCGAGTGCACCGCGGCCGCGCATGTGCTCGGGCAGCGGCTTGAGGACCATGTCGCGCTCGTCGATGAGCTGATCCACCACCAGCCCCAGCTTCGCCTGTCGCACCCCGATGATGACGACCAGGAGCGCCTCCTCGTCGAGTCCGTGCCGCCGTCGCGCGGACGACTCGGCCGGCGCGGGCAGACCCAGGAGGTCGGCCAGGGGAATCAAGGGGACCAGCTCGTTGCGGAGCACGACCGCCGGGCGTCCGGCGACCTGAATCGTCTCGGACCGGGTGGTGCGGATCAGCTCGGAGACGTGCGGCGCGGTCAACCCGAAGCAGTGGCCGGCCGCTTCGAGCAGCAGGATGCGCATCACCGCCAGCGAGAGCGGGAGCTTGAGCGTCAGGGTGGTCCCGGCGCCCGGTCGGCTGTTGATCGAGACCGAGCCCTGCAGGTCGTCGGTGATGGCGCGCTTGACCACGTCCATCCCGACACCGCGGCCTGAGACCTCGGTGATGATGGCGCTGGTGCTGAAGCCGGGTTGAAAGATCAGGTCGGCGACCTGCTCGTCGGCGATCTCCTGGCTGGCGCCGGTCTCGATCAGGCCCTTTTGGATGGCCTTCTCGAGGATCCGCGCACGGTCGAGTCCGCGACCGTCGTCGCTGATGGCGATCAGCACGGCGCCGCCTTCCTGACGTGCCGAGAGACGGATCTCCCCGAGCGCCGGCTTGCCCGCCGCGAGACGCTCCTCGGTCGATTCGATGCCGTGGTCGATGGCGTTGCGCACCAGATGAACCAGCGCATCGCTGAGGTGGTCGATGATCTGGCGGTCGAGCTCGATCTCGCTGCCGCTCACCTCGCACCGGATCTCCTTGCCGAGCTCGCGCCCGAGCTCGCGCGCCACCCGTGCGATCGGATTCAGGACCGTGCCCAGCGGCAGCATCCGCATGCCGAGTGCGCGATCATTGAGCTCGCCGATGAGCCGCTCTTGATCGAGCGTCAGGTCGCGCAGATCGAGTGTGAACCTGTGCAGTGAGCGAGCGAGCTTCGCCGATTCGGACCCGGTTTCGGCGAGGGTGCGGGCGGCGGGCGCGTTGGCCGCGGCATCGAGCAGGCGCGCCTCGCCCAGGACGTGACGGAGCCGCGCCTGGTTGGAAACCATCTCGCCCATCAGCTTGACCAGGGCGTCGAGCTTGTCCATACGCACACGCACGCTCTCGGCTGCGCGGATGCTTGTCGTGGTCTCGGTGCCTGTCGGTTGCGGCCGAGTTGGCGTTGGGTCCGCAGCGGATGGCGGCGCGGATGATGTCGGCATCGATGTTCCGGTCGGGATTTCGCCCTGGATCGCGGCCGGGATCGAGCCAGGGATCGAGCGAGCATCGGCTGCGGACGAATGGTCGGGAACGGGCGGCGGGCTCGGCTCCGACCAATCACCCGCGGCGGCCCGGGTCAGCCGCTCGCACAGGGCTTGATCCGGTGGCCCGGAGGCCGCGTCCGCGCCGGATGCCGCGACCTCTTCGATCTTCGCGCCGATCGCATCGACGGCGCGCATCAGGAGCGCGGCGAGCGCCGGATCGGGCTGGATCTTGCGTTCGCGCAAGACGCCGAGCACGTCTTCGAGATGGTGTGCGGTCTCGGCGATGCTCGTGAGCTTGAGCATGCGCGAGGATCCCTTAATCGTGTGTGCGGATCGAAAGAGGGCGTCGATCCCGTCGCGGTCGCCGTCGTTCGCGGTTCCGAGCGTGACGAGTCCGGTCTCGAGCCGGGCGACATGCTCGCGCGCCTCATCGACGAAACGGCCGATGAATTTGGTGATGTCGAGTGCCATGACGAGGCTTTCAGGCCGCGGCATCGACGAGACGGGCCAGACGCGTCTCGCAGAGGGAGCGCAGATCCTTCACCGACAGGAGCGAGGGCAGTGGGCCCGTGCTTCGCATTGCGAGTGTCTCGTTCTGCAGCTGGCGCAGCAGGATCCGGTATTCACGGACTGCCGGGCCGGTCTCGCCTTGCTGGCGATAGGTTTCGGCGAGCTGGTAGTGGGCCTGCCAGCAGCTCGGTTTGTCGTAGATCACTCGACGCAAGGCGCTGATCGCAGACGCTGTGTCTCCGCGCAGACGTGCGCAGCGTCCGAGCAGCAGGAGTGCGTCCGAAAACCAGGGGTCTTGCGCTATGGCGCGCTGCGCGGCCGCTTCTGCACCGGCCATGTCGCCGCGCTCGAGCAGCAGATGGGCCTGGAGCGCGAGATGCTCGGCGGTGGCGTCCTCGCGATCGCAGAGCGGGGCAAGATGGCGAAGCGCCTCCTCGAAACGTTCGGATCGAGCCGAGGTCAGGGCCTGCTCGTAGCGCTGCGGGTCGATCGGGTTCCCGACCGGCACGATCGCTCCGGGTGTATCCGGGCGAGGGTCGATCGCGCCCTGATCGCCTCGGCTGGTCGAGGCGGATCCTGCTGCGTCGGCTCGGGGCGGGCGGGCGCTCGGGCGCGTCCGCGCCTGCGTGCCCGCGTGCCCCGGCGAGGGCTCGACCGGGGCCTTCTCGAACAGGAAGACGCCGTCCAGGGCGAGCAGGCGCATCAGGCCGAAGTTGTTGGCGAGCGTCTCCGAGGCGCCGACGATCAGATGACCCTGCGGTTTGAGCAGGTCACGCAAACGCGCCATGACGGCCTTGCGGGTCGCCGGGTCGAAATAGATGGAGACGTTGCGGAAGAAGATGACGTCTTGTCCCTGCATTGCCGTCGGGTAGTCAGGTGCGAGCAGGTTCCAGGAGATGAAATCGACCTGTCGCCGGATCGCGGCATTGATGCGGCGGTGCGTCCCGTCGAGCGGCGAGAACCAGCGATCCCGAAGCTCGGCAGGCAGGGCCCGAAAGGCGAACGGGCCGTAGACCGCCGTGCGGGCGCGCTCGAGTGCGGCGTCGTCGACGTCCCCGGCGGTGATGCGGAACAGACGCTCGGCGAGATCGCCGTAACGCTCGCGCAAGGCGATGGCGATCGAATAGGGTTCCTCGCCGGTGGAGCATCCCAAGGAGAGTATCCGGATCGGATTGCCCTTCTCGGCTTGCGCCAAGCGCGCGGGCACGAGCCGCTCCACAAGCAGGTTCAGATGCGCGGGCTCACGGTAGAAGTAGGTCTCGTTGACCGTCAGCAGACTGGTTAGACGCCCGAGCTCGGCCGGATTGGCGGCGACGGATTTCAGATAGTCGTCGATCGATCCAGCGGCGGTTTTCGTCATCCTGCCGGCCAGGATGGACTGGAGCCGGCCATCCGCGTCCGAGCCGAAGTGCAGTCCGAGGCGATCCTTGACGAACGACTTGAAGGACCGGATCGGCATCAGGCGATCCCGGCGCCGAGTGCAGCGCGACGACCCGCCAGCATGCAGAGCTTGCCTGCAATGAGATCGAGCGGCAGCGTCATCTGCACGCCGCCAGCGAGGATCGCCTCGCGATTCATCCCGAAGATGACCGAGGTGGCCTCGTCCTGGGCGATGGTCGTTGCGCCGGCCTGCGCGAGTGCGAGCATCCCTTGTGCGCCATCGCGTCCCATCCCGGTGAGGATCACCCCGACGGCATCGCGCCCGACCTGCGCCGCGACGCTCGCCAGCAACCGATCGCAGCTCGGGCGATACATGTCGGTTTCCATGCGTTGCTCCAAGCGGATCCGTCGTCCGGCACCGAGTGTCATGTGGGTGCTGGAATCGGCGAGATAGATCTGCCCCGGCAGGAGCGCCTCGCCTTCGACGGGGGTCTTGACCGGCAGCGCACAGAGTTGGGCCAACCAGTCGGCCATCGCACCGGCGAAGCCGTCGGAGATGTGCTGGGCGATCAGCACCGGGGCCGCAAAGTCTGTCGGAAGGTCCGGGAGGATGCGCGCGAGCGCTTGAGGTCCGCCGGTCGAGGAGGCGATGGCCACAACAGGCGAGCGGGGTCGGCTCGGTTGCGTCTGTATCGGCTCGTCAAACCAAGCGGCCAGCGGCGGGTCGGCGGGTTCGTGTTTGAGTGCGAGCGCGCCGTTGCGGCGGATATGGCGGATCACCGGAATCCGGGCCAGGATGCGTAGGCGCACCGCCAGCTCCGGTCCCTCGTCGAAGGTCGGCTTGCGCGCAGCCTCGAGTGCACCGCGTGCGACCGCGGCCATCGCGTTGGGGGCGTCGGCGAGGTCGGAAAGAACCAGGATGGGCACGGCGTGGCGGGACATGATCTCCTCGATCGCCTGCATCCCGTCCATCTCGGGCATCTGAAGATCCATGGTGACGACGTCCGGCTTGAGCGCCAGGGTCTTCTCGACCGCCTCCCGACCATCCGCGGCCTCGCCGCAGACGACAAGTCCCGGAGCCGCCTCGATGAGCGCACTGATCAGGCTCCTTGCGGAGCGGCTGTCGTCGACCACCAAGACCCGCACAGGTTGTCTCGATTGCTCGGTCATGAGGGCGGGCTCGATCCACCACCTGGTGTGGCGGATGGCGCACGCGCTCCGTCGAGTACGAACTGATCCAGGCTTCCCTGCAGGGCACCCGAGAGCTCGTTCATATCGCGCGCGATATCGGCGATCCGGCGTACGGCGCCTGCGGTCTCCGAGCTGGCGGTGACGATCTCGCGCAAGGCGACCACAACCTGACCGCTGGCGGTGCGCTGTTGTTGCGTGGAGAGACTAATCTGCTGGGCGGAGGTCGAGGTCTCGCTCGCCGCCTCGACGATGGCCTGGAGGATATCCGCCGTGCTGGCGGAGTCCGCGATCCCCTCCTGGATCCCGGTGGAGCCTTTCTCCGAGCTGATGACGAGACGGTTGATGGACTCCTGGATCTCGGCGACCTTGCCGGTGATCTCTCCGGTGGATTCGGTCACCGAGTCGGCCAGCCGGCGGATCTCGGCGGCGACGACGCCGAAGCGTTTTCCCGCCTCGCCCGCAGAGGATGCCTCCAAGGCGGCGTTGAAGGCGATCAGCTTGGTCTGATCCGCCACCGTATCGATGATCTGCATGATCTTGGAGATCTCCTTGGAGCGGGTGCCGAGCTCGAGGATCTCGTTCAGCGCGCTCTGATTGTCCGTGCCGATCCGTCGCATCTTCTCCACCAGGCGCTGCATGGCATCCGAGCCGCGCAGGCTGTCGTCGTAGGTCCGACCGGCGATGGTGACGACGGACTCGGAGTATTCCGCGATCTGGGTGGAGGAGGCGGAGAGCTCTTCCATCGTCGAGGTGATCTCGGCCACCGAGGCCGACATCTGACTGGAGGTCGCGGCCTGTCCGTCAACCGCCTGCGCGATCTCGCGTGATGCCGCGTGGACCGAGAAGGCGGTCGTCTCCACGCCCGTCACCAATGCGTTGAGGTGCTCGCGCATGCGCTCGAGCGCATGGGCGAGGTCGGCCAGCTCATCCTTGCCGTCGATTGAGGCGCCGCCGCTCAGATCGCCGTTGGTCACACGATCGATCTCTTTGGCCAGGCGGCGGATCCGCTTGGTGATGGCATGGGCGGTGATCAGCGAGATGCCGATGCTGAACAATGCGACCAGCGCGCCGATGATCATGGCCTGCATGCGCGTCTTCTCGAGGACTGCGACGTACGGAGTGCGATCGATCGCCACCTCGACGACGCCGAACGGCTTGCCCGAGTAATCCGCAATCATCTCCGCATAGGCCGCGACGGGAGTCGTGCCGATCTCGAGCTCGGCGACCTGCGGTTCGCCTGCAAAGGCGGCCCTCAGTGCATTCGGACCGAGGAAGGGTTGCTCTTCATGGGTACTTGCGAAGTTCTCCACGTCGCCGTCGCGCAGGATATAGAGCGCGGCCTCCACACCGTAGCTTGCTTTGAAGTCGTCGAAGAAGGTTTGACCGAACGACATTCCGAACTCGACCGAGCCGAGGTGGCGTCCCTCTCGGAGTACCGGCACGACGCCGCGGGCACCGAGGCCCGCAACGCCCAGCTCCAGCCCGCGGTGCGGCGTGCGATCGCGGTTGGTATCCACGACCGACTGGCGGAAGCTCGACAGGTCGTCGCCGAACTTCTCCAACATGTGCAGACGCAGAAAAGACATGGCCGGAGCGGTGTGGAACTGGAACTGAACCGCGCCGAAGTCGCGCGCGAGGGCCTCGAACGGCGGGTGAAGCTGCTCGGCGAGCCAGTCGCGATCACCCGCGAAGAAACGCGCTTGGACCTCCGGCATCTCGGCGACCAGGATGCTCAGTGCCTCCGCCATGCGGACCTCGTCGCGAATCTGAGTCTGCACCATCGCTGCGAACTGACGCAGCTCGGACTTCTCCGCCGCGCGGCTCACGGTCTTGAGATTGTGCAGGCTCATGAGCGTGAGCGTGGTGACGGCCAGGATGATCGCGGCGCCGATCACGAGGAGGATGTTGGCCCACAGGCGAATTTGCTTGAACATCTGGACGGGTCTCTGATGTGGATCGCAAGCGCCCGATCTCGGCCCGCCGCGGGAACTACGCGGAGAGTTTAGCTGAATTCAAGTGAGCGACGGTGAGAACCCGCGGGCAATCCCGCGCGGTTTTCTGGCTGCGCTTTGGGTAGACTCGCGGGTTTATCCCTCGCCCAGACTCTGGAGTCACGGCATGCACCGCACCAGCGGCATTTTGCTTCACCCGACATCGCTGCCCGGCCCCTACGGGATCGGCGATCTCGGGTACTCGGCCCGACGTTTCGTGGATTTTCTCGCGGCAGCGGGGCAGGGGCTGTGGCAGATGTTGCCGCTGGGGCCGACCGGTTACGGGGAGTCGCCTTATCAGTGCACCTCCGCCTTTGCCGGTAATCCGTTGTTGATCAGTCCGGAGCTCTTGGCGGAAGGGGGTTGGCTCGGGCCGAAGGATCTCGATGCCCCTGATTTTTCGAGCAACCAGGTCGATTTCCATACCGTCATAACGTGGAAGCGGGCGCTGATTGCCCGCGCGGCACATGCTTTTCAGGGGCATGCAAGCGAAACCGATCGCGCGGACTATCGCCTGTTCCGTCAGGCGCATGCCGACTGGTTGGACGACTTTGCCCTCTATCACGCGCTGAAGGTCCACCAGGGTCACCGTCCCTGGCCCGAGTGGCGCGCCGACCTGGCACGGCGCGAGCCGGATGCCTTGGCGCGCTGGAGCAAGGCCCACGCGCGCGAGCTCGACGCCCAACGCCTGATTCAATACTTCTTTTTCAAGCAATGGTCCGGGCTGCGCGCCTACGCCAATAGCCGCGGTGTGCGTCTCATCGGCGACATGCCGATCTTCGTCGCCCATGATTCGAGCGAGGTCTGGACGCATCGGGAGTGGTTTCAGCTCGACGACGCGGGTCATCCGAAGGTCATCGCCGGTGTGCCGCCGGATTATTTCAGCGCGACCGGACAGCGTTGGGGCAATCCGCTCTACGATTGGCCGAAGGTGGCGGCGGACGGCTACAGCTTCTGGGTGCAACGTCTACGACGGGTCTTGGAGCTGGTCGACCTGGTGCGGATCGATCACTTCCGGGGATTCGCCGGCTACTGGGAGATCCCGGCGGAGGAGGAGACCGCCATCAACGGCCGCTGGATGCCGGGTCCCGGGATGGCGCTCTTCGACGCCTTGCGCGCGGCGCTCGGCGAGGGACTGCCGCTGATCGCCGAGGATCTCGGCGTCATTACCGAGGACGTGGAGGCCCTGCGCGACGGGCTCGATCTGCCCGGCATGGCGATCCTGCAGTTCGGGTTCGAGGACACCGAGGGCGGATTCGGACGTTCATCCTTCCTGCCCCACAATCATCGTTCCAGCCTTGCGGTCTACACCGGCACCCACGACAACAATACCCTGCTCGGATGGTGGGCGCTGCGTGACCCGGCAACCCAACAGAATGCGATGCTCTATCTCAACAGCGACGGCAGCGAGATCCATTGGGACTTCATTCGCAGCGCGCTCGGATCCGTTGCCGCGCTCGCGCTCTTCCCGATGCAGGATATCCTGGGTTTGGGCGCAGAGGCGTGCATGAACCGCCCCGGGACTACCGAGGGCAATTGGCTCTGGCGTTACCGCGACGACATGTTGACGGACGACGCAGCCGAGCGGCTGCGTGTTCTGAGCCGGATCTACGGGCGGCTACCCTATCCAACCTGAAGGTTTAAGCCGTAAGCGGCGTGTTGTGCCTCGCGGGGCTCGGCACAACCGACGCGGCCCGTAGCCCCGTAGGTTGCGCTGACGACAGGAAGCGCAACGGCCGGTGCGTTGGGCCTTGCGGGGCTCGGCACAACCTACGCGGCCCGTAGCCCCGTAGGTTGCGCTGACGACAGGAAGCGCAACGGCCGGCGCTGCTCGCGGTTTAGATTTTCATATTCCTTAGAATTTAAACCGCGTCAGCTCCGACATCCGTGATTGCGGCCGTAGCCGATTCAATTCATAAAACACCCATGCCGCTGCGGACGCGGTTTAGCAGGAATGGCAGTAATACCGCGGCAACCCCGCGAGACGACAGGCCTGCTTGCAGCCCCCGTTCGGAAAGAGCCCGTCCAGGTGCTTACGCGAGCAGGGGATATGGGGTGACACGTGCGCGCCGACGGTCTTGATGACGACCTTCGGGGAGGGCGGCATCTCGTGGGTTGCGTAATACTCACGAAGGAAAGTGATGACCGCCCAATGACACTCGGTCAGGCTCAGGCCTTCCTCTTCCGCCAAGGCCGTGGCGACCGAGGGCTCCCAATCATCGAAATAGGCCAGATGGCCCTGCTTGTTGATCTCGAGCTGCCGTCCGGCGATCTGCATGGCTGACATCGTGTACTCCTCCACCGCGCGGGTGGGTTGGGACTGCTTTGGCGGTTTTGTGCCTGTCCGATGGCCTTTGGTCCGTGTTCGGGGTCGCGCCGAACCTGTATCTGATCCGGCTAGACAATTGTCAATGCAATTTTTGCTAATGATGGACCGAAATCCGGAAGATGCAACCGGATCCAGATCAACGGGAGGTCGGATTTTGATCGGATGACCGTCACCCGGTCAGCTTCGGGCCAGGACGACCAAGTCATCGCCGCGTTGGACACCCTCGCGCGAGATCTCGAGCTCCACGCGCGCGCCGACGCGCAAAAGACCGAAAGGGGTCGCGCATCAGCGGATGCTCGGCCGCGTCGATGGGTACGAGCGTGGTATCGCGGTGTTGATCGAGGGGGTTATTTGAACCGCAAAGGCGCGAACGGCGCGAAGGCTTCGCATCAACAGCGTGATCCTTGGCCGGGCGGGAATCCGGCGCGCGAAGGCGATGCGGATCCAAAACCCGTCGGAGCACACATAAGAACAAGCCGGGCGATCGCCCGGCTTGCCTCAAGATCGACCACAGGCGTCACGCGTTCGAGCCGCGTGACGCGCCGCCTTGGATCAGGCGGCGGCTTGGGTCTTGTGGGTCTCGCCCTCGAGATACCGGCCTGTTTCGCCGCGGATCTCGATCTTACGGGGCTTCATCGCCTCCGGGATCTCGCGACGCAGGTCGACATGCAGGAGGCCGTTTTCGAGCCGCGCATCCAGGACCCGCACATAGTCGGCGAGCTGGAACTTGCGCTCGAAGTTGCGGTTGGCGATCCCGCGATAGAGGAACTTGGTCTGACCTTTGTCCTCGTCATCCGAGCGTGCGCCCGAAACGGTCAGGATGTTCTCCTTGACCTCGAGGGTGAGATCCTTTTCGGTAAAACCGGCGACCGCCATGGTAATGCGGTAGTCGTTCTCGCCGCTCGCCTCGATATTATACGGGGGGTAACCGCCGGGCTCTGAACGGTAAGCCGTCTCCAACGCGGAAGACATCCGATCGAAGCCGATCATTGAGCGGAAGAGTGGTGAAAAGTCGATGTTGGTCATTGATATATCCTCGGTTGAGCAATATGCCGATTGCGCGTTCGTGTGAACCGCGGTGTCTGTAGACCTCTTGCGAGCGCCTACATTATGTAAAGTAAAATCCGGCGCCTCGGATGTCAAGAGGCGTCGCGAAAAATATTATGTCAACTAAACCGCGTCCAGGGTGAAATGCGTCATCTTCATGTTGTGTCGGGCTCAAGGATTTTTCCGAACTTTGTAGTGACGCGGTTTAGAACTTAATATTATTTAGTATGTTAAACCGCGCCAGCTCCTGAAGCGCGATCGACAAGGGGCGACTTAGGTTAGCCCCCACAGATCTTACAGGCACGCGCAGTCGGGATGCTTCTTGCCGGAGATCGCCTGAATGTTCGAAAGCGCTATCGGGAACCGCCATGCCTCCGGGCCCGGAGGCATCGGGGCGGGGCGCACGGCTCCAATCCGCCCGCTACCCGGAGGGGGCTGCCGCGCCGCATGACCGTCGGCACCCCTCATCATGTTCTATACTGCCGTGAGGCAATACGATTTCCGGCCCGATGCATAAGCCCGCGGGAGGTGTCGATGAATGCGTCCACAGCCGTCATGGTCGAGGGGTTCGTGGCGGATTCGCTTGCAACCCATGGCCGAGATCCGCGGCACCTGCTTCAGCATCTGATCCGCGTGCAGCAGCGTTTTTCCGATGTGCCGGACGCGGCAGTGGAAGCCTTGTCCGCCGCACTGGATGTCACCCGCACCCAGGTGCGCGCAGCGATTGCCTTCTACGCCTTCCTGCACGAACGCCCGCACGGCGCCTTCGAGATCCGTTTCAGCGACAACATCACCGACCGGATGCTGGGCAGCCGGCGTCTGATCCGTCTGTTCATCGAGCGTCTCGGGTTGACGGGGCTGCCGGCTTGGGGACTTGACCTGATCCGCGCGGACGGGCGTGTGAGCGTCGGTCTCGCCTCCTGCACCGGGATGTGCGACCAAGGTCCCGCACTCCTGGTCAACGGCCAAGCCGTGACCAACCTAGATGCGCAGCGGGTTGATCGGATCGCCGATCTGGTGGAGGAGGGCATCCCGCTCGAGCGTTGGCCGGGTGAGTTCTTCCGGGTCGAGAACAACATCCGTCGGCGCGGACTTCTTCTCGGCAACCCGGCGACCGACGGCGCTGCTTTGCGTCGGTTCGTCGATGAGGGTGCGGACGCCGCGCTCGCCGAGGTGGAGCGCTCGGGACTGCGTGGACGCGGCGGGGCGGGCTTCACGACGGCACTCAAATGGAGGTTCTGTCGCGAGGCTCCCGGGACCGATCGCTATGTCGTCTGCAACGCGGACGAGGGCGAGCCCGGGACCTTCAAGGATCGCGTCCTGCTGACCGACTACGCGGACCTGGTGATCGAGGGGATGACAGTCTGCGCCGGGGTCATCGGCGCCCGTCGGGGCTTTCTCTATCTGCGCGGGGAGTATCGTTACCTCTTGCCGCATCTCGAATCGGTGCTGCAGCGCCGTCGCGCCGAAGGGTTGCTGGGTATGCGCATCCTGGGCGCCGACGGATTCGACTTCGACATCGAGATCCATTTGGGTGCGGGCGCCTACATCTGCGGCGAGGAGTCTGCGCTGATCGAGTCGCTTGAAGGCAAGCGCGGGGTCACGCGCAAGCGCCCGCCCTACCCGGTGACCAGCGGCTTCGACGATCAGCCGACCGTGGTCAACAATGTCGAGACCTTCCTCGCCGCCGCGCGGGTGGTCCAATGGGGCGGCTATTGGCTCCGCGGCGAAGGCACCGATCAGTCCGCCGGCAGCAAGATCCTCTCGGTCAGCGGAGACTGCGCTCGCCCCGGCATCTACGAGTATCCGTTCGGCACGCCGGTCCATCGTGTGCTCTCCGACTGCGGGGCGGAGAACACCCAAGCGGTCCAGATCTCGGGCGCGGCGGGTGCGACCCTCTCGCCGGCGGACTTCGATCGCATCATCGCCTTCGAGGACTTGCCGACCGCCGGCTCCTTCATGATCTTCGATCACAGCCGCGACCTGCTCGACATGGTCCGCAACTTCGCCGCCTTCTTTGCGCATGAGAGCTGCGGCTTCTGCACTCCCTGTAGGGTCGGCGGGGCGCTCCTGCGCAACCTGATCGAGAAGGTCGCCGCGGGTCAGGGCTCGGAGTACGACCTGAGCGAGATGCGCCATATCGGTGCGGTGATGCGCCAAGCGAGCTATTGCGGGCTCGGGCACACGGCACCGAACCATGTGCTCAACACGCTCGATAAATTCCCGCAGATCTATCGTCGGCGCCTGGCGCGCGAGGCTCACACCCCGTCCTTCGACCTGGACTCGGCCCTCTCGGAAGCTCGGGCACTCACGGGTCGAGACGACGTCGGAGCCCATATCCGAGCCCCTATCCGAGCCGAAATCCAAGATGGTTCGGAGGTGTCCGCATGAGTAAGACCTTCAAGCTCGACGGTCGCGACATTACCTTCGAGACCGGCCAGACCATCATGGATGCGGCGCTCGCCGCCGGTGTCTATATCCCGCACCTGTGCCACAACCCGGAGCTCGCACCGCACGGCAGTTGCCGTGTCTGCCTGGTCGACATCGGCGGGCGGCAGGTCTCGGCCTGCACCGCCGCGGCGAGCGAAGGGCTGGAGGTCGACAGCAGCTCCGAGACGATTCAGGCGACGCGCCGCGCCATCCTTCAGATGCTCTTCGTGGAAGGCAATCACGTCTGCCCCGCCTGCGAGAAGAGCGGGGCCTGTCAGCTCCAAGCGGTCGCCTACTACACCGGGATGCTCGCACCGCACTTCACCCACTTCTTCCCGCGCCGGCCGGTCGATGCCTCGCATCCGGATGTCATCATCGACTTCAACCGCTGCATCCTCTGCGAGCTCTGCGTGCGTGCCAGCCGCGACCACGACGGCAAGCGGGTCTTCGCGATCAGCGGGCGAGGTCTCGAGAGCCATCTGGTGATCGACTCGCCGAGCGGTCTGCTGGGCGACTCGAGCTTTGCCGCGGGCGACAAGGCGGCCCATGTCTGTCCGACCGGCGCCATCCTGCCGAAAGGCCGCGGCTACGAGACCCCGATCGGCGAGCGTCTGTACGACCGCGAGCCCATCAGCATCGTCGGCGACGTGCGTGCACACGAGGAGGAGGTGGTCTGATGGCCGAGAAGCCCCGTGTCGCGACCGCCTCGCTCTGCGGCTGCTTCGGTTGCCATATGTCCCTTTTGGACATCGACGAGCGCATCCTCCAGCTGGTCGATCTGGTGACCTTCGACCGCACCCCCTTGACCGACATCAAGACGCTCGGCGACTGCGACCTGGGTCTGATCGAGGGCGGGGTCGCCAACGCCGAGAACGTCGAGGTGCTGCGCGAGTTTCGGCGTTGCTGCAAGACCCTGGTCGCCGTCGGCGCCTGCGCGGTCAACGGCGGGATCCCGGCGATGCGCAACCAGTTCAGTCTCGCCGAGTGCCTGCGCGAGTCCTACTGCGACGGGATCGGGGTGCACAACGCCGGCATCCCGAACGACCCAGAGATCCCGCTGCTTCTCAATCAAGTGCATCCGATCCACGAGGTGGTTGCGATCGACTACTTCTTACCCGGCTGCCCGCCTTCGGCCGATGCCATCTGGACCTTTTTGACCGAGTTTTTGGAGGGGAGGCCGATCGCGTTTCCTTACACGCAGATTCATTTTGATTAGAGGGTTCAGGGTTCGGGGTTCGGGGATTAGGGTTCAGGGTTCAGGGTGCAGGGTTCAGGGTTCAGGGTTCAGGGATTAGGGTTCAGGGTTCAGGGTTCAGGGTTCAGGGTTCAGGGTTCAGGGTTCAGGGTGCAGGGATTAGGGTTCAGGGTGCGGGGTGCAGGGTGCGGGGTGCAGGGTGCGGGGTGCAGGGTGCAGGGATTAGGGTTCAGGGTGCGGGGTGCGGGGTGCAGGGTGCAGGGTGCGGGGTGCAGGGTGCGGGGTGCAGGGTGCAGGGTTCTGGGTGCAGGGATTAGGGTGCAGGGTGCAGGGTGTAGGTCACCTCAGTCACTTATCAGAAATGAGTTGAGCACCGAATCCAATCGTTGTCGTTGTCGTTGTCGTAATCGACAACGACAAGCTTGGTAAAGGTGTTCTTTCGTCGAGTTGTTTTACTTATTTTTTAACGGTTCATCAGCGCCGAACCCCGAACCCCGAACCCCGAACCCTCTA
>NZ_JBBWVD010000092.1:0-5068 GCF_041903745.1 Thiocapsa sp. C2-2m | reverse complement strand
ACGTCGGTCTGCCGCTGGCCGTGGAGTTCGCCAAACACCGCCCCGTGGTCGGCTTCGACATCAACCAAGCCCGCATCGCCGAGCTCAAAGCCGGTCGCGACAGCACCCGCGAGACCAGCCCGGAGGATCTCGCCGCCGCCCGCCACCTGACCTGCACCGGCGACCTCGACGCCCTGCGCCCCTGCCGCATCTTCATCGTCACCGTGCCCACCCCGGTCGACGACTACAAGCGGCCCGATCTGACGCCCCTGCTCAATGCCTCCGAGACCGTCGGCAAGGTTCTCAAACCCGGCGACCTGGTGATCTACGAATCCACCGTCTACCCCGGCTGCACCGAGGAAGACTGCGTCCCCGTGCTCGCCCGCGCCTCCGGTCTGACCTACATCCATACCGACCGCCGCACCACGGCACCCGCGGCGCCCCCGAATCCCGACCGCCGAGCATCCGGCGCTGGCGAAGGCGAAGGCGCATGCGTAGGTCGGATGAGCGACAGCGTAATCCGACAACCCACCGCCGAGACCACGGACGAGCCGCCACCCCCACCCGAAAGCAACGGCTTCTACTGCGGCTACTCCCCCGAGCGCATCAACCCCGGCGACAAAGACCACCGCCTGACCACCATCAAAAAGGTCACCAGCGGCTCCACCCTCGCGATCGCCGCCATCGTCGATGCCCTCTACAACGCGATCATCACCGCCGGCACCCACCCGGCCAGCAGCATCCGCGTCGCCGAGGCGGCCAAGGTCATCGAGAACACCCAGCGCGATCTCAACATCGCGCTCATGAACGAGCTTGCCCTGATCTTCGACAAGCTCGGCATCGACACCCTGGAGGTGCTCGAAGCCGCCGGGAGCAAATGGAACTTCCTCCCCTTCCGCCCCGGCCTGGTCGGCGGCCACTGCATCGGTGTCGACCCCTACTACCTGACCCACAAAGCCGTCGCCATCGGCTACCACCCCGAGGTCATCCTCGCCGGGCGACGCATCAACGACCGCATGGGTGCGCATGTCGCCGAGACCGTGGTCAAGCTCATGCTCCAAAACGGCATCGGCGTGTGCAACAGCCGCATCCTCGTCCTCGGCTTCGCCTTCAAGGAAAACTGCCCGGACGTGCGCAACACCCGCGTCATCGACATCATCCTGGCCCTGCGCGAGTACAACATCGCCGTGGACTGCTACGACCCCTGGATCGACCGCGCCGAGGCCAAGCACGACTACGGCCTCGACTGCCTCGCCGAGCCCCCGGCCGACGGCACCTACGACGCCGTCATCCTCGCCGTCGCCCATCGCGACTTCGTCGCGACGGGCGCGACCGGGCTCCGCCGTTGGACCAAGCCCAAGTCGATCCTCTACGACGTGAAGTCCGTTCTGCCGGTGCAGGCCGTCGACGGTCGTCTGTAACGAACCGAGACACTCTCGCCTGTCCGTGCGCGCCGCTGCCCTGACGGCCGGCGGGGTCGAGCTCAACTCCGCGATCCCGGGAACCGCGCCGAACACGCTTAGGCTAGACAAAACGAACGAGGCCGGCTCGAGCTCACTCCACGATCCCGGTCGAATTTGGAAAGGGCCCATCGTGATGCACAGGGAACCGGGAAACCATTCAACCGCATGAACGCGCAGAATAAATCGAAGTTACACCGGAGAGATCCCACCCACGACAGCGGCTACAAACTGCTCTATAGCCACGCAGCCATGGTGCGCGACCTGTTGCGCGGCTTCGTGCCCGGCGCCTGGGTGCAAGCGCTCGACCTGGGGACCCTGGAGCGCTGCAGCGGAAGCTATGTGACCGACGACCTACGCGACCGCGCCGACGACATCGTCTGGCGCCTGCGCTGGGGCCCCGACTGGCTCTACGTCTACCTGCTGCTGGAATTCCAATCCACCGTCGATCCCTGGATGGCGGTGCGCATCCAGACCTACCTCGGGCTGCTGTACCAAGATCTCATACGCGCCGAGACCCTAAGTGCCGCGGGGCGTCTGCCGCCCGTCCTGCCCGTAGTGCTCTACAATGGTGTCACGCCCTGGCGCGCTGCCGAGACGCTGGAGCCGCTCATCGAGCCGGCGCCGTCGCTGCTCGAGCGCTATCGCCCGCGACAGGCTTACCTGTTGCTCGACGAGCAGCGACTCGCCAAGGCCGGCCCCCTGCCCGAGCGCAACCTCTGCGCTGCACTGTTTCGGCTCGAGGCCAGCCGCGGCGCGGGCGAAGCGATGGGCATCGTGCGCGCCTTGCTCGACTGGCTCAAGGCGCCGGAACAGACCGGCCTGCGCCGCGCCTTCGCGGTCTGGTTCGGTCGCGTCTTCCTGCCCAAGCGGCTGCCCGGCGTGCCACTGCCACCCCTTGGCGATCTCAGCGAGGTTTATCACATGCTGGCCGAGAATCTGGAAACCTGGACCGATCAGTGGAAACGAGAAGGCTTGGAACAGGGCCTGGAACAAGGCTTGGAGCAAGGCTTGGAGCAAGGTCGCGAGGCGACCCGCCACATCCTGGTCCGTCTGGTACGCCGTCGTTTTGGATTGACGATCGCCGAACAAACCGAGCCGTTGCTGGCGAGCATCGCCGACCTTCGGAGGTTGGAAGACCTCGGCGACCAACTGCTCATCAGTCCCGACGGGGACGATTGGTTGCGGGCGGTACGGCACATGAGTGTCGGCGAGGAACACTGATTTGTCTTTCGTGCCCATGAGCCGTCATCACGCGAGCTTGGCCGATACGATGCCCTGCATGTCGCCTCTGCGATGGCGGGCGGTGCGGACCTGTTCGTCACGACAGACGACCGGCTACTCAAGAAAACGCAGCCCGCGCGAACCAAATGTCGGCTGAGCTGGACTCGAAGCGAAGCTCCTGACGGCCACCGCCGGCACCCACCCGGCCAGCAGCATCCGCGTCGCCGAAGCCGCCAAGGTCATCGAGAACACCCAGCGCGATCTCAACATCGCCCTCATGAACGAGCTGGCCCTCATTTTCGACAAACTCGGCATCGACACCCTCGAGGTGCTGGAAGCCGCCGGGAGCAAGTGGAACTTCCTCCCCTTCCGCCCCGGCCTGGTCGGCGGACACTGCATCGGTGTGGACCCCTATTACCTGACCCACAAGGCCGTCGCCATCGGCTACCACCCCGAGGTCATCCTCGCCGGTCGACGCATCAACGACCGCATGGGCGCCCATGTCGCCGAAACCGTCGTCAAACTCATGCTCCAAAACGGCATCGGCGTGTGCAGCAGCCGCATCCTGGTGCTCGGTCTCGCCTTCAAGGAGAACTGCCCGGACCTGCGCAACACCCGCGTGATCGACATCATCCAGGCCCTGCGCGAATACACCATCGCGGTCGACTGCTACGACCCCTGGATCGACCGCGCCGAGGCCAAGCACGAATACGGCCTCGACTGTCTCGCCGAGCCCCGGCCGAAGGGACCTACGACGCCGTTATCCTCGCCGTCGCCCACCGCGACTTCCTCGAGACGGGCGCCAACGGGATCCGCCGCTGGGCAAAACCCAAGGCGATCCTCTAGACGTGAAATCCGTCCTACTGGCGGAAACGGTCGACGCCCGTCTCTAAGATCCGGAGTGTGAACAGAACCTCGGTTCGATCCGCACCCTACAACATCAACGTTCAAACACAGCAAGGCGATGTTCCGACATCGCCAACAAAAACCAAAAGCCCCGAATAACCAACAATCATCAGCAAGCACCGACCGCCCGAACCGTCAAACCCAACACCTAAAACCTAAAACCTAAAACTTAAAAAAATGAAAACCATCCAAGTAGAAATCGACGCCGCCGGCCATCTGCGCCCACTGGAGCCGATCCCGCTCGGTCATCCGATGCGTGCCGTATTGGTCTTGTCCGACGAGCCGCCACCGGCATCGCCCGCACCCAGCGGCACTGCCGCCCGGGCATTGGCACTTCTCGCCACTCCGCGCTACGCCAAACGGCCACGCAGCGATCCGGCGGAGGTCCACAAGCGACTTGCCGCCTTGCGAACGGATTGGGACAGCGACCGCTGATGCGCCGCGTTTATCTCGATACCTGTTGCCTGATCTACCTCATCGAGGACGTACCAGGTTTCACCGACCCAATGCGAGCCCTCCTCGCGGACAATCCCGACGTCATCCTCTGCGTCTCTCCTTTGGTACAACTGGAAGCGCTCGTGAAACCCCTTGCCGAGGGAAACGACGCACTGGCAAGCGACTACAGAGATTTTATCGCCGAGCAACAATGGCTCTCCATCGGCGACCCCGAATTCGAGATGGCAACACACCTACGAGCCAACCATCGCCTAAAAACCCCCGACGCCATCCATCTAGCAACCGCAACACGCCACGCCTGCACCGAGCTCTGGACCAACGACGACCGCCTAAACCAAGCCACCACCAACATCCCAATAAACATCCAAACCCCAAACCTTAAAACTTAAAACTTCCCCAAACATGGAAACCAAAATCGAAGTCGAATGCCCCCCAGAAATCCTACTCGGGCTTCAAATCGGAGAGGCTCTCGCCATGTTGGAGCGCTGGTATGACAACGGAAACTGAAATCCGCCTGCGGGGCATGCGAGCTCTCATTGACGCGCTCGGTTTGGTCGAAGCCGAGCGATTTGTGGTCTCCATTAACCGAGAAAGGTTCGATGACACGACGTGGCGCCGAGAAGGCCTGCCCGATTTGAGCATCGAGCAAATCGCAGCCCGCGCGAATCAACTGAGGGCTGAGCTCGACACGAAGCCGAGCGCCTGACGGTTACCGCCGGCACCCACCCGGCCAGCAGCAGCGTGGGAGCGAGTTGGGGGCGACCAAGCGCACGACCGGGTGCGGGCGATGCCTGACAACATCGAACACCGTCAGCAGCTCGCCGCTGAAGTCGGATCCAACCCCAAAGGGGCGACTTGAGTCGCCCCGAGACGCCCGTGCCGCGGTTGTGTAACTCGCTCCCACGCTCCGAGACTGTGCAAATATTCCTGCGATGGGCCGAAAGACAGCATGGCGTAGGCCGGGGTGAGCTTGCGAACCCCGGCATTTCAACCGGTTGCAAATCCGCGGATGCCGGGGTTCGTTCCTCACCCCGGCCTACGGC
>NZ_JBBWVD010000091.1:0-5180 GCF_041903745.1 Thiocapsa sp. C2-2m | reverse complement strand
ACCCTGAACCCTGAACCCTGAACCCTGAACCCCGAACCCCGAACCCGACCCCCCTTCAATCCTCGATCGGCGGCGGCGCCAAGACCTCACGGTTTCCGTTGGTCTCCGCCGCGCCCACGATCCCGATCCTCTCCATCTCCTCGATCATGCGCGCGGCGCGGTTGTAACCGATCTTCAGACGCCGTTGTACCCCCGAGATGGAGGCGCGTCTGCTCTCCACGACGATCTGGACCGCCTCGTCGAACAGGGGATCCGTATCCTCGGTGTCGCCGCGCGGCTCGGGGTCGATGCCGGGCAGCACTTCGGTCGGCTCGCGCAGCACGTCCTGCAGATACTCGGGCGCACCGAACTGCTTGAGGTGCTCGACGATCCGATGGACCTCGTGATCGTCGACGAAGGCGCCGTGCACGCGCTGCGGGATGTTCCCGCCGGGCGGCAGATAGAGCATGTCGCCGTTGCCGAGCAGCTGCTCGGCGCCCATCTGGTCCAGGACGGTGCGCGAGTCGATCCGCGATGAGACCTGGAAGGCGATCCGGGTCGGGATATTGGCCTTGATGAGCCCGGTCAGCACATCGACCGAGGGCCGCTGTGTGGCGAGCAGGAGATGGATGCCCGATGCCCGCGCCTTCTGTGCCAGACGCGCGATCAACTCTTCCACCTTCTTGCCGACGACCATCATCATGTCCGCCAGCTCGTCGATCACCACGACGATATAGGGTAGATGCTCCAGGGCCGGCACCTCGACACCCTGCTCGGCGGCGAAATCGGCCGCGATGGTGGGGTCCGGAATGGTGCGTCCTTGCGCCGCGGCGTCGGCGATCTGGCGGTTGTAACCGCCGATATTACGCACCCCGAGCTTCGCCATCAGGCGATAGCGGCGTTCCATCTCCCCGACACACCAGCGCAGCGCGTTGGCCGCCTCCTTCATGTCCGTCACGACAGGCGTGAGCAGATGCGGGATGCCCTCGTAGACGGAGAGCTCGAGCATCTTCGGATCGACCATGATGAGCCGCACGTCCTGCGGTCCGGCCTTGTAGAGCAGGCTCAGGATCATGGCGTTGATGGCCACCGATTTTCCCGAGCCGGTCGTGCCGGCGATCAGCACGTGCGGCATCTTGGCCAGATCCACGACCACGGGCAAACCGGAGATGTCGCTGCCCAGGCCCAAGGTCAGGGGCGACTTGGCGTCCTGATAGGTCGCCGAGCCGAAGGTTTGACGCAGAAAGACCGTCTCGCGCTGCTGGTTGGGGATCTCGATGCCAATCACCGACTTGCCCGGGATGACCTCCACTACGCGCACGCTGATGGTCGAGAGCGCACGCGCCAGATCCTTCGCCAATCCGGTGATCTTGCTGACCTTGATGCCGGGCGCAAGCTCCAGCTCGAAGAGCGTGACGACCGGACCGGGATAGACGGCCACGACCTGGACCTGGACGCCGAAATCGGCGAGCTTGAGCTCGACCTGTCGCGAGAGGTCCTCGATCTGCTCGTCCGAGTAGGCCCGGCCGCTCGGACGCGGGAGATCGAGCAGGTCGAGCGGCGGAAGACTGATCTCGTCGGTCCGACCGGTTGCGGTATGGGCGGCCGAAGCAGCCTGTACCGAAGGGGCCTGGGTGGTCGGGATCGACGGCTCCGGCCGGGTCACCGGGCGCGGCGCCGTCTTGATCCGCGGTGCCGCCGCCGGCACGGGTCTCTGACCGCGCTTGAGATCGTCGAGCGACAGGGTCTCGGGCTCTGCCATGGCATCCCGAACACGACGCGGGACCCCCTCGAAACGACGCCCGAGCCGCCCGCCGGGCTCGCGCCCCGTCGCTTCTTCGGAGCCGGCCGCATCCTGCAAACGCGAAAGCATCGATTGTCCATCCAATTGCGTGGGATCGTCGATCAGATTCAATGCCTCGGGAAGCCCGGTCGACTCCGCAGCCCCGGCAGCCTGCCGACGCGCCACCAGGCTCGTCGCAGCACCCTGCACGACGTTCGCGACCCAGCCCGCAGCCTGCAGCACGGCAGCCCCCGTACTGTCGACCACCCTCAGCCAGGAGATCCCGGAGAAGAGCGTAAACCCGACCAAAAGGGCACCTCCGAGCAGCAGATCGGTCCCCTTGGTGTTGAAGGCGGCGCGCATGTTGCCGCTCACGAGTAGACCCAGACCACCGCCGGACCCGTTCGGAAGATGGGCGCCGAGATCGGCGAGATGGATCGCGGCATATCCGCAGCCGGCGACGATGGTGATGAAGAACCCGATCCAGCGCAGCGCCAGGATCCAGGTGCGGGGCGCCGGCTCCTCGCCGCGACCGCGGAAGACGAGCCAGGCGCTCCAGCCGACCATCACCGGGAGCAGATAGGCGAAGAACCCGAAAAGAAAGAGTGTGACATCCGCGAACCAGGCGCCGGCCCGACCGGCCGAGTTGCTGACCTGCGAGACGTCGCCGACGTAGGACCAACCCGGGTCATCCGGGGAATAGCTGGCCAAGGCGAGCATCAGATAGAGCGCCACGACCATGAGGGTCCACATGGCGCCCTCGCGGAGCGCGCGCTCCACGTAGTCGCTGAACGTCAACTGCCCGTATCGTGTCGCCTGCGCCATGACTCTCTCCGAAATTTTGGCTCCACATAATACCCTTGCCGGCGCTTCTTAGGGTAGTTTCGATGGCTGAATTCGTCCCGGATCTCGCCTGCATCAGGGCAATGATCGCGCCGCTAGACGCCTCCGGATATGCGGTCAGCCGGGCGACGTCTCGTCCAATGCGCCCGTCAACCACTCCTGAACGGACTCGGCCGGCGGCTGCACCGCGAGGACCGGACCCAACAAGGCGATTTGCTCGTTGGCCTTGCGCATCCAGACCTTGAGACGCTGGCGATCCATCAGACCCAATCCGCCCGGCCGGCTCTGGCCTGCGGCCCAGAAGCTCGCCGCTAGATGGTCGACCTTGCGCATCGTGGCCGCGTGCAGCTCGGGGAGCTCGATGAATCGAGCACCGACGGCCTCGGCGGCGGCTCGGGCCGCAGAGCTCCGGAACGCGGAGAAATCCTTTCCGCGGCCGTAGTTCTGCACGACGACGTAGGAGGCCGCGTCACCGTAGCGCTCGATGAGTCGCTGGAGCAGACCGATGCCGTCGGCACCGTCGTCCATGACATGCCAGAAGACCACTCCGACCCCTTCGTCGGCGGCAAGCGTCAGGAAGTCGTTCTGATCGATCCAGCGGAACAAGGGTGCCGAGGTCTGGGCAGCCAGATCCACCAGCACATTCTGCGGCGACGCGAGCGCGGCCTCCATCAATTGATCGGCATCCTCGAAGGCGTCGAGCAAAACGGATCTGGAGTAGGCGCCGTAGAAGCGGAGCATGGCCCCATGGGATTGGTCGGTGTCGAAGACCGTAAAGGGTTGGTTGTTGTCGATATGATGCTGCGCGAGCAGGCGAGCCAGCACCGACTTGCCGACCCCGCCCTTCTCGCCGCCGATGAAATGGATCTTGCTCATGCGTGGTTGCTCCGGGTGTGCGCGTTGATGGGCGCGGAGCATGCACCGAGGACGAGCGTCCCGCAAGGGCCGGCCGACGGCTGCCCCTCGGTGTTGTCGGTGATGGCGAGCGCTGCGAGACACCGGGCAACACCAGACATGTCGGGCGCCGGACGCCGAGCGATCGATCCGCGCTCAGGGGCCGATCGCGCCGTCGGCATGCCGCACCAACCGTCCGACACGCTGTCCTTCGGCGTCGAGCAGCTCGAGCTCCAACGGCATCTTGCCGAGCGCATGGGTCGCGCAGGACAGGCAGGGATCATAGGCCCGGATCGCGACCTCGATGCGGTTGAGCAAGGGCTCGGTGAGCGCGTGTCCGTCCAGGTCGTCGGCGGCGACGCGGCGGATGGACTCGTTCATCACCTGATTGTTGTTGGTCGTGGAGACGATGAGGTTGGCGCGGGTGACCAGCCCGTCGGGGTCGATCTCGTAATGGTGGAAGAGGGTCCCGCGTGGGGCCTCCAGCACGCCGATACCGGTGGTTTGCAGAGTGCCCTCGCGACGCAGGTCGTTGCCCTGCAGGTCCGGGTCCGCAAGCAGCTCGCGGATCGCCTCGGCGCAGTGCAGCAGCTCGATCATCCGCGCCCAATGGGTCGTGAGTGCGGCCTGCAGCGGGCGACCCTCCCCGGCGGCCGCGAAGTCCTGACGCTCCTGCTCGGCGAGCGGGGTATGAAAACGCTCGCAGTTGTTGACGCGCGCGAGCGGGCCGACCCGATACCAGCCGTGCTCCGGCCCCAGCGCCACGATGAAGGGAAACTTCATGTAGCTCCAAGGCTTGATCTCCTCGTGGAGCAGCTCCGCATAACCCTGATCGTCCGCGTGATCGAAGATGGTCTCGCCCTGCGGGTCGCGCGCGCGCAGCCCGCCGTCGTAGAGCTCGAAGCCGCCGTCCGGCGCGACCAGGCTCAGCGTGTTGGCATCGACGCTGGCAAAGCGATAGTGAAAGTCTGGGCGCGTCAGGATGATGCGCTTGATGAGCTGAACGCCCTGCTCGGCCCAGTTGAGGATTCGGTCGATGTCGGCCAAGAGGAGATCACGCTCATCAAGACTCACATTCTTGTTGACCCCGCCCGGCAGCGCGCCCGTGCCGTGAACCCGTTTGCCCGAGGTCACGCGGATGACCTCCTGTCCGTACTTGCGCAGCAGCACACCCTGCATCGCGATCTCGGGATGGTCCCGGATGACACCGACGATGTTGCGGTGGGCCACCGCGTCGTCGATGCCGAACAGCAGATCCGGCGAGGAGAGATGGAAAAAGTGCAGCGCGTGGGACTGGAGCACCTGGCCCAGATGCATCAGCCGGCGCACCTTCTCGGCCGTCGGCGTCAACCGATCCACACCGATGAGCCGATCGCACGCCTTGGCCGCAGCCAGATGATGGCTGACCGGACAGATCCCGCACAAGCGCTGTACCAGTACCGGCAGCTCCCAATAGGGCCGGCCCTGGATAAACTTCTCGAAGCCACGAAACTCGACGATATGCAGCCGCGCCTGCTTGACGCGGTTGTCCTCGTCAAGCAACAGGGTCACCTTGCCGTGACCCTCGACGCGTGTCAGCGGCTCGATACAGACCCGCTTGAGGGTTTCGGGGTGCCGGGCGGTCTCCAGATTCGTGGTCATGGTAGAAACCTCGGGCGGGTTCGGGGTTCGGGGTTCGGGG
>NZ_JBBWVD010000090.1:0-5246 GCF_041903745.1 Thiocapsa sp. C2-2m | reverse complement strand
TCTGCTGTCGAATGTCGATGCGGTCTATGTCGAGGCATCTTATGTCGAGCTCTACGAGGGCCAAGCCTTGCACGCGGAGATCGAGCGCTTTCTGATCGATGCCGGGTTCAGCCTGGACGGGCGCTTCAATACCCATGTCCACCAGGGTGAGCCGGTGCAGGCGGACCTGCTGTTTCGGCGCCGAACTTCCAGAACTTCCAGCATGCGCGAACCAAAGCCATGAGCGAAAATAGGCACATGTCTGACCCCGCTTGACCCCTGACCCCGCTTGACCCCGATCGCCGATTGCAGAACGCGGCAAAGGTGCTGGGCTTGGAATCCCCATTCGCCGTCGGTCGGCTCTGAATCCCAGCGGTCCCGCTTTCCGGAAAAAGTGGTCGTAGCCCCTTGCGGGAACCGCGTCGGGTGCTGCGTGTGCAGGTGGCAGACGATATGATCAGAGTCCTTCAAGCTGTTGCTGGCGGTTCGCGTCGGGTGTTTCGTGCGGTGTGTCGACCGGCTTTGTCGGCCGTCCCCGCTGCGTCCTCCCGACGCATGTTCCCAGCGTCGCCTCGATGTGTTCTCGAAACCGGTCGTTGCCGAGAGGTGTGCCTGTTTGCAGACAGTCCCGGATGTTTGACCATCCCGGCGCGGACCGGGTTGAGCTCGATGTAGGTGTAGCAGGCGAGCAGGTAGGCTTCCGTCTGCACCAGGCTGAATTTGAAGCGCCCCTCCCACAGTGTTCCGCTGCGCCGATAGGTGTGATTGATGTAGGGGACGTACCGTCGCCCGAGGTACTGCATGCTCCGGCTGACGCCATCGGCGTCATCCGAAGTCATGAGCAGATGGACGTGGTTGGTCATCAGCACATACGCATGTATCCTGCATGACCAACGCTCCGAGGCTTCCTTCAACCAGTCGAGATACGCTCGGTAGTCGAGGTCGTCAAAGAAGATCGGCTGCCGGTTGTTGCCGCGTTGGACGACGTGAACGGGAACTCCGGGAAGGAAGAATCTTGGCTTGCGGGGCATCGGACCGGATATCGGTTGATCGTTACCGAGGAAGTCTAGCATCGAGAAAGGGCTCTGACCCCTTTTCCTTGGACTTCAACGCCAGGTGTTCAACGAGCGATTGGCCCCGGTGCCCGCGAATGGCATGAAGTGGCTGCGATGCTTGTGCATGACCGATCAGATGCCGCGCAACCGGCAGCCAAGACTCCATGGTTCGGGAACGAAGGCTGTGAGCGAAAATAAATCTGTCCCCTTATTTGGAGATAGCGATGGCAACAAAGCGACTTGAGCGCATCACCTTGGAGCCAGGGAAATGCAGCGGCAGCCCCTGCATTCGCGGATATCGAATGCGCGTCAGCGATATTTTGAGCCTGCTCAGCAACGGCGCTTCCCACGCCGAAATCCTTGAGGATTATCCGTTTCTTGAGGAAGAAGATATTCTTGCTGCCTTGGAGTACGCTGCCATCCAGGCCAGCCATTCAATCCTGATTGCAGCATGAAGCTCTTGGTGGACAACCAACTACCGGCAGCCCTCGCACGCTACTTGGCGGATAGCGGATTTGATTGCCAGCATGTTCAGGATCTAGGCATGGAAACGAGCGATGATCGCGCTATCTGGGAACTAGCAAAATCCGAGCGGCTGGTGATCGTGACCAAAGATCAAGATTTTTCGTTGATGGCGGATCGGCAAGTTGATCATTCACCGCAAGTGGTTTGGGTCAGAATCGGCAATTGCAGGAAAGCCGCGTTGCTCGCAACCTTCTCTGCAATTCTTCCCGACTTACGCAACTTCCTAGAGGAAGGGAAAGGCGTCATTGAGATTCGCTGAGAGGAGCGGGCCCTGCTCGACCATTTGCCCTGCCCGGGATAAAAATCGCGGAAAAGGGCTCTGACCCCTTTAACTGACCCCTTTAACCGACCCCTTTAACCCAGGCGGCCGCGGTGCCCGCCGAGGTCCGCGAGGTCCTCGGCGAGGTCTTGGAGTATTGGTTTTTCGAGCGATTTCGCGGACTCACCGCGAAGGAGATTCGGGCGATGTTGAATCTGGTGACTCCCATCCAGGAAACGCGGGCCTATCAGTCGATCTTTGCCGAAGGCGAGGCCAAGGGCGAGGCCAGGGGCGAGGCCAAAGGCAAGGTCGAGGGCAAGGCCAGTACATTGAAGCGCCTATTGGCGCGCCGTTTCGGCCCTGTCCCGGCCTGGGCGGAGCGGCGGATCGACGCGGCCGAGATTGCGCAGCTGGACGTTTGGCTCGACGGCATTTTCGATGCCGCGAACGTGGAAGACCTGATTGGTCCCGAGTCCGGTTGAAGGGCGAGCCGGTGCAGGCGGGGATCTGCTGTTTCGGTGCCGAGTTTCGAGCGCGTGCGAACCAAAGTCATGACCGAGAAAATAAATCTGTCCCCTTTTCTAGCGGATGGAGTCAACCCGGATCCTGTTGAACATCACATTGACCCTGAGACAGAGAAGGCCGTGCAACGCTTTCTCGCCTTGATCTCCGAGCGCTACGACATGGCCGGAGCCATCGTCTTCGGCAGCCGGGCGCGGGGGACTCATCGTCCCGACAGCGATGCGGATGTCGCGGTGCTCCTGCGCGGCGAACACCTGCGCTTCCTCACCACAAAGTTGGCCATGGCCGATGTGGCTTTCGATGTGCTTCTGGAAACCGGTATTGCGATTTCGCCGTTACCCGTCTGGCTCGACGAATGGGAGCATCCCGAGACCTACTTGAACCCGACTTTGCTCCGGAACATTGCACGGGAAGGTATCCGGCTGTGAGAAGACATCCCCTGACACCAGTCGCCTTGATGGCGAAGGCGGAGCGAGCCGCAGCGTCGGCGCGAGCTTTGCTCGACCTGGGTGGGCGATGTGGACGGTGCCTGCAATCGCGCCTACTACGCCATGTTCGCCTCGGCCCGGGCTGCGCTGCTTGCGTCCGGGGTGCCGCTCGCATCGAACATCGACCGCACGCACAGATGCCTCATCAGTGCGTTCGGCAACGATCTCGTCAAGAATGGACCCGTTTCAAAGGAGATGGGCCGATTCTTAAACCGTGCCGAGGAACTCCGCCTGGTGGCTGACTACACCGGCGAGGCAGTGGAACTAAGCGATGCGCGCGAGATGGTGGAACAGGCGGAAACCTTCGTCGCGGCCATGCGCACCGAGTTCATGCCAGAGGATTCCGATGTCGGAACGATGCAATCAAGCCATGACTAAAGACAGCGAGCCGTCCATGTTCGTGATCCCGAAACCATCAAGGCTGTGCAATAGGCGACCTGACCCTGTTTTTTTTTCCTAGCAAGCCCCCGCGTTCCCGAGGCGAAAAGGTGAACCATGACTCAACATCTACGAGCGATTTACGAAGACGGGGTCTTCCGCCCGCTTGAACCGGTCTGCCTCAAAGATCACCAAGAGGTCACGTTGGTATTGGAGATAGCCGAATCGCTTCAAGGAAACGAAGCGGCATCACTCCCGATTTGGGAGTTTGCCGCCGAACTTGCGCGCGATGTTCCCGCTGAGGAGTGGAGCACTCTTCCATCAGATGGCGCGACGGAGCTCGATCACTACCTCTACGGACCGAACAAAACCCGCTAATGCAAACGGTGTTTGCTGATACCTGTTACTGGATCGCCTTACTGAATCCCCGAGATCAATTGCACGACCGCACTGTTCGCGTCAGCCAGTCGCTCCGATCGGTTCGAATCGTTACAACGGACGAGGTGCTCACGGAGTTTCTAAACTATTTCGGCGATCGGGGTGTTTTGCTACGTCAAACCGCAACCCGGATGGTTGCGCAGATCCAAGTCGACAAGAAGATTCACATCGAACCGCAATCCCGTGAGACTTTCGATGCCGGCTTCAGGTTTTTCCGCGCGAGACTCGATAAAGGCTACAGCCTGACAGACTGCATCTCTATGGATCTCATGCAGCATATGCAACTCACCGAAGTGCTGACCAATGACGGGCATTTCTCCCAAGAGGGGTTTTCCTGTCTGTTGCGCGAGGATGTGCAATGGGAGAACTGACCCGGCCTTCCCATATTGCTTTTCAAGACCTAGCCCCCGAACCCCCGAAAGGGCTCTGACCCCTTTTCCGGTGGTTGGTCATGCGGCACGATGCCGCGAAAGTCCGTGTTCCAGATCAAGGGTGTAGGACAAGATGGTCTTGATATCCATCCTATTCGACGCATCCAGAATTTCGATCCCGACGATTTTGCCGTCGCTGGTCGTGTCGAGATTGACGCCCGCCGCGATCTCGATGGCGCCGTCGGGAGATTGGTCGCCCAGACTCAGATACAGGGCATCGATGTCATCGTCATAGTGGACTTTCATGGGCTCACTCTCTTCTTGAGCGGATAGTTCATGATCACGGTGACCCGGTCGTTCTCACGGGATACGATGATTTTCAGGGGATAGCTCATGCCAGGGATGGTTTTCAGGATCTCCTCTTGACCATCTTGTAGGGTTGCCTCGGAAATTGCTTTCGTTATCACCGATAACGACAGGTTATAGAGCTTTGCGCGACGTTTGGCATGCCTTGAAAAGCGTATATCCATGTTGCCGATCACAAAACTCCTCTAAGCAAAGACGGGTCCATGGCGTGTCCGGCGTCGGTCATCCGGGATCCCACCTTCGAGTGTCGCGCCTGCGACGCCGGCGCGATGGTTTCGACAGACAGATCACCGGCTTGCCATGACAGATCGCGGGATCGATCTGAACGGGCTCGTTCAGATTCATGCTGCTCTCCCAAGGTTGCGTTGACGGTGGCGCTGAAGCTGATGATAGCGGACTTGGCAGGGCGCGCGAGCTCGGCAACGGTAAATGGTCGCTCATCGCCACAAGGCCGCCGACAACATCGTCATTGAGCTGACATGCCGCTTGCGGACCAGCCGCTCAGCCCGTCCCCGGTTTCCCGCGGTCATTAAGACGGGTCCCAACGTGCGCCTCCCTCAAACCCAACCCATCACCGGAAACCGCTCCTGCCATTCCGGGTTCGCCATGCCCCACCAGTTCACGGCGACGGTTGAATAGAGACGCCGAAAATCCGTCGTATAGCGCAGATCCCCGCCATCCAGCGCGGTCAGATCGGGCGGATCGCCGTACAGCCCACCCTTCACCCGGCCACCCAGCACCAGTTGCGGCGCGGCCGTGCCGTGGTCGGTTCCCAGGCTCGCGTTTTCCGCGACCCGCCGCCCGAACTCGGAATAGCTCATCACCAGCACCCGATCCCAAAGACCCGCCCGCTCGAGCGTCTCCC
>NZ_JBBWVD010000089.1:0-5263 GCF_041903745.1 Thiocapsa sp. C2-2m | reverse complement strand
GTCCATCTTAGCCCCTCTCCCCTCGCGGGAGAGGGGTTGGGGAGAGGGGGGGAGAGGGGGGAGACGGAATGGCTAAGTTGTTTCTGAGCCGTTACTAAGCCGTGTCCCGAGCGATCCGTACCGTTCATGGCGCGTCCTCGAAACAGGAGCCGAGCCGGTCCGGCGCATCGAGCGGACGCGCCCGGATCTCGCGAAGACCAAGCGCGCGCACGCGCCCCTGCTCGTGGGTCGCGATCACCACCGCGGCACCGCTCTCGACGGCCAGATCGCGCAGCAGACCGAGCACAAGGTCCGCGAGC
Organism: Thiocapsa sp. C2-2m; assembly: GCF_041903745.1. Classification (NCBI taxonomy): domain Bacteria; kingdom Pseudomonadati; phylum Pseudomonadota; class Gammaproteobacteria; order Chromatiales; family Chromatiaceae; genus Thiocapsa; species Thiocapsa sp. C2-2m. The sequence continues at coordinate 4,964 of NZ_JBBWVD010000089.1, read as the reverse complement.
CGCGGATCAAGCGCCGATGAGGGCTCGTCCGCCAGCACCAGCGCCGGTCCGTGGGCAAGTGCGCGCCCGATCGCGACACGCTGCTGCTGGCCGACCGAGAGCTGAGCCGGACGCCGGTCCAGCAGCGCACCGATCTCAAGCGCCGCCACCAGGTGTGCGATCCGCGCGTCCTCGACCGGAAGCCCGAGCAGGCGGCGGTTGATGCCGATGTTCTCGCGCACGGTGAGGAAGGGCAGGAGTCCGCCGGTCTGCATCACGAAACCGATCGACCGGGCACGCATCCGCGCGAGTGCGCCCTCGGCGCGGGCGCGCCACAGCGCAGCCACATCCACCGGCGCAGCCGCATGCCAGAGAAAGTGCGCCCCCGGCAGCGGCGGCGCGGCAAGCCCGAGCAGCTCCAGCACCGTGCTTTTGCCGCTCCCGCTCTCCCCGGTGATGGCCAACGTCTCGCCGCGGGCGATGCTCAAGCACGGCACACTGACCTCGAATGACCCGCTGCCGTGCCCGTAGCGATAGCCCAGTCCGGTCGCTTCGATCAGAGGAACGTCGGTCGGCGCATCGCGAACATCGGGCGATATCGCCCGAGCGGGCAAGGCATCGGCAGGTGCCATCCGCGGCCACATCCGAGGAGACATCAGGGCAGATCGCGCAGCGGCACCGGATAGACCCATTCGCCCGCCGGGCTGCCCTCGGCCAGGCTCACCCAGCGGTCCGTGTCGGCGTTGTAGCGCTCGTAGAGCTTGATCTTGCCTTTGAGCCGGCTGACGAACTCGAACTGACGCTGCGTGCCCCAGCGCGACCAGGTGTCCTGATCTAGCGTCATGACGTCGCTCTTGTAGGGCAGGCCGTCGAGGTACTCCCCGAGCAGACCGAGATCCGCCAGCTTGGTCGCCTGCGGGCTCGCGGCGAGGGCCGGATCGCGTCCGTATTGGGCGGCGATGGAGCGCAGGCTATCGAAGAAGGCGTCGGGTTTCAGCATCCCGGCATCCGCGGCGTCGACGATCTGCTTGAGGATCCCGTGCAGATCGCTCAACTGGTCTTTGGTGATCAACACCCGTTCGTCGACCGTTCGCACCGTGGGGTCGGCAAGATCGCTGTCGCTGATCCAGCCCTCGAAGACCGACGGGGCGCGGGTGCCCTCCTCCCGGCCCAGATAGGCGAGCTGCATGGCGTGACCGAGCGCTCGGGTCGCCTCCCGAAGCGAGGCGGTCTCGGGGTCTTGCGCAACGCCGGGAGTCGGCAGGGCTGCGGTTGCCGTAGCGGCACGCGCACTGCCCGGCGCCAGATCGCCGCGTGCAGACGCCTCGATGCTCTCGATCACGGTATCGGACAGAGTGGCAACCGCCTTACCTAGCGCCGCGGCAGGGCCGTCCTGCACCGAGAAATAGAGGCTGCGCTGGATCGCGGCGTTGTTCGCCAGGGTCCGATACTGCGCCTCGGCCGCGGCGTGATTGGTCTTGCCCATCGCGGTCTTCAAATGCAGCACCATGAGGGCGACCCCCTTCTCGGCCGCCTCCGAACGCACCTGCTCGGCATGCAGACCCGTGGTTGAGGCATCGCCTTCGAGCGCACCGGCGTCGGTGATGAGCACGGCATAGCGTGCGCCGAAACGGTTCCAGGGGATCTCTTCCAGGGCAGTGATGACGCCCGCGTAAGGGTCCTCGTCGAATCGGTCCGTCGAGACCTTCGCCTCGGTAACCTTGGATGCGCGGGTCAGGAACTCGAGCCCCGAGGAGACCTCCGCGGGGTCGACAAACATCCGCGAAACATACTCCAGTGATTTGGCCGTGGCCGGATCGGCGGTCGGCGCGCGGAAGGCGACCAGACCAAAGGAGACCTTGTCCAGAAGCCCCGAGCCCTCGATCCGCCTGTAGACCTGCTCCGCCGCTGCGCGCGCCTCGTCGATGTACTGCTGCATCGAGACCGTCGAGTCGATGATGAAGACCACCGCCGCGCGGAAGCTGCCGAGCTGGGTTACCGGCTCGGCGCTGTCGTCCGGAGGCGGCGTGCTCGTCGGGGCCGCCGTCTCGGTGACCGAGGCCACCTTGAGCCCACGCATCAGATGACCCGAATCGGTGAAGACCTCCTCGAAGTCAAGGATCGGCAGCAGATAGAAGCGTGAGTTGATATCGATGAAGCGATCCGGCTCGATCGCGACCACGCGCGGATCGCGCCCGCCCTCGGCGATCTTGCGGGTCAGCGGCCCGACCTCGGCGGCCGGATCCGGCAGCGCCAGCAAGCCGTTCAGTGAATCCCAGGAATCATAGAACAGGGCGCGCTCGCGCGCGGCGCCCGGATTGGTGAAGGCCAAGGCCATCTGCTGAATCCAGGGCACCGTGTCCCCGGTCCGCAGCCAGCCGCTGACCTTGCCCTTGGTGTCGACCCCGACCTCAAGCAGGCGCTGTCCGTCGCGCTCGGTCTCGGCATAGACGTAGAAGCGCGAGAAGGCATCGACAGGACGCCCGGCATCGCCGCCCGGTTGCTCGGTCAGCATCGCCCCCGGACGGGTCAGCACCCGCTGAAAGAGCGTCTTCTTCCCGGCCTGCAGCAAGGGCGAGCGATCGGTCGACGGCTCGGCAAAGACCGGCACCACAGTCATCGCCACCGCGGCCAGCAGCAGCCAGACACTCAACCGCATTTTCAGGTGCATTCCAGTCATCCCGGCTCCTGTGATTGCTACGCTCCGACAGACCATTGCGCAACGCGGAAAGCCCGATGATCCGCTCCGCGTCTTAGTAGTGCCGCACGGCAGATGTGTCGAGACCGTTCCTTGTCGTTGTCGTTGTCCTTGTCGTTGTCGTTGTCGGAATCATGGTCGGAGTCGTATCGATGGTCGATTACGACAACGACAACGAAGCTGATCTCGGACGGTCCCGGAATCTCTGCACTGCTCCACTCGTAGAGTGCAGCATATCGACGATCGGCCTTGATCGGAACTCCGCCCATGAAACCTCATGCCGACACCGGGGGCCTTCGTCGGAAACAACTCGGATCACCCGGCACCCGGTTTAGAATCAGTCTAATCGATCACTCGGGAGCCCGCGATGACACCCTCGGTTCGTATCCTGACCCTGATCTACTCCGGTCCTCCTGCGGATCGGCTGGCGCCGGATCATCCCTGGCGGCAGTTCGACGCACTCGGCCGGACCCTGCGACGCCATCTTCCGGGCGCAACGGCAGCCGTCTTCGCCCGTCCCGAGATCGCGGTCGACGGCTCGGGTACGGTCACCTGGACCAGCGAGCTGGCCGGACAACCGCGCCCCTTCTCGGTTTTGAGCGACGAGGAGCAGGCGGCGGCGCGGCACGTCCTCGATGATCACCTGAATGCGATCTCACACCTGGCCGACGAGCTAGCCCGACGCGAACCGGACGATCCCGAGCCGGCACGTCTGCTGACCCGCGCCATCGTCTATCCGGGCGACGAGGCGGTCTATGTGATCGGCGGCGCCCCGGTGCTGATCTCCTGGGGCGGCACCGACCCCGGCCACCCGCCGCGCGCGGCCGGCGCGCCCGATCCCGCGACCGTGCCGCCACCGAAGCGTCGACCGGCATGGATTGTGCCGGTGCTCGGCTTGATCGCACTCGCCGCTTTGGGGCTTGGCGTGGGCCTGGGCGTTTGGCTCTGGCAGTTGCAGGAGACCGAAGAAGGGTTACGCGAGGATCTCGCCGTCGCGTTGGCCAACCAATGCGATCCGGTCGCGCCCCTCTTGGAGCTCGCCTCCCGCCTGGAGCGGATCGACCGCGAGGACGAACGCTACGCGGATATCCGCATGGCGGTCCTCACCGAGATCGGCATCTGCGAGGAGGCGGCCCTCTTTACCGAACGGCTCGCGACCGAGCCGCCCTGCGATCATCTGCCCGCCTTGGACGCCGAGCTTGCCTTCTACGACCTCGAACGCGAACCCTTCCGCGCCCTGAAGGCCGACCTGGACCGGCGGATCTCGGCCTGCACGCGGATCACAGGACTCGCCCAACGCCTCGATGCGGTCGTCGGCGATTGCCTCGCCGTCGCCGAGTTGGACCAAGAGATCGCGACGCTCGAAGAGCCAGCCCGCGAGCTCGCCGCGCTGCGCATCGGCCTGGACCGCGCGCTCGCCGCCTGCCGTCTCGCCGAGACGCTCCGCCCGCAGCTGGTCGGCGCATCGGAAGACTGCGCGGCACTGCGCACCCTGGCGCGGGAGAGCGCCCCCGCCTTCGTCGAGCTGGACGCAAGCCGTCCACCCTTGATCGAGATCCGACGCGGGCTCGACGAGGCCCTCGCACGCTGCGACTTGGCCGATCATCTGGAGGGCGAGCTGGCCCGCTCGCAGGACGATTGTCTGGCCCTCGCCGGACTCGACGAGACCCTGTCGCGCCATGACCCGAGCCGCGAGCCGCTCACCGCCGTGGCCGAGAGGCTCGCCATCGCGCTGCGCCAATGCGCGGACCTGACCGACCTCGAGCAGCGCTTCGCCGAGGCCAACGGTGATTGTGACCTTCTCCAAGCATTGGCCGCAGGGCTCGATGCCTACCGAAACAACCTCCGCTTCCTCGACATCCGCACCCGCCTGGCACCCGAGCTGGCGCTCTGCGGCGAGGCCGACGCGCTGGAGGAGCAGATCGCTGCCATCGGCGGTGACTGCACCAAGGCACGCGCGTTGGCGGCAGGTCTCGCCGACCAAGGCGACCCTCGCTTCGCCAAGGCGCGCGACGCACTCAAGGCGCCGATCGCCGACTGCGATCGGATCGACCGCTACACCCGACGCCTCGCCGAGGCCGGCACGGACTGCACGCGCCTCGTCGCCCTGGAACGCGACCTCAAGCGCGAGTCCGCCCCGACATTGCGACCGGTCCGGCAAGCGCTCGGCGAGCGGATCGGGCCGTGCCGCCCCCCGCCACCGAAACCTGTCGTGGCCCAAGCGCCCCCGAAGGCCCCGCCACCCGAGATCAGGCCCGGCACCAAACCGACTGCGCAGCCCCCAGCC
>NZ_JBBWVD010000011.1:0-169014 GCF_041903745.1 Thiocapsa sp. C2-2m | reverse complement strand
CCCACCCGCCCCCGCAAGAGAAGAAGGAAAACGCTAAACCAACCGCTCCGCTGTTCCCCCCTCCCCTTGCCCGGTCGTTGTCAAGGAAGATGTCGCGTCAGCTAGGCCGTTTTTGGTGTGGGTTGTGGCTCCTGTTTAAGGGGTTTTCCTGGATTCAAAAGCACGACGGTGACGGGCTCCCAGTTGCGGAGCACCACGCCGAGGCGTTGCAGGGTCGCGAGCATGGTGACGCCCTTCATCGGCGTGCCGTTGTCCGAATGCAGCACCAGGGTATGGCAGGGTACGCCTTCGCCTTGATGCGCCGCGGTGAAGACCGCGGCGGCATGCTCGGCGCTTTCCTGTTCGAAGACCTCCCAACCGACGATCTTGCGACTGAAGACGTCCATGATCAGGTACAGATAAAAGAAGCTGCCCTTGAGCGTGTTGGCCAGATCGGTGGTCCCAGCTCCACACCTGGTTAGGTGCCGTCGCCTGCAGCGGCGCGGGACGCTGCCCTTCCAGGTGCGGCCCGTGACCAGTTGAAAGGGGCGGGTGCGGATCTCCTGTCCGGCCGGCAACACCGATGATGGTCGAGACACCCCAGCCCATGCGGCAGCACTCGAGCGCCTGTCGCATCACGTCGACGTTGCCGATGCACTCGGCGGTGCGGCGGGATAGATCTTGGCCAGGGCGATTTCGGGCACGACCGTATAGTCGGAGAAGGTCGAGCAGCCCATGTAATGGAAGACCGGCTTGCCCTTGTGCGAGAAGCGACCTGTCCCGTCCGATCGGCGGAAGGGGGCGCTGCGGGCGCGACGCACAATCGAGTGTTCCCACAGAAGACCGATCGCGATGACACGACCGAATTCTGCATCAGGCTACGCCGATCCGACCGACAGGTAATGTATGCCCCACGGGAGACGCGGCCCGAATGTCCTGCCACGCCGGGTGCGCGTCGATCAGTGACAGCGCTTTTTCCAGCAGGGTCTTACCCGGCTCCATCTTGAACCAGGTCGAGGCGCCCGATGGATGCGGGAGCGGGATGAGGTCGGCCTCCAAACCGCTCGGGGAGCGATAGGGCCATTGGGCTCCGACGACGTCGTTCAGACGCTTGGACGCCATGAACTGGACGATGGCGAGCTTGCCGACCGGGATGATCAATCGGGGCCGTGCCAGCTCGACCTCCGTTCGCCACCAGCCCGTGCAGCGCTCGACCTCGGCGGCATCGGGAACCCGGTCACCGCCTTTCGGGGCTTTGCCGGGGAAGCAGCGGCAGACCGCGCTCATGAGGGCACGGCTGCGAAAGCTCGGCTCGTCGATCCCGATGGACTCGAACCAACGAAAGAGTGTCTTGCCGGCGGTCCAACAAAACGGGATGCCTTGCAGGATCTCGCGGGTGCCCGGGGCCTGACCGACCATCATGACCGGCGAGACGACCGCCTGACCATGTACGGGCGGCCCCTGCATCCCGGGGCAGCGCCGGCAGTCGACGAGATCGAGATACAGTCGCGCGAGCGCATCGACGCCTTCTAGTCCCTCGCCCGAGCTCATGCCCGGAGACGCCGCAGGATCTTTTCGATCTGAGCGCGATGCGTGCGATTGTGGATCGCGGCCACGGCGTGCCACTGACGAGCATTGAGCGGACCGAACCAAGGATGCGGGTGACGCTCGCGCGAGCGCAGCGAGCCCAGCCGCTGGACCACGTCCGTGTAGCGTTCGACCGCCGCCCCCAACGCGTTGATCCGGTCCGGTCCGGCATCATCATGCGGCCGGACGTCCTCCAAAACGATCTCGGCACCGTGATTGTGATCGGTGCAGATCGCGTGGATCAGCACCATGACGGCGGTATTGACCATCACCAAGTGGTCAAGCGTCATGTAGACGGACCAGTCGCGGCTACTCTCCTCGATCCCCGGAAAGCGCGCGATCCGGATCCGAGCCCTCCCCTGCTCTTCCGAGAGACCTTGCGCGAGCGTTCTGGCCTGCAGGGCATCGCGTCGGAACGCCCGCAGGATCACTGCCGGGGACACGAACGAGGCGTAGAGACGCAGACCGAGATCCGCAGCGCGACGCTCGTGCCACGGGATCAGGGCGCGCAGCGGGTCGAGGTCGTCCGGTGCGCCGCCACTCATGATCGGCCCTTGCCCCAGGTGTCGCGCAGCCCGACGGTTAGATTGAAGACCGGCCGCTCGAGCGTCGCATCGGCATCGACGACAAAATAACCCTCGCGCTCGAACTGGAAGCGCTCGCCGGGCGCCGCGCCCTGCAAGGCGGGTTCGAGGACCGCGTCGGTCAGGATGCGCAAGGACTCGGGATTGATGTCGCCGCGGAAATCCGCTCCACCGCCACCCGGTATCGGAGTTCGGAACAGACGGTCGTACAACCTGATCTCGGCACGAACCCCGTGCTTGGCCGAGACCCAATGAATGACGCCTTTGACCTTGCGGCCCTGCGGATCGCGGCCGAGCGTGTCGAGATCCGCGCTTGCATGCAAGGCGACGACCGTACCGTCGTCATCCCTCACGACCTCGTCGCAGCGAATCACATAACCGTTGCGCAAGCGGACCTCGCCGCCGGGGACCAAACGCTTGAACCCCTTCGGCGGGATTTCCTCGAAGTCGGTCCGGTCGATATAGATCTCGCGACCGAACGGGACCGCGCGTTCGCCCATCGCGGCATCCTTAGGATGATTGCGCGCCGCGATCGACTCGGTGCGGCCCTCGGGATAGTTGACGATAACCACCTTCAAAGGTCGCAACACGGCCATCCGGCGCGGCGCCGTCGCATCCAGGTCTTCGCGGATCGTGCTTTCGAGCAGTGCCATCTCGACCAGGTTGTCGGATTTGGTGATCCCGACCCGCTCGCAGAAGTCGCGGATCGCACCCGGCGTATAGCCGCGGCGTCGCAGGCCGGCCACGGTCGGCATCCGCGGGTCGTCCCAGCCGTCGACATGACGCTCGCCGACCAGTTCGGTTAAGCGCCGCTTGCTCATGACCGTGTATTCGAGATTCAGCCGGCTGAACTCGATCTGACGCGGCTTGCAGGGTACCGAGACGTTGTTCACGCACCAGTCATAGAGCGGGCGATGGTCCTCGAACTCGAGCGTGCAGAGCGAGTGCGTGATGCCTTCCAGCGCGTCGGAGATGGGATGGGTATAGTCGTAGGTGGGATAGAGACACCAGGCGGAACCGGTCTGATGATGGACGACCCCGTGCTTGATGCGATAAAGCACCGGGTCTCGCAGGTTGATGTTCGGGGAGGCCATGTCGATGCGCGCGCGCAGGGTGCGGGCGCCGTCCGGGAACTCGCCGGCACGCATCCGCTTGAAGAGGTCGAGACTCTCCTCGACCGTGCGATCGCGGTAGGGACTGTCGCGGCCCGGCTCGGTGAGGGTCCCGCGGTAGTTGCGGGTCTCCTCGGCATTCAGGTCGCAGACGTAGGCCAGACCCTTTTCGATCAACTCGATGGCGAATCCGTAGAGTTGCTCGAAATAATCCGATGCGAAATAGACCCGATCGCCCCAGTCGAACCCGAGCCAACGCACATCCGCCTTGATGGAGTCGACGAACTCGACGTTCTCCTTGTGCGGGTTGGTATCGTCGAAGCGCAGATTGCAGGTGCCCCCGAACGCCTGCGCAAGTCCGAAGTTCAGGACGATGGACTTGGCGTGCCCGATATGCAGATAACCGTTCGGCTCCGGCGGGAAGCGCGTGACGATCCGCGCGTGCTTGCCGGCGGCAAGGTCGGCCTCGATGATCTGGCGGATAAAATTGGTGCGTGGCGTCTCGACGGTGTCGCTCATGATGCTCTTAAACCGCGCCCAGCGCGGTATGCGATGTTTTTGGATGGGATCGGCCCCGGCAGACTTGACGACCGCCGGAGCCGGCGCGGTTTAAGGCGAACTCCGGAAACCTTCATACCAGGGGCGTAGGTTGTGCCGAGCCGTGCGAGGCACAACCAAACGTAGGAGCAAGTTGTGCTTCCTATCGTCAGCACAACCTACGGGTATGGAAGTTTACAGAAATCGCCTAAGATATTAAAAGCTATATTATTTCCGCGCCCCCGCTAAGGGCAGTGGATGGACCGAACGTCGAGCTCACCCGAAAGTCAGCATCTCACACTGGACGCAGTTTAACCGAGATCGGCGGGTGGGCCGTGCGATCGCGGAATCGGCCCCGGGCACCGCATTCTAGCGCTTGGCGCCCGGATTGAAAGGGTCGCGGGAGGTTCGTAATCACGCCCGATGCCAACGAGTGAACGACGCACTCGCCGCAGCAAGTTGCGCTATCCTGAACGACCATCCGTCCAAGACAGGCTCAACCCGATCGAGGTTCTCATGCTGGTTACATTTCGAACCACGGCGTATGCCGACATCACCATGTTCGGGGACGTGGCCGTCACCCTCCTCAAACTGATGGGACACAGCGGTGCGGTCCCCGGGGCGCTCATGCCGGAGGACATCCCGGCGGCCCTGGCGAAACTCAAGGCCGCAGTGGATGAGCATGCGGAGGAGCCGCTCGACTCGACTTCGAGCGTTACTCAAGCTGCTCCGCAGGACGGCAAAGAGGGCCAGTACGTGAGTCTCGCCCATCGGGCGCTACCCTTGATCGAGCTGCTCACCGCAGCCGCTGCAGACGGTGCGTATGTGATGTGGAACTGATGCACGCCCGACGCGGTTGTGGATCAGGGTGTCACCCCGCTCTCCGCGACCTCGACCATGACCTCGTTGCGCCGCATGAACCACAGCGAGAAGGGTGAGTTGTAGCGCGCATAGACGGGCGCGGCGACTTGGTTCAGGCCGGCCTCCTTGACCGCGCGCAGGAGTTGGGTCTCGTTCTCGCGATAATTTTTCTCGCTCCAACCTCCCGAGTAGCGCCGCACGGCCATCAGCTTGCCGGGCTCTTCACGCAACCGCACCCGCGGGTCGACGGGCTCGGGCAGCTGATCCACCGTAAAGCGATCGGGCATGACGAAGCTGACCACGAAGCTGTCGCCATCGGTCCCGCTCGCCGGGCGCTGAACCACGGGTGCGGTCATCTCGATGCGCTCACCCTCCTGCACCGCCGGCCGCTGGCTGACCGGCGCCGTCATCTCGATCTTCGTGTTCGCCCGGTTGTCGCCGAAGATATAGCCGGCGAGGATGCGAAATGCCTGATTGCCGGCCTCGTCGAAGGGGCCCGCGACCTCGGTTTCAGCAACCGCATACGACGGATAACGACGAAGCTCGAAATCGGCAAAAGTCCGAACGATCGTGTAATCGGGTTCCTCGACGGCCATCGCTTCGGTCCCTCCGAACGACAAGAGAAAGGCGCAGACCAGGGTCGGCGTGTGCAGAGTGTTGGATCTTGATCCGATCATCAGAGGCGCCCATTGTTTCCGGTATCGACAGCGGCTTGGAACGAGAAGATGGAGGTGGGGACGTGAAGGTGAAAGGTGGAAGGTGGAAGGTGGAAGGGAAAATGACGAGCTCAACTCGGCACTCCCACCTCGACAAGCCGCTCGGCCTGTCTCAAGCGAATCCGGCGCCGCTTAAACCTAAAGGCTGGAGGCTGACAGCTGACAACTGAAACCGATCCCGGACCGCCAACGACACCGACAACACCATTCCGCACGGCCGCGCCCACCTCGCCTGCGCTCAGGCATCGCCCGGGCGATCGGGCAGGTCGGGCGGATTCAACTCGAATGCCCGTTGGATCAATTCCGGATCATCGACCCGAATGACGAGCTGAAACCGGCCTCCCGGTCCGACCCGGTAGGGCTTTCCGAAGAGGTCGATCATCGCGCCGGGTGCAGCACAGCCGTTGACGCGCAGCTCCGCCTCGATCAGCTCGGCGCCGCCGGGCGACGGCTGGCCGTAGCGCATCGGCGCAGTCGGCGATCGAGTGCCGTTAGGTTCGGCGCGCGGGGCCGGCTCGGGAGATACGCGTTCCTCCTCCCCTCCCCAGCCCCCTCCCGCAACCGGGGAGGGAGTGCGCTCGCACAAGGCTTTCGCGCCCCTCTCTTCCCTTGCGGGAGGGGGCCGGGGAGAGGTGATCGGAACGGGTGCCTCGGGAGCCGTCATACCTTCCCTGGGTATCGCCGAGACGGCGTCTGTCCACCTGGGTGCACCTGAATCGGACGCGAAAGACGGGCTCTCGTATTGCCGCATGGCATCGGCATCCGCGACAACGCGGGGCGCCTTGAGCACGGACATGGCGCGATTCTTGGCTAAAATATCGACGGCGCGGATTCCCGGCGCGGTCTCCACCGCGTCGACCGCGGGCAGCGGTGCAGAAGCAAGACGCGGTGGATGGGCTGCCGGCAGAGTCTGAACAGCGGTTGCGGTTCCTGCAAACGGAGGCGTCTCGGGCTGGACCTGCGGGCTTGCTGCCGGATGCGCGCGCTGCTCCAAGCGCACGTCGACCCGCGCGCCATGATCGATTGCGTTGGCCCGTGCCAGCATCACCCAACCGCCCGAGGCATCGCTCAGGCCCAACTCGGCGTCGTAACGCGCCGGCCCTGGATCAACCGAAAAGACCTGCTCCCCGTGGCCGCCCGGACCGCGCAGTTGCAGGGTCATTTCCTTCACCGGCGTTGCAACGTCGGCGTGCAGACGCCGCAGACGCAGGACGGGCACGGGCTTGGGGCCGTCGCGCCGGAATCCGGCCGCGGCCGGGATGACGTCGTCGCCCGAGAGGTGCCAGAAGGCGCAGAGTCCGCTGTCTCCTGCACTCGCCAGCACGAGAGACGTTCCGCGTTCGCGTAACGGGAACCGTCGAACGAGCGGATGCTTCACTCCGCGAGGCCGCCTAAACCAGGCTCGGTCGCGTCCGCCGGGGACGTCGATGTGAGCGCGATCTCCGCCTCGTCCAGTGCGAGCGATGCGTCATGGGTCCGTGCGCGCAGGTGGGGGATCCAGGAATCGCCCCAAAAGAGAAAGCAGCTGGTCTCGGCCTCGAGGATCAAACGACGGGCACGCGACAGGGATTCGCCGCACTGATCGGTCGCGTCGGCAGAGCCACGCAAAAGCTGCCAATAACGGGCACTGAGCCGTGCCACCTCCGCGACGGCTTCGCGTTGGTGCTCGCTGCCGGCCCACTGGGAGAGATCCTCCCCGGAGGTGGATCCGACATTCCAGGCACCGGTTTGGATCTGCGCATGGGCGGTCGGTGTCACCCGTCGAAGATAGTCCCCGAGGCGGACCGGGATGATCGGGCAGGTTCCGTCGCGAACCTGCTCCATGTAAGGCGCGAAGAAGTGGCCGAAGAATCCGGATGGCTCATGGGTCTGGCGAAACCAGCCGCCGTTCTCGCCGTCCGACCAGGTCGTCACCAGCCGTTTCTCGTCCGGCCGCGGCGAGCCTGCGGTCCGCCATAGGACCTCGTCGCGAAACCAACGTGGATTCAACCCACTCTCCTGGGCGTTGGAGACATCGCGATCGCGCGGGACAACGCTGATACAGACGCCCTCGTGGCACGCAATATAAGGGCGAAAGATGTCGCTGATGCCGTCCTCCGGGCGGACATGCACCCCGTCGACGACCACGTAGTCGTAACCGGCCTGCACCAGCGCGGGGATCATCGCCATCGTGAAGGCCATCTCCGGGGGCCAAAAGCCGCGCGGCGCGCGGCCGAAGACCTGCTCCATCTGCGCGCGCCCCAAGGCAAGCTGCTCAGACCAATCGGCATGCGGGATTAAGGGGAAGATGGGGTGGGAGTAGCCCATGCCGATCAGCTCGATGTTGTCGGCTTCGCGGTAGCGCTCGAGCATCTCCGGGATGTCGACGATGTGACGATACCGGTCGACGATCTCGGGATCGAGGAGCTGCTTGAGCAAAACACCTGAAAAACCGACATGTAGCCTTGCGACGTCGCGATACTGCAGGGCATAACGCGGCACGCGCTCGTAGCAGCGGATGATCTCCTCGGCCTCCCAAGGATTGGCATCGATCAGGAGGCGCAGGTTGCCGGGCGGCTGGTGCATGTGCAACCCGAGGGCGTGATAAATGTCGGTCCGAGTCATGAATCACCACAGTCAGGGGTGCCTGGATGGATCGCCGGCGCCGGGGAGTGATGGGTTTCGCTGCGCTCTACCCATCCTACGCCCTTGTGGGGCGCGTTCTCGCTCAGCGTCCCTCGAAGATCTGAATACTGCGAGGGCGTACCAGGACGGAGGCTGTTTCGAGCGCGATCTGATCATCGGGCAGGATCAGATCGGTCGGGCTGGCCCGTCCGGTGTCGAGCGCGGTGTGCCAACGACACTGCTCGATCGCCGGAATCTCGAAGCGCTTCGCCTCGGCATCCATGTTGATGAGCACGCAAAGCAAGTCATCGTCTTGCCGCGCGCGCGCCATGGTAAAGGCGAGAACCCGCGCATCCGGGTCGTCCCAGGGCGGATTGCCCGGCGCGGTCCCGTGCCAGACCACATCCGGAAGTTCGCTGCCGTTACGCGGCTGACCGGATAGGAAGTGGCGTCGACGCAGACTCGCATGACGCTTGCGCAAGGCGATCAATCCGCGCACGAACCGCAGCATGTCGCGATTGTGCTCGACCAACGACCAGTCGAACCAGCCCAGCGGGTTGTCTTGGCACCAGGTGTTGTTGTTGCCCTGCTGGGTGCGCAGCACCTCGTCGCCGGCCAAGAGCATCGGGATACCCTGGCTTATGAACATCAGGGTCAGGAGGTTTTTGGCCTGACGCCGGCGCAGCGCGAGGATCTCGGGACTCTCGGTCTCGCCCTCGACCCCGCAGTTCCAGCTTAGGTGATTGTCGGTGCCGTCGCGATTATCTTCGCGGTTGGCGCGATTGTATTTTCGCTCGTAGGAGACGAGGTCCCAGAGGGTGAATCCGTCGTGACAGGTCACGAAATTCACGCTGTTGATGGGCTGACGCAGGTTGGCCTGATAGAGGTCGCTGCTGCCCGCAATCCGGGTTGCGATCTCCGGAACCAGCCCCGGGTCGCCGCGCACGAAACGCCGTACGCTGTCGCGAAAGCAGCCGTTCCATTCCATCCAGCGATAGCCGGGAAAGCTGCCGACCTGATACAGGCCGGCGGCGTCCCATGCCTCGGCGATGATCTTGGAGGCGTTGAGCGTATCGGAGAGCTCGATCGCCCAAAGTACGGGCGGGTTGGCCATCGGCCGACCATCCGAGTCACGCGCCATGGCGCTGGCGAGATCGAAACGGAACCCGTCGACGCGCATCTCGCGGACCCAATACTCAAGGGCGTCGATGATGAAACGGGACACGACGGGGTGATTGGCGTTGACCGTATTGCCGCAGCCGGTGAAGTCCAGATAGATGCGCTTGTCCAGGCTGTCCAGGCAGTAGAAGGTCTCGTTGCTGAGTCCCTTGAAGCTCATGGTCGGGCCGCCGCTGCCGCCCTCGCTGGTGTGGTTGAAGACCACATCCAGGATGACGCCGATGCCGGCCTTGTGCAGGGCCTTGACCATGTCGCGGAACTCGCGCCGATGCGTGCCCTGCTCGGGGGTGACGCAGTAGCCGGGATGGGGCGAGAAGAAACCGAAGCTGCTGTAGCCCCAGAAATTGCGCAGCCCCGCCTCCCAGACGCCCGGCGGGACGTCCTGCTCGTCGAACGCCATGATCGGCATCAGCTCGACATGGGTAATGCCGAGATCCTGCAGATAGGGGATCTTCTCGATCAAACCGAGGAAGGTCCCGGGATGCTGCACGCCCGAGCTGGCATGGCGGGTAAAGCCGCCGACATGCAGCTCGTAGATGATCGTCTGCTCGGTCGGGCGGCGAATCGGCGTGTCGCCTTCCCAGTCGTACTCTTCGGCGAGAACCAGGGCGCGGGGCGAGTCATGCGGCCTGACCCCGTTGTTCAGGCGATTCCAGCGATCCCAATGCGACAGATTGACCGCGCGCGCCCAGGGGTCCAACAACTCGGTCCCGGCATCGAAACGCCAACCGTGCGCACGGGGCTCGAACGGACCTTCCATGCGCCAGGTGTAGTGCGTTCCCGGCGGCAGGTCCACGACCAGAACGTGCCAGTAGAAGAAGGTGTGGTTGACCTCCGGATCCAGCCGGATGATCTGGAAGGGCTCCGCGCTGTCCGCGCTGCGATAGAGCAGCAGCTCGGCCCCGCAGGCATGGCGGCTGAACACGGAAAAGTTGACCCCGTCGTCTTCGACGCTCGCCCCGTTGGGGTAGCGTCGACCCGGGAGGATCTGAAAAGGACCTTGATCGACTGACATGGCTGTGATGGCTGAGATCAAACCGAGCGAGCTCGGTAGGGTTGGCGGCGTCGGCGGACCCGCGAAAGGGCATAGAATAACACGCGACCCGTTAACCCGGATCCGTGATGAGTCCCGGAATGCACGCTGATTGGACCTCGGGATGGGTAAGACCGAGCCAGCATCGTGACCAGTACAGCGCGGCAGATCTGTCGAAACCGTTCGTTGTCGTTGTCGTTGTCGTCATCGACTATCGATACGACTACGACTACGACAACGACAATGATCTCGGACGGTCTCGGAATCTCTGCGCCACTCCACTAACGGCCGGCAACCTTCATCGGGGGACGATCCACCCAGCGCCAGGCGGCGAGCAGCCCAAGCGCCGCGGCACCGGATGCGAACCCGAAGGTGACCCCAGCGCCCTCGGCGCTCCAGAGCAAACCTCCGATCAGACTGCCGAGCGCCCCGCCCGCGCCGAAGCTCAGGCTGTTGTAGAGCGCCTGTCCGCGCCCCTGGGTGCGTCCGCGGAAATACTGGTGGACGAGATGGATCGCGGCGGCATGGAAGGTCCCGAAGGTGGCGGCGTGCATAAGTTGGGCAAAGATCGCAACCGGCGGGATCGCAACGAAGGTCCCGATGAGAAGCCACCGTACGACCGCGATCGCCAGGCTCCAGATCAGGACATGACGCGCACCGAAACGCTCCAGCAAGTTGCGCATCGCGAGAAACACCAGCACCTCGGCCACGACGCCGAGCGCCCAAAGTGCTCCGATCGCGGAGGTCGAGTACCCCACCGCCGCGAGATGAATCGAGTAGAAGGCGTAATAAATCCCGTGACTCGCCTGCATGAGAAAGCAGGCGGCGAGGAACGCCATCACGTCCGGACGCGCCAGGATCACGCGCAACGACGGGGTGGCCTGATCCCCGGTGACGGGCGCGCTGTCCGGGACGGTCAGGGTCGAGAGCCAGATGCCGACGAAGAGGATCAGCACCCAGATCGGCACCACGCTCATCGGTGCGGACTCCAACTGCACGCCTAGGATCGCCACGACCAGGATGAATCCGACCGAGCCCCATAGGCGGATCAGGGCATAGCCGGCGGGCCGATGCCGCAGATGATTGAAGGTGACCGCCTCCATCTGCGGAAGCGATGCGTTCCAGAAGAAGCTGAACAGGACCATGGCTGCGGCGATGGTCCAGAAGCCGTCGGCCGGGAAGACACCGAGAAAGGTCACCGCCGAGACCAGCGAGGCGAGACGCACGATCGGCATGCGCCGGCCGGTGATGTCGACGATATGACCCCAAAGCATCGGTGCCACGATCTTGGTGCCCACCAGGATCGCCATGAGCTGGCCGATCGCCAAGGCGTCGAACCCCTTCGATTGCAGATAGGGCCCCCAAAAGGGCACCAGTGCGCCGAGCGCGGCGAAATAGAGGAAGTAGTAGCCGGAGAGTCGCCAGTAAGGCATCGCATCTGGCCAAGCGCTGAACCGCGTCCGGTGTGACATGCTTTCTCTGCGCCTTGGATCGACCTTGCGCTGCCCCATCAAGGTCATCGTCGACGCGGTTCAGTTCATTGGATTCTTGACCGCACCACGTCACGCAGAGGTCGTGGCCGGGAATGACGCGAGACAGGTACCGAACCGCCTCCTGTCGCCGCGGAACCGGCTCAGGCGGCGATAGGCGGGGTGGGCGGCACCACGCCGGCGTTTTGGCCGCGGTGCCTCAGCAGGTGATCCATCAGGACCAATGCGAGCATGGCCTCGGCGATGGGTGTGGCCCGAATGCCGACGCAAGGGTCGTGTCGGCCTTTGGTGACCACCTCCGTCGCGTCACCGGCGGTGTCGATGGTACGACCCGGCAGCCGAATGCTGGAGGTCGGCTTCAACGCGATGCGCACCAGCACATCCTGACCCGAGGAGATCCCGCCGAGAATGCCGCCGGCGTGGTTGGAGAGAAACCCCTCCGGGGTCATCTCGTCGCGGTGCTCGGTGCCCTTCTGCTCGACGCAGGCGAAGCCGGCGCCGATCTCGACACCCTTCACGGCGTTGATGCTCATCATGGCGTGGGCGATGTCCGCATCGAGCCGATCGAACACCGGCTCGCCGAGACCCGTCGGCATGCCGCTCGCCACCACTGTGATGGCCGCGCCGATGGAGTTGCCTTCTTTGCGCAGGTCGTCCATGTACTCCTCGAGACGAGGCACAGTCTCGGCACAGGGGCAGAAGAAGGGATTGCGCTCGACCTGATCCCAGTCGAGGCTCGCGGGACGGATCGGGCCGAGTTGCGACAGATAGCCGCGTACCGAGATGCCGGCGTGCTCGGCTAGATACTTCTTGGCGATCGCCCCGGCCGCCACCCGCACGGCCGTCTCGCGCGCCGAGGAGCGCCCGCCGCCGCGATAGTCGCGTAGACCGTATTTCTGATCGTAGGTATAGTCGGCGTGCCCGGGGCGATAGCGCGCGGCGATCTCGGAGTAATCCTTGGAGCGCTGGTCCTCGTTGCGAATCAGCAGACCGATCGGCGCGCCCGTGGTGCGGCCCTCGAACACACCCGAGAGGATCTCCACCGTATCGGACTCGCGCCGCTGGGTGGTGTGACGCGACTGCCCGGGCTTGCGCCGATCCAGATCACGCTGCAGATCCGCCGCTGCAAGTGCGAGCCCCGGCGGACAGCCGTCGACGACACCGCCGATGGCCGGACCGTGACTCTCGCCGAAGCTGGTAAAAACGAAGACGCGCCCGAAGCTGTTGCCGGACATAATCAGTAGGCCGGGGGCTGAACGGTTTCCGTGGGGTCGAGCCAGGCATTGCCCCTGGAGAGGATGTCGCGCGTCAGGGTACTGGTCGCCTGGTGCAGACGCACGCCGTTGAGGATGTAGTCGTAGCGCGAGCTCAGATAATCAAATTCGGCTTGAAACAACTGACGCTGGGCATTTAGAACGTCGACCTGTGTGCGGGTTCCGACCTCTTGGCCGGCCTCCGTGGATTCAAGCGATGAGCGCGCCGAAACGACCGCCGCCTGCCGTGCCTGGACGTCGGCAATGCTCGACATGACGCCGCGAAAGGCATCCTTCACCTGTTGGTCGACACGTCGCCGCGTGGCATCGAGCTGGTCCTGCGTCGCACGGAAGGTGAAACCGGCCTGACGCGTCCGTGACGCGACCGCGCCGCCTTGGTAGATGGGCACGTTGACGGTCAATCCGACGAAGCCTGTATCCGAGTCGGTGTTGAACTCCGCCCCCGATCGCGCGATGTCGTAGCCGGCCTGCAGATTCAGCGAGGGATAAAAACCCGAACGCTCGATCTCGATGGATTTCTTAGCGGCACCGACCGCCTCGCTCGCAGCGATGATGCCGTAGTTCCCGCGCATGGCCGATTCAGCCCAGACATCGATGTTGTTCGGGTCCGGCGGAGCAAGCGGCAGCTTATCGCCCAGACGCGCGAGCGGTACGCGGATCGGGCCGACGATCCTGCGCAGCGCCTCCCAAGCATTGTCGAGTAGGTTCTGCGCCGAGATCAGGTTGGCACGCGATTGATCGTAGGCGGCCTGACTATCGTTGACATCCGTAATGGCGACCAGTCCGACCTCGAAGCGCTGCCGCGATTGCTCGAGCTGGCGCTCGTTTGCCCGTACCAGCGCGGCCTGCACAGTCACGGCGTCGGCCGCACGCAAGACCTGGAAATAGGCATCCGTCGTATCGACCATCAAGGCAATCTGGGCGTCGCGATACTGCGCCTCGGCCTGCGCGATGATGTTGTCCGTCTGACTCAAGGTCATCCAGTTGGCCCGGTTGTAGACCGATTGGCTCACCACGGCTTGGACACCCTGGGTGCTGAAGGTATCGTTCCTGCTGAAACTTGTTCCGAAACTGCTGGTTCCGCTCGACTTGACGTTTTGATAGTCCGCCGTGCCGACGACGCTCAAATTCGGCAAGAGTAGGGCTTGAGCTTGAGGTTTCACCTCGCGGGTCGCGAAGAGGTTTTGTTCGGCCTCGCGAATCGTCGGGTCGCTCTGGACCGCCAGGTCGTAGATCTGCAGGAGATCTTCGGCTTGGCTCGCCGATGCCAGACCGTAGAGCAATGCGGCGATCAGGGTCGAAAGGCGTGTTCGCATATTGGATTCCTTGGTCGGGCTCGCGGGGTCAGGTGATACCCTGAAGGACGCCAGTATAGGGGACAACAGGGCCGGCTCTCAATCTACGGACCCTCCAGCAACCCAGCCTACGATTGTCGCTCCATCGAATTCGAGTGGATGTTCTGGATCAGCGGAGATAACTCGGGAAATGGGTACGATGACACGCAGCACCTTCCGACCGGCTTGGTGGCTACCCGGCGCTCATCTGCAAACGCTTTGGCCAAGTCTGTCGCGGCCGCGTCCGCGGCCCGATCTCGCGAGACGACGCATCGAGCTGGCCGACGGCGATTTCATCGATCTGGCGATCGGCCGTGGCGCAGGGCCGCGAGTCCTGGTGATCCACGGGCTGGAAGGCGGACTCGAATCGCACTATGCCGCGACCCTGGTTGCCCGCCTGGAGCGTGAGGGCTACCAACCCATCTTCATGTTCCTGCGCGGCTGCTCCGAGGAGCCGAATCGGCTCGACCGTGCCTACCATTCGGGTGCCACTGAAGACCTGTCGGAGGTCCTCGGCATCCTCGGTGCAGACCCCGAGGGTGCACCGGCCGCGGCGATCGGGTTTTCGCTCGGCGCGAACCTGCTGCTGAAGTACCTCGGCGAGACCGAGCAGCCCGCCGTCGGATCGGCTATCGCGGTGTCGGTCCCCTTTGTCTTGCGCGATGCCATGCTCAGACTGGATATCGGTTTATCCAAGATTTATCGGGGCTATCTGCTTGGAAAGCTCAGGATCAGTCTGCGGCGGAAGTTCGCGGGGAGGCGCTTCCCGCTCGATGTCGACCTTGACGCCATCCGAGACTTCAACGCCTTCGACGACCGTATCACCGCACCCCTGAACGGGTTCAAGGGCGTCTTCGATTACTACAGCCGGGCGAGCTGCCGGCAGTATCTGCCGTCCATCCGCACCCCGACACTCATCATCCAAGCCGCCGACGATCCCTTCATGTTCCCGACCACCATCCCTTGGGAGCATGAGCTCGGCCCCGGTCTCACCCTGGAGCTCGCCGATCACGGTGGCCATGTCGGGTTTATCGACGGCCCCTGGCCGTGGCGTGCGCATTACTGGCTCGAGGACCGGATCGTCCGGGGTCTGAGTGAGACAGGGCCGCGCGAGGTCGGCCGTTATTAGAGGCTATAGATTCCCCGAGGTGGGGCAACTTAGGTGATTTCCGCGAAGCATCATCCCCGGAAGAACTGAAAGGGCAGAAGGTTTCCGGAGTTCGCCTTAGCTCGCCCACACGCCCCGACGGCCCCGACGTGCATGCGCCGTCGGGATCTTCACTCCCGAAACTCGCCTAAGCCGGGGTACGTCCGGTCAGCCTCTGCAAGACTTCCAGCCCGGCATCCTTGTCCGAGCAGCGCAGGATCGCCGACCGATCGGCCGTGCGGGTGTCGAGATCGATCCGGACGCCCTGCCCCGCCGCGGCCACGCGCTGCGCATCGTCGATTCGAACCTCGCCGAAGACCGAGATCACGAAACCGCCCGGAATCGGCGGCGGCGGTGCGAAATCGGCCTCATCGACCAGCGCGACCCAGGCCGGGATGAAATCGGGACCATAGAAGTCAAAGAACCCGTTCGAGCCCCGCAAATGCACCTCGATCGGTCGCCCGCCGATCATCTCGAGGTTGCACAGACCGCTGTAACCCTTCAGATGGCCGGCAACCCAATCCGCAATCACCGGCTCCAGGTCCGGGAGAGTGGCACCGACATCCCAGTAGATCGGTCGCTCCCGGTTCTTCTCGTCCGAGCCGCGCGTATGGGCAAACCAGACCGCACGCCCGTCCTGCGCCAGACAATCACTGCTGGTGTGCGGACCCTCAAGGCGCTCGCACCAGAAGCTGCCCGGCTCGCTCGGCACGGCGTCGGCCGGAACCGCACGCGCCCGCACCGCCATACCGGCAAGGTTGACGATGGGCTTGACGAAGACAAGCGCATCGGGCGCGATCCCGCAGTCGCGCGGGTCGACACCGCAAGGTGCGGCACGCAGACCCGCGTCGAGCGCGAGCGAGAGTTTGTCGTAGACCTGTCGATGCGCCGGATTGAGCCGCCAAGCGGCGGCATCGTTCACCCCGACATCGCGCCTGGGCGAAGGTCTAAACAGGTGCTCGCGTTCAGGTAGGACGCCGATGAAGGGCACGGTTCGGGGACCTCGGGTTCGGGGTTCGGGGTTCGGGGTTCGGGTTAGCCTCCTGCCTCCTGCCTCCTGCCTCCTGCCTCCTGCGACCAGCTATCAGCTATCAGCTATCAGCTATCAGCTATCAGCCATTCGAGATCAAAAAACCCTTCAACGCACAAAGGCTAACGCCTCCAGCCCATCATGCTCCCGGCTGGAGGCTGGAGGCTGGGGGCTCTACCTCACCCGCTCCACCTGACACAACAGCGACTTGAACGGCGGAAACCCGCTGATGGGATCCAGGTGGCGGTCGTCGGTTAGCTCGTTGATGTTGGCGTCGTTTCGGCCATGGGTGCAGTGCACCACACCCGGCTTGATCCGGTCGGTCACCTTGGCGAGGAAGCGCACCGCCCCGCGCGGGGAGCTGATCGTGACTGGATCACCGTTCTCGATGCCGCGCGGTGCGGCGTCGTCCGGATGGATCTCGGCCAAGGGATGGGGAATCGCGCGACGCATCCGCTCGATGTAGTTGTGCTGGGAATGGGTGTCGAACTTGGTGCGTGCCCCGCTGGTCAGGACCAGCGGATAATCGACCGCAAGCGCGGGTGTGGAGATCGGGCTCTCGGGCGGCTCGCGATAGATCGGCAGTCCGTCGTGACCGGCCTCGCGCAGCTCGACCGAGTCGAACTCGACCTTGCCTGACCGCGTGCGAAAACCGCGCAGCCGATAGAGTCGATCGGCGTCCATGAACCCGTTCTCCACCAGATCCTCGATCGCCTCGGCGTAGACGACGACGCCGTCCGGGTTGTCGTAGACCTCCCGGCGGATCTCCTCCGGGATGCCCTCGGCCGCCTCGGCCCAGGAGGCCGCCAGATCGCCGTTCCAGAACTGCTCGGCCATGCCGAGTCGCACGCCGAGCTGCAGGAAGATCTCGCCGTCCGGCCGTGCCTCGCCCTTGGGCGCGACGATCGGCCGGCGATAGCGCAGCTCGCCTTGATAGGCGCAGCCGGGATAGGCGATCAGCGCGGGACGCTCCAGACTGGTCGCCGCCGGGAGCACGAAGTCGGCCATGCGCGTCGCCGGGTTGTGGAAGAAGTCGGTCGCGACGAAAAAGTCGAGCGCACCGAGCGCGCGCTCCATCCGCTTGGAATTGGGCCACATGGAGGTGTTGATGCCCATCGCCAGCAGGGCGCGGATGGGTTGCGGGCGCCCGTCCAGGATGCAGTCGGGCAGCAGCATGCTCTGGGCCGCCGGCCAATACCGCGTCCAGACCGGATAGACCTCGTCGCCGACGCGCGGCGGGAGATGGGTGCGGCAGTAGTCGAACAGCTCGATCGGTTTGGGCGCGGCCTTGTCGTTGAAGAAACGGTTGCCGCCTTCGCGGTCCAGGTTGCCGGTCACCGCCGAGAGCAGGATGACCGCCCGGTGGTTCTGGAAGCCGTTGCTGTGCTGTACCGTCGCGGTGGGGGAGAGTGTGATCTGGGCCGGCGGGGTGGTCGCGAAGAGCTCGACGGCGGTGCGCAGATCCTGCTCCGCGATGCCGCAGATCTCGGCGACACGCGCGGGCGTGAAGTCGCGGACATAGTCTCGAAAGCCCTCGACACCGTTGGCCCACTCGTCCAGAAAGGCTTGGTCCTGCCAGCCGTTTTCAAAGATCAGATGATGGAAGCCGAGCGCCAAGGCCCCGTCGGTCCCCGGACGGATCGCCAGATGGACGTCAGCCTCCTCGGCGAGCGGCGTGCGTCGCGGATCGACCACGATGAGGGTCTTGCCCGGCCGGCGCAGCACCAGCGGATGGGTGTCGAAGGGCGGGATCGAGCCGCGCGGGTTGGTCGACCAGATCAGATGACAGCGCGTCTTCGGTGAGACCACCGTGGACGTGGTTTTGATCTTGTAGCCGAAGGTCACCTTCTCGGCCACCATGGTGGCGGAGAAGCAGCAACCGCTCTCGGTCAGGTAGTTCGGCGAGCCGAAGGCATGTGCCAGACGCTGCAACTGGGGCCGCGCCTCCTTGGTGTAGCCGGCGAAGAAGCCCACGGCGGGCGCGCCGTGCTCGGCCTTCGCGGCGCTCAGACGCTCGGCGATGGTGTCGAGTGCTTCGTCCCAGGAGACGCGCTCGAACGCGCCGCTCCCGCGCGGCCCGACGCGTTTGAGCGGATAGAGGATGCGCTCGGGATGATTGCGCCGGTCCAACTGCACATAGCAGCGCGGACAATCAGGGCCTTGGACGCGGATCGGCTCGCCGTCGTCGTCGAGCTCGACCTGAATCCCGCAGTTGGCATCACACTCGTAACAGGTACTGGTTTTCCACGACATGCGGCGAGAATCCTGAAGCTCCTTGTAGCGATGCACTGGAATTCGAGCCGATAGGCACGAATTCAAGCCGTTCATGCACAGTCGACGGGAATCAACCGATGCTGCGATTCGACGGGGTCTTCAAGGAATACGGCGGCACGCTCGCGCTTGCGGGTGTCGACCTGGATGTGTCGGAGGCGCAGACGACGGTTCTGATCGGCCCGAGCGGTTGCGGCAAATCCACACTGCTGCGCCTCGCCGCCGGCCTGATCCGGCCCGACCGCGGCCAGGTTTGGTTCGAGGGCGCTCGGCTGGACACCGGGAACCTGCGCCCCGCCCGGCTGCGCATGGGCTACATGATCCAGGACGGCGGACTGTTTCCGCATCTGAGTGTCCGCGACAACGTCACCCTGATGGCGCGCCGGCTGGACTGGCCGCGCCAGCGTCGCGAGCAGCGTCTCGCCGAACTTGCGGACCTGGTGCAACTCCCGACGGCGATGCTGGCACGCTATCCGATTGAGCTCTCCGGCGGCCAGCGACAGCGCGTCGCCCTAATGCGCGCACTCATGCTCGACCCCGATCTGTTGCTGCTCGACGAGCCGCTCGGGGCGCTTGACCCCATGATCCGCTTCGAGCTGCAACGCGAGCTCAAGGCAATCTTCGCCCGACTCGGCAAGACGGTGCTGATGGTGACGCATGACCTGGCCGAGGCGGTCTTCTTCGGGCATCGGATCGTCCTGCTGCGCGCCGGTCGCATCGTCCAGCAGGCCGAGCCGCGGGTGCTTCTCGACAGTCCCGCCGAGCCCTTCGTCGCGCAGTTCGTGGCGGCGCAACGCGAGCCGCAGCGGGTTTTGCTGGGAGCGGGAGGATGAGGCGCGGCATCTTGAGAAGAGCCTCCAGCCGCCGGCTTCCGGCCGCCGGCTTTGCGCTTGCGACGCTCGTCGCATTGCTGCTCGCGGTCGGACTCGCCGCTTGGTCAGCCGAGCCGTCCGCGGAGGAATCGACGCCCCGCCCGGTCGTCATCGGCTCGAAGAAATTCACCGAGTCGGTCATCCTGGGCGAGACGCTTCGCTTGCTTGCACTTGACGCCGGTCATCCGGCGCGCCATCGCGCCGAGCTGGGCGGGACGCGCATCCTCTGGGGCGCGCTGCTGAGCGGCGAGATCGACATCTATCCGGACTACAGCGGCACGCTGGTCCGCGAGATCCTGGCCGGCGAGGACGTGTCCTCGCCCGAATTGCTGGAGGCGGCGCTCGCGGCCCGCGGGGTCCGATCATCGGCCTCGCTCGGCTTCGAGAACACCTACGCCATCGCGGTTCCCGAATCCCTGGCGGAGCAGCTCGGCCTGGAACGCATCTCCGACCTGCGCGAGCATCCGGATCTGCGCCTCGGCTTCAGCAGCGAGTTTCTGGATCGCGCGGACGGCTGGCCGGGCTTGAGACAGCGCTACCGACTCCCGCAGGCCCGCGTGCAGGGTCTCGATCATGACCTGGTCTACCGGGGCATCGCCGCCGGGCATCTGGACGTAACGGTGGTCTACACCACCGATGCCGAGATCGCCCGCTACGGGCTGCGCATGCTCGAGGACGATCTTGGCTATTTCGAGGACTACCAAGCGATCCTGCTCTACCGCGCGGAGCTGGCCGAGGCGGCGCCGGGCGTCGTCGCCGCCTTTCGTCGTCTCGAAGGCGCGATCGACGCGCCCACCATGGCGGGCATGAACGGGGCGGTGAAGCTGGAGGGCGACTCCGAGCAGACGGTCGCCGCACGCCTCTTGTCCGCGGGCCTCGGGCTCGAGGTCACGGTCTCGGGCCAAGGCTTCTGGAGCCAACTGGGCCAGCGCACCCTCGAGCATCTGGGTCTGGTCGGGGTCTCGCTCGCTGCCGCCATCCTGTTCGCCGTGCCGCTCGGGGTGCTGGCTGCACAGCAGGCGCGCCTCGGTCATCTGATCCTCGGCATCACCGGGATGATCCAAACCATCCCCTCGCTCGCACTCTTCGTCTTTCTCATCCCGTGGCTCGGGATCGGTTGGCTGCCGACGGTGGTCGCGCTCTTTCTCTACAGCCTGCTCCCGATCGTGCGCAATACCCACGCCGGCCTGATGGACATCCCGGTGCCGATCCGCGAATCGGCCGATGTCCTCGGGTTGACCCGCTGGGCACGCCTGCGCCTGATCGAGCTGCCGCTGGCCGCTAATACCATCCTGGCCGGGATCAAGACCTCGGCCGTGCTCAATGTCGGCACCGCCACCGTCGCGGCACTCATCGGCGCCGGCGGTTACGGACAACCGATCCTCACCGGGATTCGCCTGGACGACACAGCACTCATCATGCAGGGCGCCGTCCCGGCCGCACTCCTCGCGCTCGGGCTCCAAGGGCTTTTCGAGTTCGCGGAGCGTTGGGTGGTGCCGCGCGGGTTGCGCCTGAAACCGACTGATGGGGTCAGGGCGGACGCGGATCCCGCCCAAGAGAGACCCCGGGCCTGAGCGTGCGAGTCTCCTTGCCGCGGCACAGGCAGGCAGCTAATCTTCAAATCGATAGCGGCTTAAGCACAGCATGCAATCTCACCGAGAGCGACCACAGCCATGATGCCAGCCAATCACCCGTCGGCCGTCTGCGACACCGACCATGTCGACCAGCGTGTCTTCCTGCGCGACGTCACCTGGGACGACTTCGAGGCGGTCCTCTCCGCCCGGGGCGACGACGGCGGCGTCCGCATCACCTATTGCAACGGCGAGCTGGAGCTGATGACACCTTCCGTCGATCACGAATCACTCAAGAAGCGACTCGCCCGTCTGCTCGAGACCTATGCAGAGGTCAGGAACATCGAGCTTGAAGGCTACGGCTCCTGGACCTTGAAGGAAAAGGCCAAGCGGCTCGGCGCCGAGGCCGACGAGTGTTATCTGGTGGGTCCGATCCGCCCTGCACCGAAGGTCCCGGATATCGCGATCGAGGTGATCTGGACCAGCGGCGGCGTCGACAAGCTCGCGGTCTATCGCGGACTCGGCGTGCCCGAGGTCTGGTTTTGGGAGGACGGCACACTGCGCTTTTTCGTCCTGCAGGACGAGACCTTTCTCGCCGCGACGCGCAGCCGCGCGCTGCCCGAGCTGGATCCCGCGCTGATCGTGCGCTGCATGGGCGAGCCGAACCAAACACGCGCGATCCGGGCGTTGCGCACCGCGCTGCTCGGCACCCCGGCGGCGCCGGATTCCGGCCGATGAGCCGATTCCGGACTCCGAACGAGGTCGAGGCCGCCTTCTACACCGCCTTCCAGACCCTCGACATCGCCCTGATGGGAGCGGTCTGGGCGGAGCGGCCAAACCCCGTTTGCGTCCACCCCGGCGGCGATCTCCTGCAGGGTCGCAGCGAAGTCCTGAACAGTTGGCGCGAGGTGATGACCGGGGCCGAGCGCCCCGAGCTGCACTACCGCGTGATCCAACGCACGGCAACCGACGGGCTTGCCGTGCATCTGGTCGAGGAGTTGATCCGCCCGAGCCGTTCGCGCGAGGAGCCCAACCGGATCCTGGCGACGAACGTCTATCGTCAAACGGGCGAGGGCTGGCGGATGACGGCGCATCACGCCTCCTTGCCGCTCATGCGCAAGCGACCCGAGACGGCGACGTCCGAGACTCCGAAGCCGCGGATGCATTGAACCGTCGGGCCGGGATCCGCAGGTCGCGCCCCGTCCGTGCGAGTCCAAATAAGCGGTTAGGCGATTTCCGCAAAATTCCATACCCGTGGTTGTGCTGACGATAGGAAGCACAACGTCCGCCGCGGTTGGTTGTGCCTCGCACGGCTCGGCACAACCTACGCCGCTGAATTCATTTGCCCCACGCCGGTAGATCCTTTCCCGAAACTCACCTTACGCGTCTTTGAGCCGGCTTCGCCCGAAGACCCACGGCCAAACAACGACACCCAAATAGAGCGCCGCGGCAAGCGGCATGACCGGCCAGGTCGGAACGCTCAGGACCCAGAGGGTCGCCCCGCTGATCAGGCACCAGACGAGCGGGATGATGGACAGGAGCCAGCGCAGCGGATGACGGATCATCAGCAGCAGACCCAGCGTTGCAAGCGCCGTCGGATCCGGCGCGCTGCCGAAGACCTCCAATCCGTACCAGGGGCGACCGGACACGAGTCCGAGTAGGGGTTGCAGGGCGAGTGCGAAGATGAGGATCCAGAGCCCCGGACCGGGATCCCGATCCGGGGCTTCCGGCGAGCCAGTCAGCGGGCGCCACCCGAGCACGACCGCCATGAGCACGCCCTGCAGCACGAAGCCGATCCCGAAAGAGATCCCCGGCCAGCTCAAGGGCGCGTACCAGTGGATCTGAAAGACCCAGCCGACCCAAACCCAGCAGACCGCGGTCAGGAGAAACGGTGCCCGAAGCACCCGACCCTCCACCCGACGCGCCGTGAACAGTGCCGTCAGACCCATCGCCAGCCCGATGATCGGCGCCGGCCAGACCCCGATGTTGTAGCGCTCGAACAGCCTGAAATAGGTCTCGCGCGAGAATGGAATCAGGTCGACGAGCGAATAGCTCAAGAGGTCCATCAGAGCGCGGCGACGTCGGCGGCCATCCGACGTCGCAGCGCCGCATCCGGCATGGCACCGCGCGCGGCCGCCATGTTCTCCTCCATGTGATCCACCCGGCTGGTCGCCGGAATGGCACAGGTCACCGCCGGGTGTGAGACGATGAACTTGAGCAGAATCTGCGACCAGTCGGTGCAGTCGATCTCCCGCGCCCAACCCGGCAGGGGGTGACGCTTGACGCGATCGATCAGCGAGCCGCCCTGAAAGGGCCGATTGGCGATCACCGCGATCCCCCGCTCCGCCGCCAGCGGAAGCAAGAGGGCCTCGACCTCGCGATCCTCGATGTTGTAGGTCAACTGCACGAAATCGATGGGTTGCGTTTCCATGATCCGGGCAAGCTCCGGGTGACGACGACCGTGCGAGGTGGTGATGCCGACATAGCGCACCTTTCGGTCGGCCTTCATCGCCGACAGGGTCTCCAGATGGCCCCTCCAGTTCACCAGATTGTGGACCTGCAGCAGATCCAGACGCTGCAGGCCCCAGAGGCGCTCCGATGCCGCGATCTGCTCGAGACCTTCCGCGGTCGAGGAGGTCCAGACCTTGGTCGCCGAGAACAAACCCTTGGGGCGATCCAGTCTCGCCAAGCAGCCGCCGACGACCGCCTCGGCCGTGCCGTACATGGGCGAGGAGTCGAGCATGCCGCCGCCTGCCGCGAAGAAGGCACGCAGAACATCGGTGCGCGCATCGCGCGCCACCGGGTCGTCGCCGACGTTGAAGGTGATCCAGGTTCCCATGCCGATGACCGGCAAAGGTTCGCCGGTTGAGGGGATCGGTTTGACCAGGGGTTGACCGTCCTCCGCCCGGCTGTTGCCCGGCAGCGTCAGGAAGGACAGAGGCGCGACCGCGAGGGCCGCAAGAAAGGCACGCCGACTCGATACGCAAGATCGATCCATAGACATACTCCAGGTACCGTCCGCCGAGCGGACTCGAGCATCCCGGAATTTGACCGTGATCGCGGGGATGGTTGCATGGAGGCCATCGATAAGGGTGCCGTTCTTGGGGCGCGCACGTAGACTACTTACTGCACAGCCGCGGAGCGAGGCTCGATCATATCACCCCGAAAGAGCACCATCTTTCGGGTCCTTCATGCCCTTCATGGTTCGCAACAACAAGGCATCGGTATGACCAAAACCGAACTGCTCGAATTGATCAAAAACGGCGAGAGCTCCGGCGTTGAGTTCAAGCGCGACGACGTGCGCCCGGAGCAGCTCGCAAAGGAGATCGTGGCGCTGGCCAACTTTCAGGGCGGCGTGATTCTCCTCGGAGTCGAGGACGACGGAACCGTCACCGGCATCCAGCGTGAGCATCTTGAGGAATGGGTGATGGATACGGTCTTCGGGCGCTACGTCCATCCGATGATCCTGCCGTTCTTCGAGACTGTGCAGATGGACGGCGGTCGCCGGGTGGCCGTGATCTCGCTCACGCAGGGTACGGCCAAGCCCTACGTGGTGCGCGACAGGGACCGGGAGGAGATTTTCGTGCGCGCAGGGAGTACGTCGCGCAAGGCATCGCGCGAGCAGCAGGCGCGGCTCTTCGCACTCGGAGGCATGCTCCATGCGGAGCTGCTGCCGGTGTCCGGCACGGGGATTCAAGACCTCGACCAGGAGCGACTGCACGATTACCTGGCCTGGGTGCTCAATGATCCCGAGGTGCCGGCGGATCCGGCCACCTGGACGAAACGCCTCATGGGCCTGGGATTCATGACGGAGCGGCCGGGCGGCGAACCGGTGTGCACCATCGCCGGCACCCTGCTCTTCGGGCGTCGGCCCCGCTGGGCGCTGCGTCAGGCCGGGGTGCGCTGGATGGCCTTTCCCGGAGACACGATGGACTATGCCTCAAGCGACGATCACATCCTGGACGAGCCCCTGGTGGGACTCTGGCGCACCCGCGACGGCAGCCGCGTCTTGGAGCGCGGAGGACTCCTGGAGTCCCTCATGGAGCGGATGCGGCCCTTCGTGTCGGCGGAATCCGCGGAGCTCGCGGACGGGGTGCGCCGCGAGCGACGCTGGCATTATCCAGCGGCGGCCCTGCGCGAGGCACTGGTGAACGCCCTCGCCCATCGGGACTGGACGCGCATCGAGGATGTGGAGGTCGTAGCCTATGCGGATCGCCTGGAGGTCCGCAGTCCGGGCGCCCTGCAGAACTCCATGACCGTGGAGAAGATGCTGGCCGGACAGCGCTCGCCCCGCAACCCTCTGATCGTCGACGTGCTGCGCGACTACGGCTACGTGGATGCGCGCGGCATGGGGGTGCGGAGCAAGATCGTCCCGCTGTTACGGCAACACAACGGCGTGGATCCGGAGTTCGAGGCGACCGAGGACTCTCTGCTGGTTCGGTTCTGGCGGGATGCGGCGGCCCAACGGACGGCATCCCGGGATCGTGATCGCTGCGAGGCGTGAGCACGGCAGAGTCGGTCGTAGCGGGGTTCCTGCGGCGGCTGATGGCCCTATCGCTCGCCCGAGCCCAACGCCGGTTGCGGAGCCTGGCTCGTCGCGAGATTCAGGGCATAACGCGTATGCTTGCGCTCCCCGGTCCGCACGAGCGCGCCCTTGGCGACCAGGTCCTGGAGGTCGCGGGTCGCGGTGGCACGCGAGGTGCGGGCGATGGCGATGTATTTTTCGGCACTCAAGCCCCCGACGAAGCCCTCCGGACCCGCCCGGAAAAGACGCGTGAGCACCTTCTCCTGACGCGCATGCAACCGGCCCCGCAGGCGGTCGTAGAGCTTGGCCTTGCCGATGAGAAAGACGACCCGCGCGCGCGTGTAGTCCAGCGCATCCAGGACGGTATGAGAGAAATAGTTCAGCCAATCGTCGATGCGATTGACCTTGTTCGCCCGCTCCAGTGCGCCGTAATACGCCTTCTTGTGACGCTCGATGGTGTGGGACAGCGCGATCAGGGTAGGTTGCCCGAGACCCTGCGCCAGGACCTTTTCAGCAATGGCACGCGCAATCCGGCCATTGCCGTCCTCGAACGGGTGAATCGTGACGAAATACAGGTGGGCAATGCCCGCGCGCGTCAGGGACGGCAGCGGGCGCTCTCCGGTTGGGGCGCTGCGGTCGAGCCAGGCGACGAAGTGGTCCATCTCCCCGGGCACCCGCTGGGCGGGAGGCGCCTCGAAATGGACCCTTGGAGCATAGATGGCGCCGGACACCACCTGCATCGGCTCTTCCAAGGTGCGATAGCGCCCGAAATCACGCAGGTCCCGCCGTTCCGCCATCAGCATCCGATGCCAGGCCCACAGCATCTCGTGGGTCATTGGGGCCTGGAAGTGCCGATAGAGATCGACCATCAGCTCCGCCATCCCCGCCTCGGCCGGGGAGACGCGACGCGGGTCTCGGGCCAGGCCGAACTCGCGCAAGAGGGAGGATTGGAGACTGTCGCGGTCCAGATACTCGCCCTCGATGCGGGCGGTCATCAATGCCTCGTCGCCGATCAAGTCGACCGTCAGCGCCTGTTGCTCCGAGTCGTCCAGATGCGCAAAGGCGCCGAACAGGAGCCCGGACTCGTGCAGCAGGCGCGCCTCCAGGGCCGCGAGCCGCGCGCTGTCATAGGCGAAATCGGGCCAGTCGGAGTGTTGCCAGTTCCAGACCATGATGCATAGGGGGAGCGGTTATCGCTCACATAAGTGACGTTTTCTGAGCGAAAGGAGAGAATACTAGCCCTTCGCGCGGGGCGGCGCCACAGGAGCGGCGACTGGGCGGCAATTCCCGCCGTGCACGCCCGCGGAATCGATCGAAACCGACGCGGACGGCGCGGACGCGTGTGGATGGCGCACGGGCATCAGCAGGCAGCTCGCGTGCAGCCCGAGTATGGAAGGCGACCGGGAACAAGGCCGCCAGCTTGTCCCACTCGGTGTCGAGCATGCGGGACATTGAAGGCAAAAATTCGGCCGCCGCCGCTCAGGTAACGGTTGGGGCTGGCGGACTCTGGAAGCTTGTCAACGCCTTTCGTCGGCGGTTCTTGTGCGCGGGGGAGCAGGCGCAGGAGCCAACACTCGGCGAGCTGGGCGAGGGTGAAGTCTAAGTCGTCGGCGATTATCTTGGAGATCGACTTAAGCCCCAAGTGAACCGCTCCAGAAGGCGAGACGGACCAGGGTTACCCGGTCGAATTCGCGCGAGGCGACGAAGGCGGTAACGGAGAGTGTGGGCACGGGAATGCTCCACAGTGCGAAACGATCAGAACTGTGACTGATCGCCGTGGCGGAGCACTTCCGGAGCAGATTCAAGAATTTGGAGCGGGAAACGAGATTCGAACTCGCGACCCCAACCTTGGCAAGGTTGTGCTCTACCACTGAGCTATTCCCGCTTTGGAGCCGTGCATTTTAATGTCTTTCTCGATGCTGTCAACCCCTCGATTGCATCAACACCCCGGCCTTGTGGCCTGGTCTCAGTTGCCGTGCTATTCTGAATTTCCGAAATTCAGAACTGCAGAGAATCCAATGCGTGAAATCCTGACGGTTTCGAGTCGCGGCCAAATCACACTGCCCGCCGGGATGCGCAAACACCTCGGCATCACGCCGGGCGGCGCCGTGATCATCGAGGAGTGCGAGGGCGAATTGAGGCTGAAGCCGGCTGCGGTGCTGGAGCTCGAGCACTACAACGATGCACAGATCGCCACGTGGGATCGCGCCGACGTGCTCTCCACCGAAGAGCGCAGGCGCATCCTCGAGCGCCTGCAAAAGGCCTGATGCGCCTGTTCCTGGACGCCAATGTCCTGTTTACGGCGGCGCACAATCCAGCGGGCAAGGCCGCTTTTGTCCTCGAGCTGGGTCAAGCGGGTTTGCTGCAACTCGCAACCAGCGCCTATGCCCTGGAAGAGGCACGACGGAACCTCGCACGCAAATACCCCGAGTGCTTGGCTGAGTTTGAAACGCAGCTTACCGAGATTCGTATCCTTGTCGATTCCGACCATGGGGTCTGCCCGGATGGGCTGGCGGAGAAAGACTGCCCAATCTGTCGCGCTGCCCACGCCTGCAAGGCCGATATCCTCTTGACGGGTGATATCCGGGATTTTGGGTTTCTGATGAATGTGCCGGACAAGACCGAGGGACTGCTCATTCAGACGGTTGCTGATTTCCTGGACAGCCTCTGAATCACGGGTGGTCGACTTCGATCGCGATGATGCGCCGAATGTCGACCTTTTCATGATGAACAACTCGACAAGTGAATATCCCTAGGCCACCGTTGCCGTTGTCGTTGTCGACAACGACTAGGTGCCCCGCACAACTTTCTCCTGTCGTCCCGAACCCGAACCCGAACCGGCCTCAATCGCGCCCCTCGACATCGACCTGACCGGACAGGCTCGGCCAAGCCGCGCGCAGATAGAGCACCATCGACCAAAGCGTCAGGACGGCGGCGACGTAGAGCAAAACGACACCCAACCCGTAGACCCAGGGTCCGAAGACGGTATCGCGCAGGATCATGAGCACGATCGAGATCATCTGGGCCGTGGTCTTGATCTTGCCGGTCATGGAGACGGCGACCTTGGCACGCGCGCCGATCTCGGCCATCCATTCGCGCAGTGCCGAGACCGTGATCTCGCGTCCGATGATCACGATCGCCGGGAGCGCCAAGAGGGTGCGCGGGTCGTATTGGACCAGCAACACCAGCGCGACCGCGACCATCAGCTTGTCGGCGACCGGATCGAGGAAGGCGCCGAGCGGCGAGGTCTGCTCCCAGAGCCGCGCGAGATAACCGTCCAACCAGTCCGTCAAGGCTGCGGCGCCGAAGATCGCCGCAGCCACATAGGGCGCCCAAGGTGCCTCGACATAGAAGACGACGACGAACACCGGGATCAAGACAATCCTGAGCATCGTCAGAAGGTTGGGGATATTCCACATACGTCAGGGCCCCGCGGCCTCCTCGTGAAAGGCATCGTAGATCTGTTGTGCCAACTGTCGGCCGATGCCGTCGACGCAGGCAATGTCCTCGACCCCTGCACGGGCCAGGCCGCGGATGCCGCCGAACTGCTTCAGAAGACGTTGGCGGCGACGCGGCCCGATCCCGGCGAGCCCTTCCAGCGTAGACGTGGTGCGTGCCTTGGCACGGCGCTGGCGATGACCGGTGATGGCGAAGCGATGGGCCTCGTCGCGGATCTGCTCAACCAGATGCATGGCGGGGGAATCGCTCGGCAGTATAAGCGGCGACTCGACGTCCAACAACCAAAGCAGCTCGGTGCCCGGACGCCGATCCGGCCCCTTCGAAATCCCCACCAGCTGCACGCCGGCGATGCCGAGCTCTTGGAGCGCATCGCCGACCGAGCGGATCTGTCCCCGTCCGCCGTCGATGAAGAGGATGTCCGGGATCGGATACTCGCCCTGCTTGACCCGGGTGTAGCGCCGGGTCAGGGCCTGATGCAGGGCCGCATAGTCGTCGCCCGGGGTGATGCCCTCGATGTTGAAGCGGCGGTAATCCGACTTGCGCGGCCCCTCGCCGTCGAAGACCACGCAGGAGGCGACGGTGCGCTCGCCTTGGGTGTGACTGATGTCGAAGCACTCCATGCGCTGGGGCCGCTCGGGAAGATCCAGCGCATCGCGCAGCGCCTCGATGCGGCGCCCATACCCGGCCTGGCTGCCGAGCCTGGATTTTAGCGCGACCTCGGCGTTGCCGCGGGCCATCTCGAGCCAGCGGGCACGCTCGGCGCGCACCCGCCACTTGATGTGCACACGCCGCTCGGCGCGTTGCGAGAGCGCCGTCTCCAGGAGCGCGCGCTCCTCCGGCTCGACGCTGACGACCAGCTCGGGCGGGATCTGCTTGTCGGCATAGAACTGGGCCAAGAACCCGGCCAGGAGGGTTGCGTCGTCCGTGTCGTCGGGGGCCTTCGGAAAGAACGCCTTGTTGCCGAGGTTGCGCCCGGCGCGGATGAAGAAGACCTGCACGCAGCTCGTCCCGCCCTCCTGAGCACAGGCAATGATGTCGAGGTCGCCGCCCTCCCCGCTCACGTACTGGCGCTGCTGGATCCGACTCAGGGTCGCGATCTGATCGCGCAGAACGGCGGCGCGCTCGAATTCGAGCGCTGCGGCGGCCTGCTCCATGCCGCGACCCAGATCCGCGATCACCTCTTCGGCGCGCCCGTCGAGGAACTGGATGGTGTGGGCGACGTCCTCGGCGTACGCCTCGGGGCTGACGAGTTCGACACAGGGGCCGCTACAGCGTTTGATCTGATACTGCAGACAGGGTCGGGAGCGGTTGTTGAAGAAGCTGTCTTCGCACTGGCGCACCGGGAACAGCTTCTGCAGAAGCTGGAGCGTCTCGCGCACGGCCCAGGCGCTCGGATAGGGGCCGAAGAGGCGCCCTTTGGATTGACGCGGCCCCCGATAAAACGCGAGTCTCGGAAAGTCGTCCTGCGTGCTGAGATAGATGAAGGGATAGCTCTTGTCGTCGCGCAGCAGGACGTTGAAGCGCGGGCGCAGTGATTTGATGAGGTTGCTCTCGAGCAACAGCGCCTCGCCCTCGGTGCGGGTCACCGTCACCTCGATGTCGGCGATCTGACTCACCATCACCTGCAGGCGGCGCGTCAGGGCCCGGCTGAAATAGCTCGACACCCGGCGTTTGAGGTTCTTCGCCTTGCCGACATAGAGGACGGTGGCCTCGGCATCGAGCATGCGATAGACGCCGGGGTTTTGGGGGATGCGCTCGAGGAGGGCTCGCGCGGGCATCTCGGGTTCGGGCCGAGGCTCCTCGGGAGCTTGATCGGGAGTGGTGTCGTTCATGTGCGGATTAGAGCGCAAACGACCGCTGCCGATCCAGAGCGGACACCCGGACGCAGTCGGGGTTGCTTCAGCCACGGGGCTGAGCACCTATCGGATTCTAAGGCGAATTCCGGAAACCTTCATGCCAAGGGCGTAGGTTGTGCCGAGCCGTGCGAGGCACAACCAACCGTGGGCGCAAGTTGTGCTTCCTATCGTCAGCACAACCTACGGGTATGGAAGTTTACGGAAATCGCCTAAAGTCTCTCACGGAGACACGGAGACGCGGAAACACGGAGCGCACGCCGGAAAGATCTCGGATTCTCCGTGCCCTTCGCGTCTCCGTGAGAGTCATCTCGAGCTGAAACCGGGGTGCCGGCGTCAACTGATCGCTGGCAAGCGGCTGGGGGCGGCGCCTTGATTCACGTCAAGGCCATGTATCCACGCCGTCGTTAGCGTCAACGAGCAGTCTCGGGCTCGCCTCCACCAACCAGCGGAAGACACCCCTATGCGCATCGAGTCAGGCACCAACAGGAAACGGGGCGTCGCTGTCCTTGCGCTCGGCTTCCGGCCGTTTTTTCTGGCCGCAGGGATCGCCGCCGTGCTGTCTGTCCTGGTCTGGCTCGGGATGATGGCGCGGGTCGCGGTCGGTCATACGGGTCGTGCGATGCAGGCAAGCGGACTGACCATCGTCGCCTTCGTCCTGATCAACTGCGCAGCCGCACTGCGCGGTTTAGCGCCCTTGGTCTACCCGGCCGGCTATCACGCTTGGCTGATGAGCGCCGGGATCTGCTGGATCCTCGCGTTCGGGCTCTTTCTCGGGGTTCATGCGCCGATGCTGGTCGCGCCCCGGCCGGACGGGC
Organism: Thiocapsa sp. C2-2m; assembly: GCF_041903745.1. NCBI lineage: Bacteria > Pseudomonadati > Pseudomonadota > Gammaproteobacteria > Chromatiales > Chromatiaceae > Thiocapsa > Thiocapsa sp. C2-2m. The sequence goes on along the minus strand of NZ_JBBWVD010000011.1, from coordinate 137,178 downwards.
GCCCGGGCCGACGCGGCCTCGGGGGCATCGCTTGGGAGCGACTCAAAAATGACCGAACATGGTGGGTAGAGCGTCAGCGGAACCTATCCAGCCTGCGCCAAGGGCATCGGACCCAAACCCGGCAACGCGGCGGTTTGGAGGATGGGTTTCGCAGACGCTCTACCCATCCTACGCGGTCATCATGTGTTCACCTTGCTTCTGAATCGTCACGAATCACTCGGGCGTCGTGTCGGACCGGGCCTTGCTTGACTGACCACGGGTCGTTTTCTTCAACTGAGGCGCCGGACGGAGCTTAGGAACGATTCAAGAACAACATGAACATGACATCGCGCACCCGCTCTCGCATCAGGGCGCTGATGGTCTTCTTCTCGCGCAAGATGCGTCGGCCGAACGGCATTTGGATGTCCTCGGACTCGAATCCGGAGCAGGTCTTCGACGATCAATCGTCGAGGATCGAGATGTAGGCGAAGATGTCACGCAGCTCCTCGGCGGTGAAGGCCGCGAGCAGCTCCTCGTCATCCGGATCCGACGGGTCACGCACACGCGTCTTGTCGATGTACTTGTCGACCTGCCGCTGCAGATAGGCTGTGTACTGACCGGCCAAAATATCAAACCGAGCAGGAAATCGAGATCCCGATGGCTCGCGTCGAACCGTCGCCGAAGCGCCCGACGGGAGCGTCCCACGGCATCCCCTGCTCCGGCCGTCTTTACGCGCTCCCGAACGCGGGCCATTCTGTCGGCATCGCATTCAACACAGACGGGTGGCAGCGAGGCTATCGATGGACACGGATGAACCCCGTTTCGAGCAGACGGGACATGAGAGGAGCGACGACGACGATCGACTCTGGCCGAGCGGCGACTATGCCCGTCAGGTCGAGCGACTGCGCGAGGCCGTGGGCGGGACCGTCTATCTCGTCGAGCTCGAGCCGACCGAGATCCAGCTTGGGATTCGCCAGACCGGACAGCCCTTCATTCTGCTCGACGTCCTGGAGTTTCCTCGACCTGATCCGGCTCGGGGTCTCGCACCGCACCTGATCCTGCTCGACGACGGTCGCGGCGTGAATCTCGGACGCATCGCCCGAATCAGCCTGGAGCGGCCCTTCAGTCCGACACCCGAGCAGATCCTCTACCAGGATCGTCGGGCTACTCGAGAGCTCTTGTTCGCGGAGCGGCGCCTCTCCCCGGCCTTGATCGCCGAACGCTCGAAACAGCTCCTCGGACAGGTGCTCGGGATGGACGGCACGGCGCCCCGCCCTGTGCACGCACCGCTGATCGGGCATCAACCGAAACCCGCCGATTGATTTGCCTCAAGGAGATCTGCGGATAACGCCGGTTTGCGGAGACCGAATTCGCGGGTCTGCTGCGCGCCGGCGTCGTCATCTCGCTACGCTACAACGTCATCTGCGGCTACAGCCCGGCCGAACAGGAGCGCACCTACAACGCTGTTGCGGAGCGCATCGCCCGCGGAGAGATCACCGGGCTGAATTCCACGCTGTCCGCGATGACCGGCATCTATCCAAACGATGCGGCCTACGAACAAAGCGGCTTCGCGATCACCCGCCAGACGAGGGTCAGTCGCCGTATTGAGTTCGGGCGCGCACGACGATGACGACGAGCTCATCGTCCTGGATGCTGTATAAGGATACGATCCTGGTAGCTCAATCGGGCCGAATCGTAGCCCTTGAGCGGTCCGGCCAAGGACTTTCCGGAGTGCGGATCGACCGCGATGCGATAACGGGCGATGCCCATGAGCTTTGCACGCAACTTCGCACTGAGCTTGGAGCACCGCGTCGCCGTTGCGATGACGGACATGATGGATCTCATGGCGCTCGTTGGTGTCGCGTAGCAGGTCGAAGAGGGTGGCGCGAGCGTCCGTGGTGGTCATCGGGGGGAGCGCTGTACAGGTTTTGGTACCGGGAAACTAGCTAGGTCGCTCCTTGGGGCGTGTCAAGGTCCGGGAAGCTCGAACACAGGGCGGAACCGATCTCGCCAGGATTTTCTGTTTTCCCGTGTAATCAACACCGGGACGAGAGACTTCGCCTAGCTGTATTTCGCGCTCACGACCGGCGTGGGCAAGCCCCGGCTCATGTTGGTCAACGATGCGCCGATGCGTTTCGTAGGGTCTTGGCGATCGACAGAGGGCTCTGACTCCTTTCGAGCTCGCTGTTTCTAGGGCTCGCCGAGCACCGAAATCCCATGCGGGAAAGCGATTTCATCCGCTTCCCGTCGGGCGACGAACACGGCAATCTCCTGGACGCGGTCACGCGACGGGCCGTTAAGGTTTCTGCCGTACCTCGAGTTGTAGTGCCCGCAGTAGTCAGCCGCAAGCTTGTAGCCGAAGCGGGGGTCGTCCTGATGCCGGAGGCAGATCCCGAACGCATCTTCGATCAGCATCAGCGCGTGCGAGTTGACCAGGCGAACCCGGCCCCAATTGAGACTTCGGTAGTCGGGTTGGAATGCCTCGAGCCGTGCCCGAAGCTCCCGCATCGCCCGTGGGTTCAGATCGCCGCGCGCCGGCAGGTCCGCAAGCAGTGCGCGCACTTGCGCCAATAACGAGGCCTCCGGCTCGGATACCGGTGCTTCCCCGGTTGTCGCCTGCTCGGCAATCCAGAGTGCGAAGGCGGTCAGTCGTCCGGGCTTGTCGAACCACTTCTTCAGCACGGACAGCCGGACAAGCTCCGCGAAGCCTTCGCGATCGATCTCCTCGACGATGGAGGCGAGTTTCCGATGAATCGTGAGTGCCATAGGCCATTGGATCGGTCGATGCCGGTGAGGTGGATTGTCGAGGCCAAAGAGGTGATGGATCAACCGCAACCGAGCGGTCGAGCACGGCGGCTTTGGTGTGTGCGACCCGAAGACTCCGATGAGGTGAGCGCGTTTCCGCGCCGCTGGTCAAGGAGCTCAGTCAAGCATCCCATGCCGGCCAGGTCGATCACTTCGCGCCGTAGGGTGAACAAGCGTAGCGCAGTCCACCAGCGCCCGCGCGGGGTTCGGTGGACTTCGCTCTCGCTCGTCCACCCTACCGGCCTACGCCAAACATCCCGGTAAGATCAGCCGTGTCGAGCTGCTGATCGGTCGCTCCGGCTGGCTCACACTCTGCACCTTCAGCGTGGAATCCTTGGAGCAATCAGAGGATCATCTGATCTTCGCCGCCGTGACGGATCAGGGCGAGACGCTTGATCCCGAGACTGCTGCCCGTCTGATGACGTTGCCCGGCAAGGTCTCGCCACTCGCACCCGACGCTGGACCGGGTGCGCGGCAGGAACAGCTCGCTGTGCAGATTGCCGAACAACATGGCACGATTGAACGCGGCATCTCCGAGCGCAACGCGCGCATCGATGGAAGATACGAATGCGATATGAGCCTGTCACCGGCGTGCAGCCGGAGATTTTTCGTTGGGCGAGGGTCTCGGTCGGGTTGAGCGTCACCGACGTGGCAGCCCTGCTCAAACGCGATCCCGAAGAGGTTGCGGCATGGGAGGCCGGCACCAAGGCACCGACCTACCCGCAACTGGAGACGTTGGCGTATCAGGTTTACAAACGTCCGCTGGCGGTCTTCTTTCTTCCGAGCCCGCCGGAGGAGCAGCTACCGCAGCGCGAATTCCGAACCCTCCCGGACGCGGACATGCAGACCCTCGCGCGGGATACTTACCTGCATATCCGGCGCGCTCATGCCTATCAGCTTGCCTTAAGGGATCTCTACGACGGCCACAACCCCGCCGAGCATCTCATCTGGAAGAGCATGTCCCTGTCCACCTCGCAGCCAGTCGCAGAGCAAGCGGAGCGCATTCGCCAACACCTTGGAATCACGCTCGAGAAGCAAATCCGCTGGGCCAGCGATGATTCGGCACTCAAGGGGTGGCGCAAGGCGATCGAGGATGCGGGTGTCTTCGTGTTCAAAGCGGCATTCAAGCAGAAGGAGATTTCCGGCTTCTGTCTGGCCGATGACGTCCTGCCGCTGATTTATTTGAACAACAGCACCACCAAGACGCGCCAGATCTTTAGTCTGCTGCATGAGCTCGCGCACCTCCTCTTGAGCATGAATGGATTGAGCAAGCTGGATACGGGTTACATCGACGCGTTACCCAAGAGAGAACAACGGATTGAGCGTTTCTGCAATGCCATTGCGGCCGAGGTATTGATCCCGACCCGGGATTTCGCGGCTCAGACGAGGCATTTGCCTGCTGACCTGGACCCGATGACGGATGTGCGCTTCTCCGAGCTTGCAGCCCGTTATGGCGTGAGTCGGGAAGCCATACTCCGGCGGTTTCTCGACGAAGGGCGAGTCGGCAAGTCGCCCTTGAGGCTTTCATCCATCAGCAAGGGTGGTCGTTCTGATGGCTGATCCGAGAAAACTGGAGTTGACCTGGATCGGTAAGGAGAACCGACCGCGCCTGGAGCCGCGGATTCTACTGGAGGATCCGGCGCGGTCTTACCACTCCAAGCATCGCGTGACGGATCAGGACCTCTTCGACAACCGGCTGATCTTCGGCGACAACCTGCTGGCTCTCAAGGCACTGGAGGCGGAGTTCGCGGGCAAGGTGAAGTGTGTCTTCATCGACCCGCCTTACAACACCGGTAGTGCCTTCACCCATTACGATGACGGGGTGGAACATTCCATTTGGCTCTCGTTGATGCGGGATCGGCTTGAGATCATTCGACGGTTGTTGTCGGAGGATGGCTCGTTCTGGGTCACGATTGATGACAACGAAGCGCACTACCTAAAGGTGCTTTGCGATGAGTTATTTGGGCGCGCAAGCTTCATTGCTAATATTATTTGGGAGAAAGCTGATTCTCCCAGAAACTCCGCGCGCCAATTCTCAACTGATCACGACCATTTATTAGTGTTTTCAAGGAACCCTGACTGGACACCTCGGCGCTTAGCACGCACCAGTGAGTCTAATTCCATATACAGCAATCCTGATGATGACCCGCGGGGCGCATGGTTGCCCGGCGATCCATATGCCAATAAACCCTATTCTCGAGGTCAGTACTCTATCACAGGCCCTACGGGTCGCAGTTTCTCTCCTCCTCCAGGCCGTTTCTGGCGAATCTCGGAAGACAAACTTAAGGAGTTGGATTTAGACGGCCGGATTTGGTGGGGACCAAAACGAAATGCGCGACCCAGCATTAAAAGATATCTTTCTGAGGTTGGCGACCTTGTGCCTCGGACTATGTGGTCGAAGAATGATGTCGGAAGCAATCGCACTTCAAAGAACGAGATGAGGGCGTTGTTTCCGGGTGATGAGTCCTTCGGAACACCCAAGCCTGAGCGTCTCATTGAGCGCGTTTTGAGCATTGCCACCAATCCTGGCGATCTTGTCCTCGACTCCTTCGCCGGCTCGGGAACCACCGGTGCAGTCGCCCACAAGATGGGCCGCCGCTGGATCATGGTGGAGCTTGGCGAGCACTGCCACACCCACATCATCCCGCGTCTGAAGAAGGTCATCGACAGCGAAGACCCCGGCGGCATCAGCAAGGCAGCCGACTGGAAAGGCGGTGGCGGTTTCCGCTACTACCGGATTGCGCCTTCGCTGCTGGAGAAGGACACCTGGGGCAACTGGGTGATCAACCGCGACTACAACGCCGCCATGCTCGCCGAGGCCCTGTGCAAGCTGGAGGGCTTTATCTACGCTCCGTCGGACACGCTGTACTGGCAGCACGGCTACTCCACCGAGAGTGACTTCATCTACATCACCACTGCCAACCTGAGCCATGAGCAGCTTGAGCAACTGAGCGACGAGGTCGGACCCGAGCGTAGCCTCCTGGTGCTTTGCACCGCCTTCCGCGCCCGAGCTGACCTCTACTCCAATCTCACGGTCAAAAAGATTCCCCGACAGGTCCTCTCGCGCTGCGAGTGGGGCCGCGACGATTACTCGCTTCGGGTCGAGAATCTTCCGAGCGCACCCTTGCCACGGGGTCAGATGGACTTGTTCGGCGAGGAGGAAGCGCCGTGAGCCGCAAGAGGGGTGCGCAGATGTCCGAAGCGGCGGCGATTGTCAGCCCCCTGCTGACCCGGATTCGCGAAATTTGGAGGACGGCCCGCATCCAGGCTGCAAGGTCGGTCAGCTCCGCTTTGTTGCAGGCGAATTGGCTGATCGGCCAGCAAATCGTCGAAACGGAGCAAGTTGGCTTCGCCCGAGCCGAGTACGGCGGCGAATTGCTTAAGACATTGTCCAAACAACTGATCAAGGTGCTCGTCAGCGGTTTTTCGGTCCGGGCGTTGCAGTCTACGTGGGCCTTCTATGTCGCTTACCCGTCACTGATGAGCGGATTCAACACGCGGCGCGTGTTGAATCCGGCGCCGGCCTGGCTGACGGTATAGCGCAACGACGACGATCCTGAGGGACGAAGAGCCATGATCCGCAGCACCCTCGAAGCGCCTCACCAGAGGAGAAGCCAGCGAAGGAATCGTTTCAAGTCGATTTTGATGACCTGGATCGGGAGTTGGCGCGTGCGTGAGTGGATTGCCGCAGCCGGGGCACCTATCCGACGACTTTGAAAAGGAGGGTCAGACATGAATAGAGCGCAGGTATTGGAGAAATTGAACCAGCATCTGGATGAAATGCAACGGCGCTTTGCTGTTAAGCACCTGTCCCTGTTCGGCTCTGCGGCACGCGATCAACTCCACGAGGGCAGCGATATCGATGTGCTGGTGGAATTCGAAGGACCACCCACTTTCGACGGGTACATCGGCTTGAAGGACTTCCTGGAGGCACTGTTTGTCACTAAGGTAGACTTGGCCACCCCGGATGCCATCAAACCAAGGATGCGCCCGCTGATCGAAAAGGATTTGATCCATGTCGCGTGATTGGACCTTCTTCCTTGACGATATCCTCGACGCCGCGGAAAAGGTTCTCCGTTATACCCAAGGCATGACCTTCGAGGAATTTCGCGACAACGAGATGGTTGTCGATGCCGTCCTCCGTAATCTGGAGATTATCGGCGAGGCGGCGAAATCCCTGCCCGCGGAGGCCAAGGCGATGATGCCGGACGTTGAATGGTCGAAGGCGACAGGGTTTCGCAACGTGGTCGCCCATCACTATTTCGGTTTGAGCCTGTATGTCGTCTGGGATGTCGTACTGCACAAGGTCCCGGATATTGAGTCATCTGCGCGTAGTCTGCGTACGAAACTGAACGGCGGCGACCAGTGACGACATCAAACAGGGATGCTCTCAAATGAATCGCCACGTCAATGCCATCGCCGGCCGGCTAAGCCTGCGCCCGCCCCAGCGCCGAGCGCTGGAGATCCTGCATCGGATCATGGACATCACGCCGCCCGGCAAGGCGCCCGACGTCGCCGCCGTGCTGGACATCATCCGCGGGGAGTTCCCTTCGGTCTCGGATTTCGAGCGGGATTTCCCTTCGCTGTGTTTCGCGCTCGCGACCGGCGTGGGCAAGACCCGGCTCATGGGTGCCTTCATCAGCTACCTGCATCAGGCCCACGGCATCGACAACTTCTTCGTGCTGGCGCCTAACCTGACCATCTACAATAAGCTGATCACGGACTTTACGCCGAACACGCCGAAGTATGTCTTCCGGGGTATCGCCGAGTTCGCGACCAACACGCCCATGGTCATCACCGGCGACAACTACGAGCAACAGAACGTTACCGGGGGCGGCCTGTTCGGGATGGTGCGGATCAACATCTTCAACATCTCCAAGATCAACTCGGAGGTACGCGGAGGCAAAGCGCCACGCATCAAGCGGCTGTCGGAGTACATCGGCACCAGCTACTTCGACTATCTGGCCGGACTGCCGGATCTGGTGCTCCTGATGGACGAGTCGCACCGCTACCGCGCGAGCGCGGGGATTCGGGCGATCAACGAGCTTCGTCCTATCCTCGGGCTTGAGCTGACGGCCACGCCCTATGTCGAGACCAGCCGGGGCGCCGTCGCCTTCAAGAACGTGATCCTCGACTACCCGCTGGCTCGCGCGATGGCCGACGGCTTCGTGAAGGAGCCGGCGGTTGTCACACGCAAGGACTTCGACCCCAGCGGCATGTCCGCCTCCGAGATCGAGCGCCTCAAGCTCGAAGACGGGGTGCGCTTGCACGAGGGTGTCAAGGTCGAGCTGGAGACCTATGCGCGCGCATCCGACAAGCCCATCGTCAAGCCCTTCGTATTGGTCATCGCCCGCGACACCACCCATGCGGGCGAGCTGCTGGCGCTGATCCAATCCGATGCCTTCTTCGAGGGGCGTTACAAGGACAAGGTCATTCAGGTGGATTCGAGCAAGAGCGGGGCCGAGGAAGAGGCCATGATCACGCGCTTGCTCAAGGTCGAGCACACCGAGGAGCCGACCGAGATCGTGATCCACGTGAACATGCTCAAGGAGGGTTGGGACGTCACCAACCTCTACACCATCGTGCCCCTGCGCGCGGCCAATGCGCGCGTCCTGATCGAGCAGTCCATCGGGCGCGGTTTGCGCCTGCCTTACGGCGTGCGCACCGGTGTGACCGCCGTGGATCGCCTGAACATCGTCGCCCATGACCGTTTTCAGGAGATCGTGGACGAGGCCAAGCGGCCGGGGTCGGCGATACAGCTCCGGACGGTCGTGCTGGACATGGACCAGCTCGGGCAGAAGACCGCCACGGTCGTCTCCCAGTCCCAGTTGGCGAGCCGACTTGGTTTCAAGCCCGCGACACCGACCAGCGGCACCCTGGTCGCCGGCGACGACCAACCCCCAGCCTTCGATAAACCCGAGGAACAGGCCATTGCTCAACTGGCCTACGCCGCGATCAAGCGGCTGAGTAGCGACGCGCAAACCGTGCCGACGGTCGAGCATCTGAGGGCACCCGAGGTCCAGGCCGCGATTGTTCAGGCGGTAGAGGAGCAGCGCACCCCGGTGCAGTTGGGTCTCGAGGGACTCGCCGAGGAGCCGGACATTGCTGCCGTCGTCGCCAAGACCGTCGACCTGGTCGCACGGCAGACCATCGATATCCCGCGCATCCTGGTCGTTCCCAAAGGCGATGTCCGCTCGGGATTCAAACCCTTCACGCTGGAGCTGGCGACCTTGCGATACGCGCCGGTCTCCGACGAGTTATGGGTCCAGCACCTGCGCACCGGGCAACGCGACGTCGTGACACTGGGGCAGGGAGGTTTCGAGGAAGCCCGGTTGGAGGACTACCTGGTCAGCGGCCTCATCGACTTTGACGACATCTCCTACGATGACCACGCCGACCTTCTCTATGATCTGGCCGGGCAGACCGTCCAACACTTTCTGAGCTATCTCGCCGAAGACGATACACGCAAGGTCCTGCGCTGCTACCAGCAGCCCATCGCCAACTTCATTCATGCCCAGATGCAACAGCATTGGTTCGAGGAGACCGACGGGGGTTACGAGGTCAAGATCAGCAAGGGCTTCAGCGAGCTGAAACCGAGCGCCTACAGCACCTCGGTCAAGGAGCCGCCCGCGAACTACCGCGTCTCGCCCGCGGATAAGAGCAACATGGGCCGTTACCTGTTTGGCGGCTTTGAACGCTGCCTCTATCCGGTCCAGAAGTTCGAGTCCGACGCCGAACGCAAGCTGGCCGTGATCCTGGAACGTGAGGCGGCCAAGTGGTTCAGGCCGGCCCGCGGACAGTTCCAGATCTATTACCGCGACGGTGCCGACCATCGCGAGTACCAGCCCGACTTCGTCGCCGAAACGAGCGCAGCCGTCTACATGCTGGAGCCGAAGATGCGCAAAGAGATGGCGGATCCCTCGGTGCTCGCCAAGAAAGAGGCTGCGGTCGGTTGGTGCGCCAATGCCTCCGTCCACGCGCTCTCACATGGCGGGAAACCCTGGCGGTACCTGCTGATCCCACACGACGCCATCGCGGAAAACATGACCCTCAGCGGCCTTGCCAGCCAGTACGGAGGGTAGCGGATGGCGGCTCCGCCAACGCATGCGCGCTTCGCCGCGACCTACTTCGCGGCAAGCCGTTGGATTTCCGGTCGTGGCTTCTGCCGTGCCTGCCAGACGTCGTAAGCCATTTGCTGGCTCAACCAGAGCTCGGCGCGACCGCCTTGCTCGCTGCCGAGCCATGCAGCGGAAAGTCGTTCGCGCTTCAACGAGCAACAAGTCACGACCCGAAACGGCCCGTGGAATCCTAGGCTACTGTGTCGCAAATCGATCCGATACCGGACACCTACTGACTGTCCACGTTCTCCGGCCAGAATAAGGCCAAGTCGATCAGCAATGGCTTGCGAAAGGGTAGTCTTAGAGAATCGACAGCTTCACGAGCATACTGCCGCGCATCGTCAAGCCAGCAGCGCAACCGCTCCTGAGACATGCTTGTCGGAACAGCATCCAGGTCTGTCACCGAGCCTTTGCGTTGATTGAGGAGGTCCAACACCTCCTCGTCGCGGATAAGCGCCAAGTCACCGGCGCTATTGGCCGTGACGCCGGCAATGACCTGACGGACCTGTCCGCTCTGGCTCGTGACCGCATCCATGAAAAAGAACGGAACCAGATCCGGCAGGTCTTTACGTGGCACATCGGCGAGTTGGGAGAGGTCGAAGCTCTGGCAATGACCGACTAGGTCCGACAGAGTGGAGATGGCGTCGTGGCCGCCTCGGTGGACACCAGAAAGCGGATACGCCCCTGATTGAATGCCGCGGCAGTCGTCTCCCGGTTCCCCGTCAGCACCGTCTCCTGACCAGATGGCAGACCGGAGGCATAGGCGTTACCGGCCATAATGAAGCGGGTGAGGGTTTGGTAGAAGTCCGCTTCCGCCGCGCTATAGGAATATGTCTCGGGATAATTGACGACGGGCTGGAACAGGCGCTTGCCGGCCATATCCGTCACCTTCTGTTTGAAGTTGCGGATCAGGAAGGGACGCAGCAACGGCAATTGCTCGGACTCCGGCCGGCGCGGACTGAATAGCTCCGGCTGCAACAGGGCCATCAGGGACCAAAAGCCATAGGGCTTGCCGCCGTGCGGGGTTCCCGTAAAAAATAGGCAGGACTCAACCCGATCCTCGGTCACCAACCGCTCTACAAACCGGCATCCCAGCGTCCAGCATGTCCCAACGCGGCGCGTCCAACAGACGCTCGTGACGGCCCTTGCGATCAGTGCGCAAAGTCGGCAGTGACGCGACGACCTGATTGTGGGTGCTCCAGAAACCGGCCTTGGGCGTATCCACCTCAGGACGGTACATGGACATCCGGATATCGAACAGGGTCCGCAGCCGGTACTGCCATTGTTCGACCAAAGACGCGGGGGTGAGTATCAGGAGTCGCCGGACCTTAACGCTGGAGAGCAGGGGCCAGAGGATCAGGCCCGCCTCGATGGTTTTACCCAAACCCACGTCGTCGGCGATCAAGAGCCGAATCGGCCACTGCTGCAAGGCGCGATGACAGACCCAGAGTTGATGGGGCAAGAGATCGATACGCGAGCGCGAGAACACCCCCAGGCATCGTTGAGCGAGCGGATTGCCGCCGCCTGGGCCTTGAGTGTCACATCCAGTGTCGGCGACCAATGGCCCAGCCGGACCGCCTCGGCGAGCGCAATGCGCCGGGTGAGCGCCGCCGTCTCGCAGGACTCGATCCGGTCGCCGAAGCGGACGATGACGGTCTCGCCCTGGTCTAGGATGACCGTGCCCGTGCCGAAGCTGGGGTGTTGAACCTGTAGATCTTTATCAAACATGCTGCCTCACTCCTGTCTCGATCAACCGACGGGGAGTAGCGGGACACCGCACGCCGGGGCGGCATCCGCAAGCCGACGGTCCAAGGTCGCCAGGTCTATGGAGAGTCGTTTCGCCAGCGCCAGATGCAGCGCGTCGCCAGCTCTCAGTCCTCCTGGCATCTCGATCAGCACCGCCGCCGACCTGAAATCGGCTGGCTCGATCTCGATCAATGTCAAATTGAACAAAGCGAAGCAGTGGAACGTCGCTAGCGCCTGCTGCCGGATTGTGTGATCAATTGCGCCCGTCCGCTCTTTGATGGCCCCTACGCTCGCCATCTCCGTCAACGTCCAAGCCGAAATGACCAGTCCGCGAGAGCGCACCGCCTTGACTTGGCCGAAGACCAAGGCCGCGTTGGGCTCGCGGAAAAAGATCGCACCTAGCACCGAGGTATCGAGATAGATCACAGAAGGTCTTGCTCACGCAACTGCGCGACCGTTGCGCCCGGCGCCGGAGGTCCGGATGCCACCCAAGCCTCCAGCTCATCCCAATTGCAGGCTGTCCCTGGTTCGGGAACCAGTCGCGCGATTGGCCGCCCACAGCGGGTGATGACGACTTCCTCTCCCGCCTCCACCTCCGCGAGTAGGGACGAGAGGTGGGAGTAACCATCCCCCGGCAAAGCCGGGGGCTTTGAATTCGTGAGCCGCTCAAAGCGGCAAAGGGGTCGCTAACGCGGCCCCACGGTTCTTGGGCCGCCTAAAGGCGGCAAATCAGCGCCACAGTTTGAGCTGATCCAGGCGCTGGTCTTCGCTCTCTTGGTGCTGGATGTACTCTCGGATCGTCGCTTCATCCCGACCGACGGTCGAGACAAAGTATCCCCGAGCCCAGAAGTGCTGCCCCGTAAAGTTGCGCTGGCGCTCGCCGTAGACGCGCGCCAGATGGATCGCGCTTTTGCCCTTGATGAAGCCGATCACCTGGCACACGGCATACTTCGGCGGAATCGAAATGAGCATGTGAACATGATCCGACATCAGATGCCCCTCTTCGATCCGGCTTTCCTTTTGCCGGGCTAACCGGTGAAAGACTTCCCCGAGGTGTGACCGCAGTTGCCCATAGAGCACGCGGCGGCGATATTTCGGGATGAAAACAACATGATATTTGCACTCCCATTTGGAGTGACTTAGGCTCTCGAAATCGTCCATCGGGACTCTCCACAAGCGTGTGCTTGGCGGCTCACGCTGCGGAGTGTCCCCGATGGACTCCCGGAAATGTCAAACTGCTACTGTCACCCCGGCAAAGCCGGGGGATTACCCGTTTTATTTAGCATTGGCGACGGTTGCTATTTTCATCGATGTGTTCTCTGTTTTCTCGTTTCTATAGCAGTGGTTTAACGCCATTGATATCGCACTGAGCTTCCCTCGGTTTTTCGTCTTCCAAGGGCAGGGGTTCATGCGACCTGTTCTTCTCCCTCCCGAGTGTTGATCCAGTCGTTCAGAAACAGTGCCGGGGAAGTGTAACCGAGGGTGGAATGCAGACGCTTGCGATTGTAGAACACCTCGACGTACTCGAAGGCGGTGGCCTTCATGGCGTCGCGGGTGGCGAAGCGCTCTGCGAAGACCCGCTCGTTCTTGAAGCTGTTGAACCCGCTCTCGGTCGGGGGCGATGGGGTCAGGTCTTGTAATGCAATATTTTGGCGTTCGGTGCAGCAGCCCCGGTCGGACGCTCCGCGCTGGCATGGCGCCGGGTCTGAGGGTCGAAATCGAGGACTGGCAGGCTCGGCCGAGCTTGCTGTGCGACCAGCTGGTACTGGTGTCGGCTATCCGCCTCACGGCGACGCACGGGCGGTTCCTGTCCGGGTCAGCGGAAATCCGATGGATTCAAGAGTTCAAGCTCGGCGATCGCCCGGAAGTCGGCGATGTTCCGGGTCGCCAGGGCGCTGCGGTTCACGATCGAGATGGCAGCGATCATGCCGTCAGGTACGCTCAGAGGACGGCCTCGCCTGCTCGCTTCGCCCATGATCTTTCCGTATGCGAGGGCGGCGGCTTCGGTGAACGGATAGATTCGGTCGGCGAATCGGGTGCGCCAGTCCTCCAGCCCTCGGTTCCGTCGCGCTGCACGCTGGTCCGTGCGGATCTTGTGGATGCCGAAGGCGATTTCCGCGATGGTCACGGTGGGAAAGGCGACTCGGCGTCGAAACGGATCAGCCAATCGAGGACGTGTTTGTCGGGCGTCTTGCGCAGCGTTTCCGACACCACGTTGGTGTCTGCGAAGATCACAGGTCGATGCCCGTATGGGGTTTGCGTTCCTCGCGGATCAGTGCATCTAGATCGACATCGGTCGCGCAATCCCGCGCCAGCCTCTCATAGAAGGCCCGTGCAGGCTCGTGTCCGAGCTGCCGTGCCTGGTACATCTCCAGCGCCCGTTCGACCACTTCGGCCACCGAGCGGCGTTCGTAGCGCGCCAGCCGATGGGCCAGTTCTCGTGCCTTGGCGCTGCGCACGGAGAGTTGCGGTTCAGCCATCGATCGGCTCCGGTCGTCTCGAGCTCCGAGGAAGGCTCCAGCTTAGGGCCGAGCCTTCCTGCTGGCAAGATGGCAACAAGAAGCGGAAACCGGGGACGGACTACGGTTGTTTCTGATTGACTCGGGAAACTGCGTTCTGTGCTTCTTCAGTCTCAAGAAACCGTGTTCTGTCCCTGATTAGCTCTCCAGTCAGCCGCCCGTGTGGTCGGAGTCATGAACAAACCCGCTCCGCGCGACGGCAGCGCTGTGGCGCGCCCCTCCCCGCTCCGCGGGGCGCGCCACAGCGCAGCCGCACGCTCCGCGGCCCGAGCCGGCTTGAACTCACGACACCTGAACTCGGGCAGGACGGAAACCGAGGAGGTCGTAACGATCATCGGGGGGGAGCCCGGCGCGGCACGCCGAACGGCAGTCGCGGGCGCCGCTGCCCCAGGAGCCGCCGCGAACGACACGGGCGGCGCCGGCTGCATCGACAGGCCCAACGGGGTCGACCCTCCAATCGGCGTCGTAGTCGCGTACGCCATCGTCACACCACTCCCAGACGTTGCCGATCATGTCGTAGAGCCCCCAAGCGTTCGGCTGCTTCTTCCCGACCGGGCGTGTGCCGGACCTGGGATTCGGATATTGCATTTGGCGCCACAAGGCCGAGTCCCAGCCGTCATCCAGGTCGAAATCCACGCCGCTATTGCCGCCGTACCAGGCAATGGGATCGAGCGGCGGGGCATTGTTTTCGCCCTTGATGTCGATCGGACCGCTGTAGATCGCGGTATCCGGTCCGGCCCGGCAGGCGTGCTCCCACTGCGCCTCCGTCGGCAACACCAGATCCAGGCCGGGGATGCGTGCGTTGATACGGGCCAGAAAGTCTTGGGCATGGTTCCAACTGACTTGCTCGACCGGGCGATCCGGGCTCTTGAAGCGGCTCGGATTCTCGCCCATCACGATCGCCCACAGGGCCTGGGTGCAAGGGGTGTCAAACAGCCAGAAGCCTCGGGAGATGTAAACGTCATGCTGCGGACCTTCGTTGTCGAAGCGCCCAGGTTCACCCACGGGCGAGCCCATACGAAAGGCGCCGGCCGGGATCCACCGCAGACGCTGGACCAGGTCGCCGAGCGTAAAGCCGATGAAGATGCCGAACCGGTCCTCGCCCCATTCCGTTGCAAAGGCGGGCGGACAGCCGTGGATCAGTGGGTGCCAACCGGAATCGATGTGCAGGGCTTGGCCCATTTGGCGATTCAACCGCGACGGGGCGCCCTGCCGGCGAGGGTTCGCCCGGCTTCTGCGCGGGCTACTGACACGCCGGAGGGCTTTGGGTTTCGGCCAGCGAAAAACGCGGCCCCGGAGGACGGTCTGTTCAGGTGCGGAGCATCCGCTCCGTGCGTGAGCTCGGGCAGGACGGAAACCGAGGTTGTTGTTGCGGTTGTCGGGGTGGTTCCTGTTGCGGTACGCCGAACGGCAGTTGCGGGCGTTGTTGTTCCAGGATCCGCCGCGAACGACACGGTTGGCGTCGGTCCGACCGTCTTCCGAGCCATGACGTTACAACGCCGCCAACTCGGGGGCAACCGGAACCCGCCGAAGCTGCTCCCGTCGCCATGCGGCCGCGTCGGCATGGAGGGTGATCCCGAGAGCGGCGCTGTAGCCGGCCTGAAGCCTAAGAGCGCCGATTTCGCCGGTAACGAAGGCGTCTTCCCAGTCGCGGCGGCACGCACCGTAACGCCGCTTGCGGCGACGCGAGAGAAGGAGTCGATCGGGCAGAACGCGGTAGCCGCAGAGCATCAGGCCATGTTGACTGCGCCCGATCTGGATCGGGTCCTTCATCTCCAGGGACAGGGTATCGGCCGCCTAAGCGCACGCCGCCTCGCGGGCGCCGCGCACCTCCTCGCGGCTGTCACCCCACCAAACCAGATCGTCCATGTAGCGCACGAGGCCGCGAACCTTGCAGTGCTCGAGGAGCAGACGATCCAGGCCAGCCAGGTAGACGTTGGCGAAGTTGACTCACCCATGAAGACCCTTCTTCTTCCCCTTATCCTTCTCGTTGTCGCGCTCGCGCTGTCCGCCTGCTCGACCAATCGTCCGGGTCCCATTGCGAGCGCCGTCACGCCGTCGGACGGACCCACGGTTTACGGAAAGCTTTCGGTCTCGTTGGATCACGCCTCGACGCGGTGACGGAGCTTCAAAGCTCGTCCCACGCTGGATAGATCAACCCGGGAATCCGCGGTGTATCGACGCGGAAGCGGCAGTGGCGGGTATAGGCTTCGAAGACGGTGATCTTGTCGGCCAGCCCCTCCGGCATGCCGACATCGCACCAGCGATGGCGCTGCTCCCATTCGTTCGGACCGCGGATCAGCGGCCATCCCCGGACGGCGAGGCAGAGGGCGAAGGTCGATGCGACGCTGCCACGAGGTTCGACGAACGCGTCGTCGGCAGATTCGGACTCGCGCCGGTCCTCCCAGATCAGACGGTCACCGTCGCGCCCGGCAGAGATCAAACACGCCGGGGCCGCGCCGATTGAGTCGTCGCGATGCAGCAGGAAATCCAGTCCTTGTGCGCGCTCGCGGACCGCGTAGACGGGGTCGGCACGGTAGCGCACCAGGCTCAGCGAGCGCTTCCAGTTGGCGACCCAGAAGCCCCGATGCAGGTAGAAGCGCAGCGCACTCTGCCAGGTCCAATCGGTCTCGAGCCGGATGCCGCCCAGACCTAAACGGCCGGCGATCTCGTCCAACGCGTCCATGACCCGACCAGCATGGCCTTGACGCCGCTCCTCCCGAAACAGGTAGAGGCTCGCGACCCACATGAAGTAATCGCCCCACCCCGGATCGCGGAGCGCGACGGCAAGGGTGCCCAGACAGCGGCCATCGAGCATGATCCAGTAGGGCAGATAATCACTCAGGTCGGCGGGATCCCCGATCCTTTCGCCCGTCGCCAGGCTCAATCGGCTCCAGTCTTCGATCGCCTCGTCCGAGAGCGACCAAGGGTCCGGGATGCCGCCGAGACGATACTCGGCAAAGGTCGCAAGCTCGCAGGCACGCCACAATCGGCGCTCATCGGGGCTGGAGGTTGCGACCGGCAGGAGCAAAGGCTGATTGGCCAGCGCCGCGCGAAGGCCCTCGCGCAAGTCGTCGGACGGGTCTCGGGGGTCGGGAGATGTCGCCATGTCGAGCGCTCCCCTCAACTGCCAGTCGCACCGGTCGCGCCGTCGTCTCGGGTCTTATGCGGGTGGGCAGCACCTGCCGCCTCGGCCTTTCGCGCTTCGTCCTCCCGTTTCATCCGACGCAACAACCACAGCTCCCGAAGCAGGAAACCCATGATGGCGCCCGCGGTCAGGAGCGCCTTGCAGAGCATCAAGGTTCCGGTGCTGATCATGGCGGAGTCATCCGAATTGGCGGCAATGAAAGAAACGACGTTCAGCGCCGATAAAGGCAACTGCGGTCGTACCGAGATGCCTGACGATCCGCGGGAGTTCAAGTGCGCCTGTCGAGGAGACGCCGCTGCCCGCTGCCTCCGCCCGCGGCCTGGGTACGTCGGATTCATCCGGCTCCCGGGGACGGGCGACTTCAGTCGCCCGAGCGCGCCCGCGCGGCGGACTGAAGTCCGCCTCCCCGGGGTGCCGACTGAAGTCGGCGTACCCGGGCGTGCGGCCGGAGTTTCGCGTCCGGTTGGGGAACCCGAGAGGCCTGGACGAAAGGATGACCAAAGCCCCGCCCACCTAGGCGCTCGATGGCTCGCTCTCGACGTAGCAATACACCAGAAAGTCTTCACAAGGCTCGGCCAGCGGGGCATTTGGGTGAAGGTCGCGCGACTCATTTCCCGCGGTCTGTCTGGAATCGCGACTGCGGCCGTCATCCGGATACAATGCACGACGACCGCAACAGAGCGCTCAGGAACGATCCAAGATCAATATGAACATGTAGGTTGGGCAAAGCGCAGCGTGCCCAACTGCTCCCAGTGATGCCGGCGCGGGTTGGGCACGCTGCGCTTTGCCCAACCTACGGCTGATGCGCCTTTGTTCCGGTTCGTCACTCCGGCCATCGCGGCACGTGGCATGCGTGACACCGCAGAGCGGCTGTCACGAGCTCGTGAAGTTTTGGGGTGGCAGATCTTTTGGGCGAGGCCGCTGATGCCGTTCACGCCTCTGTACACCTTGTTTTTGAGCCGTCACTCACCGCGGCACGCCTCAGCCACAGGACAATGCCATGCCCGAGCACTTCACAGACCAAGACTTTCTGCCCCTGCGGATCGCCGTCCTGACCGTCTCGGACAGTCGTAAAGAGGACAACGACACCTCGGGGCGCCTGCTGACGGAGCGCGCCGAGGGGGCCGGACACCGCGTCATGGCCAAACGCATCGTCCCGGACGACATCTACCGGATGCGCGCGGCCTTCTCCGAGTGGATCGCCGACCCGGAGATTCAGGTCATCCTGAGCACCGGAGGCACCGGCGTGACCGGGCGGGACAGTACCCCGGAGGCTGTAACCCCCTTGCTCGACAAGCCGCTGGAGGGTTTCGGCGAGCTGTTCCGGAGCTTTTCGCTTCAGGAGATCGGCACCTCGACCCTGCAATCACGCGCGCTCGGAGGACTTGCCAACGGGACCTTTATCTTCTGCCTGCCGGGCTCCAGCGGGGCTTGCCGCACCGCCTGGGATCGCATCCTGCTGGCGCAGTTGGACAGCCGCACCCGCCCGTGCAACTTCGCGCAGCTCATTCCGCGTTTGCTGGAGCATTGAGCATGACCACCGATCCTTGCGGCTGTGACGCGCCCGGGCGCGCGGCGCTGACCAAAGAGCAGGCGCTCGAACGCCTGCTCGCGCGTGTCAAGCCCGTCGACGGGACCGAAACCGTCTCGATCGCCGAGGGACTCGGACGCGTCCTGGCCGAACCGGTTCTGAGCGCGATCAACGTCCCCGCTTGGGACAACAGCGCGATGGACGGCTATGCGATCCGCCATACGGACTTGGCCACCGGCGGAGGGCGACTGCGCGTGACTCAGCGGATCCCCGCCGGCTCGACCGGGAGCGCGCTCGAACCCGGCACGGCAGCGCGGATCTTCACGGGTGCGCCGGTGCCGGAAGGCTGCGACACCGTGGTCGTCCAGGAAATCTGCGAGGCCGATGGGGACTGGGTCCAGGTTCCGCTTGCGTGCAAGACAGACGCAAACATCCGCCGTCTCGGCGAGGACATCCGGGCCGGCGCCGAGGTCATCGCCGCGGGTACCCGTCTTGCGCCCCAGCATCTGGGACTGGCCGCCTCGGTCGGCGCCGCGCGGATCCGCGTGCGCCGGCGTCTGCGCGTCGCCGTCTTCTCCAGCGGTGACGAGCTGGTGATGCCGGGCGAGCCGCTCGGCCCCGGACAGATCTACAACTCCAACCGCTTCCTGCTCTTCGGGTTGCTGCAGCAGCTCGGCTGCGAAGTGGTGGATCTGGGGATCGTGGAAGACACCCTGTCGGCTACCGAGCAGGCGTTGCTGCAGGGCGCGGCACAGGCCGATCTGATCGTCGGCAGCGGCGGCGTCTCGGTCGGCGAAGAGGATCACATCAAAGCCGCACTCGAGCGGGTCGGCACGCTTGAGCTCTGGACCATTGCAATCCGCCCCGGCAAGCCGCTGGCCTTCGGTCGGATCGGCACGACGCCCTTCATCGGCAATCCGGGCAACCCGGTCTCACTGTTTGTCACCTTCTGTCTGTTCGGCATCCCGGTGATCAGACGGCAGCAGGGTATCACCGGGGATCTGCGTCCCCTGAGTCTTCGGTTCCGTGCGAGTTTCGACTGGCCGCGCCCCGATAAACGCAGAGAGTTTCACCGGGCGCGCATTCAAATCGGCGATGACGGCGCGCAGGAGCTTGCGGTGTTCCCCAGCCGCTCATCCGCCGTGCTCTCCTCGGTCGCCTGGGCGGACGGTCTGGTGGAGATTCCCGAGAACCAGGTCATCCACAAAGGCGACCTTGTGGACTTCATCCCGTTCCAAGGCATATTCGGCTGAGCCGCGTCCGGTCGAGCATGGATGTGATGGGGGCAGAATCGACCTTGCCTTGGTCAAATGCCTTGGGGAGGCTCAGTTTAGAGTTCCTGTTTTTATCATCCTAAACCGCGTCAGCTCCGGCATGCATGGTTTCAGCCGTCGCCGATCCAATCCAATAACCGCGCATGCCGCTCCAGACGCGGTTTAGCATCGGAGGGGAATATGATCGATATCCTGTATTTCGCTCGGCTCAGAGAGAGCCTCGGACTGGCGCGGGAACAAATGGATGTCTCCCAAGACATCGATTCCGTGGCGGGTCTGCTGGCACACCTGCGCACCCGCGGCGAGCCCTGGTCAACGACTTTGGGCGAAGGCGAATCGGTTCTGACGGCAGTGAATCAAGAGATTGCTCGGCCGGACACAAGGATCAAAGACGGCGACGAGGTCGGTTTCTTCCCGCCGGTCACCGGCGGATAGAGCGCGCTGGCCATCAACATGAAGTGATCGATCGGGCAAAGCACAGCGTGTCCGACTGCTCCCTGTGATGCCGGCGCATCCGCTATCCCGCCTGGGTCCGTCGGCTCAGAGAGCATCCGCACAAGTGCCTGGTGCATCGCGAGCTGCACTCGGGCGCCATCCTTCATGATGATAGGCATCGGTTGGAGGTCGCGCTCGACAGGGAAGTCCCCATCGAAAACGTGACCTCGGTCGCGATTGTATTCCTCTCGCTGACATAGGCTTTAGTCACGGAGACAGGAACAGCGGAGTCGGATTCGATCGCCCCATCTACGGGACAACTCCTACCGCTCGACCTGCCGATCGCGACCGAGAGCAAACGACGAAAGGACGTCCTTGCGATCGCGTCGCTCGATAGGAGCAGTATCATGACGTATACATATCAGTTGTTCGGTGCGATGACGGGGTGGTCGTTTCTCTATGGATGCATGCTCGGAATGGCGTCGCCCGCGACCTATCTCCCGAGACAGGCCCGGATGGATCCCGTGGGCAGCGACGATGCATTGGCGATGAGCGGTCGAGCCCGTGCACTTGAGCTTTCAGAGAAAGCACGGGGTTAATTCATTCGTGAAGCGAAGCGAGTGCCTATTATAAACGCTGCAAGAGACGGTCTCTCGACATGCAGGGCATCATCAGCAACGGGTATAAAAAAGGCCATGCATTTTGGGTGCATGGCCTTTAAGGAAATTCACTGAAATACACATCCCGACCGCGTATGGCTGTATTGCATGTACGGGCGACTGAAGTCGCCCCTACATTTTGGTCGATGCTTCCCGGAAATCACCTCATACCTCTCGGGATCCGAACACGATCGGATCACGCGAGGGAGCAGGGTAATCGTCAATAGGCGCCAGCTTATCGGCCTTCCGGTCGCTAAGTCACTGGTAACGTGATCGTTTCTAGCCACTAACCACTAACCACTAACCACTATACAACCGATCAGTTGCGTGACTTGTCGACCAGTTTCTTCTCGCGGATCCAGGGCATCATGTCGCGCAGACGCTCGCCGACCTCTTCGATCTGGTGCTCTTCGCCGAGACGACGCATGGCCTTCATCGACGCCGCGCCGGCTTGGTTTTCGAGGATGAATTCCTTGGCGAACTGGCCGTTTTGGATCTCGCCAAGGATGCGCTTCATCTCCGCTTTGGTCTCGTCGGTGATGATGCGTGGACCGCGCGTCAGGTCACCGTACTCGGCCGTGTTGGAGATCGAGTAACGCATGTTGGCGATGCCGCCCTCGTAGATGAGGTCGACGATCAGCTTGACCTCATGGAGACACTCGAAGTAGGCCATCTCGGGCGCATAACCGGCCTCGACGAGGGTCTCGAAACCGGCCTTGATCAGCGAGGTCAACCCGCCGCAAAGGACGACCTGCTCGCCGAACAGATCCGTCTCGCACTCTTCACGGAAGTTGGTCTCGATGATGCCGGCACGCCCGCCGCCATTGGCCGATGCATAAGCCAATGCGATGTCGCGGGCCTGGCCGGTCGCATCCTGATGGACCGCGATCAGGCTGGGCACGCCGCCGCCCTGGGTGTAGGTCGAGCGCACCAGATGGCCCGGCCCCTTTGGCGCGATCATGATGACGTCGAGATCTTCGCGGGGCGTGATCTGGCCGAAGTGCACATTGAAGCCATGGGCGAAGGCAAGCGCCGCGCCCTGCTTGATGTTGGGTGCGATCTGCTCGCGATAGAGGGCGGCCTGGTGCTCGTCCGGAGCCAGGATCATGACCACGTCCGCACCCTTCACCGCCTCTTCGATCGAGCGGACGTCAAGCCCGGCATTGGCCGCCTTGGCGGCAGAGGCCGAGCCCTGGCGAAGTCCGACGATCACGGACACACCCGATTCCTTCAGATTGTTGGCATGGGCATGACCCTGCGAGCCGTAACCGATGATCGCAACCTGTTTGCCCTGGATGAGGGAGAGGTCGGCGTCTTTGTCGTAATACACGTTGATGGTCATTGAGTAGAATCCTTCAAATGGAGAAGTATGAGGCGAATCGGGAGGCGAGAAGTCTTCAAGCACTCACTCAGACCCGACCCGGGACTATGAACCGCAACCGCGCAAGCCGCTCAATCCAGGAAAATGATTGAATACTTAAACCGCGTCCGCCACAGAGGCGACGGACACGCGCCATACCGAGCGGACAGGAGACCGGCACCTGTCTCAAGGTGGGTCGCACGAAGACGCGGTTTAAATGGTGAGGCCCTTGTCGCCGCGCGAGATGCCGGTGGGCCCCGAGCGGACGACCTCGACGATCAGTCCTTCCGGAACCGCGTCGATGAAGGCGTCCAGTTTCTTGGACGCCCCAGTCAACTCGATCACATAGCTGGTATCGGTCACATCAATGATCTTGGCGCGAAAGATCTCGGTCAGGCGTTTGAGCTCCTCGCGGTCCTGCCGCTCGGCGCGCACCTTGATCATCATCATCTCGCGCTCGATGTGCGGACCCTCGGAGAGGTCGAGCAGCTTCACGGTGTCGATCAGCTTATTCAACTGCTTCTTGATCTGCTCGACCACGTCGTCGTTTCCGGTGGTGACCAGGGTCATCCGCGAGAGGGTCGGATCGTCGGTCGGGGCGACCGTCAGTGATTCAATATTGTAGCCACGGGCCGAAAAGAGTCCGGCGACGCGCGAGAGTGCGCCCGCCTCGTTCTCCAGCAGCACGGCAATGATATGTCTCATGTCTTAAGATCTCTTTCGCTCGGGACGCGGTCTAGGCCAGCTCGCGATCCGACAGACTCGGCGCCAGGTGCATCTCGTGGTGGCCCTTGCCGGCGGCGATCATCGGATAGACGTTTTCAGTCGGATCCACGATGACGTCCATGAACACGAGACGGTTCTTCATCGCGAATGCCTCGGTCATCGCGGCCTCCAGATCGGCCGGCCGGTCGACGCGCATGCCGACATGTCCGAAGCTCTCGGCGAGCTTCACGAAGTCCGGCAGGGCGTCGACATAGGAGTTCGAATAGCGGCTTTCGTAGAAGAACTCCTGCCACTGCCGCACCATGCCCATGTAGCCGTTGTTGAGCAGGATCACCTTCACGGGCAGCTCGTACTGAAGGCAAGTAGCCAGCTCCTGGATGCACATGAGGATACTCGCCTCCCCGGAGATACAGGCAACCTGCGCATCCGGAAACGCCAATTGCACGCCCATCGCCGCGGGTAGGCCGAACCCCATCGTACCGAGTCCGCCCGAGTTGATCCAACGCCGCGGCTTGTCGAACGGATAGAACTGGGCGGCAAACATCTGATGCTGACCCACGTCCGAGGTCAGATAGAGATCGCCGTTGGTTACCTTGTAGAGTGTTTCCACCGCGAACTGCGGCTTGATGGCGGTGCTGTTGCGGTCGTAGCGCATGCAGTCCACCGCACGCCACTCGGCGATCTTGGCCCACCAGTCGGCAACCGGCTGCTCGTCGGAGCGCGGGGGCAGCTCGCGATAGACCTTGAGCATATCGGAGAGCACGTTGGCCACCTGCCCCACGATCGGGACATGGACCTTCACGTTCTTGGAGATCGAGGAAGGATCCACGTCGACATGGATAATGGTCGCATGCGGGCAGAAGTGCTCGATCTTGCCGGTGACCCGATCGTCGAAGCGCGCGCCGATGGCGATCAAGACATCGGTCTCGTGCATCGCCATGTTCGCCTCGTAGGTGCCGTGCATCCCGAGCATGCCGATGAACTGCGGATCGGTCATCGGATAGGCGCCGAGCCCCATCAGGGTGCTGGTGACGGGAAAACCGGTCATGCGGACGAAATCCGTCAACTGCGCCGATGCCTCGCCGAGCACCACGCCGCCGCCGGTGTAGAAGACCGGCCGCTTGGCTTGGCGGATCAGATCCACAGCCTTGCGGATCTGCCCCGGATGCCCCTTGAGCACCGGGTTGTACGAGCGCATCTTCACGTCGCGCGGATAGTGGTACGGGATCTTGATGTTCGGATCCGTCACGTCCTTCGGGATATCGACCACCACGGGTCCGGGCCGACCGCTCGTCGCGATATAGAAGGCCTTGCGGATGGTGACCGCGAGATCGCGCACGTCCTTGACCAGGAAGTTGTGCTTTACGCAGGGCCGGGTGATGCCAACCGTGTCGACCTCTTGGAAGGCATCGCTGCCGATGACCGGGGTGGGCACCTGGCCGGTCAGGATCACCATTGGGATGGAATCCATATAGGCGGTCGCGATCCCGGTGACCGCGTTGGTCGCACCGGGGCCTGACGTCACCAGACAGACGCCGCACTTGCCGGTCGCACGCGCGTAGCCGTCCGCGGCGTGCGAGGCGCCCTGCTCGTGACGCACCAAGATATGTTTAACGGACTCCTGCCGAAACAGGGCGTCGTAGATGTGCAGCACCGCGCCGCCGGGATAGCCGAAGACGAACTCGACGCCCTCGTCGGCGAGCGCCTGAATGACGATCTCGGCGCCGCTCAGCTCGACACCACTCCGCTCCGGCCGCCCCGGTTCGGCCCCATCGGGTTGCGCTTCAGACAGTGCCACCTCGGTGACCTCCGATCAGTCCTGAGAAATGGTTCAAAAGCGGTCGAAGTTACCGCGATCGGTGTAGCTGGTCAAGCGATGCGCGGCCATGCTGTCCTCGGACTTGGTGTTGTATCACGGGGATGCAAGGAAAGGCTCCAGGTCGGCAGGCATAACCGTGGTCTGTCCCTGTTAGCCTCCAGGTCGGCAGGCATAACCGTGGTCTGTCCCTGTCAGCCTCTCTGTTAGCCTCTGTTTGCCACGACACCGTTGCCGCGGTCGTCCGGGATGCGCACTGTTCTTAAACCCTAGGGGTCGAATCCATGACGAAGGCGATTGCCGGTTTGCTCCTCTTCGCCGGCTTGCTCGGCACCGCCAGTCTGCCCGCAGCGGACGGGCTGCTCTCGCGCCTGCTCGGGGACGGCTGTTTCGCGGCCTATGCCGGAGCCATCGGCGATCGCCCCATCACCCTGCTGATCCGCCAGGGTCGCTGGCCAGACGACCCGACCGCCTGGTACTACCTGGACGACACGGGCCAGTATGACGCGGTCGCGAATCGCTTCGACTTTTCGGCGCTCCACATCGCGGATGACGGGAGCCAAGGGGATCAGGTACGGCTTTTGGAGCGAGCGGAAGAGACGGGGGCGATCATCGGGCGCTTTACCGGCCAGTTGGACGGCGAGGGTCGCATCGCCGGAGAGTGGCGTTCGGAAGCTGGGGGCGTGGTATGGCCTTTTTCGCTGCAACCGCTGCCCCTGTTGCGGCAGGGCAGGGCCCCGGCCTTTTCGATTCACATCCGGGAGGCCGTCTTGGAGATTGCCGGCGAGGAGCGGGTGGCGATCACCGGGGCCGAGGGTCTGCTGACTGATCTCTACACGGACTGCGGCCCAGACCCCTTCAGCCTCTTGGTTCGCCGCTTGAGCG
Source organism: Thiocapsa sp. C2-2m (assembly GCF_041903745.1). Taxonomy (NCBI): domain Bacteria; kingdom Pseudomonadati; phylum Pseudomonadota; class Gammaproteobacteria; order Chromatiales; family Chromatiaceae; genus Thiocapsa; species Thiocapsa sp. C2-2m. The sequence goes on along the minus strand of NZ_JBBWVD010000011.1, from coordinate 111,177 downwards.
GACCGCCCGATCTCTACGTGATCGAGATGGAAGGGTCTGGTGCCCCCGGATTCACCGACCCTCGCGATTGGATCTTCCTCCGTCCGGGTGCGGTACAGGATCCGCTCTACGTCGCCACCGAAGTCGTGATGTGCTCGACCACCGTTGGACTCGGCTGTTACTGCACCGACAACGAGCTGCGCTACTCCTATGAGGGCGGCGTGCTCACCATCGTGGACGAGGAGGATGAGACTTCGGACATCGAGCCCGAGCGCTATGGGAGCTGCGGCTGTATGAAGGTCGATCGGACGCTGCAAGTGCTCCGCGTCGAGGTGGCCACCGGCGCCTTCCGGTTGGATAAGCTGGTGGAGCTATCAGGCCTTGGAGGTGGCGACTGCCACGAGGACGGGCAGGGGCCAAGCCCGGAGAACGCCGAGCCGATCCATGACGCACCGTCGCCGACGCCCCAGGGCCAAGCCACCGCGGCCCTGCGGCCGCGGCTCTTCGACGACGGCATTTCCGCTTGGCTGCTCGTCCCCGCGGATCCGAGGGCATCAGTCTTTCGGATCAACCAAGTCCCCGCCGACCCCGCGCTGGAGATCCAGCCCGCCAAGCAAACCCCCGACGCCCAAGGGCCCGTGTCGGCAGAGCACTACAATGGGCCTGACACGCCGCTCAAGGCGGCCTGTTGGCTCTACAATCGGACCGATACGCCAGGGCGTTTCCAGGAACGGACCCATCCGCCGGCGGCCCGTGCCGACGCCTTCGGTCTGCCGCGAGAACCGGCGCCTAACCTGGTGCTGGTCGGTGTGGAAGCCATCGCCGAGTCGGCCTTCAACGATGGGGATGGCGCCTCTTGGACCCTTGGCGGACTGGCGGTGCGTTGGACTGAGGACGGCACCGCGCTGGTCGTGAGATACGAGGAAGCACCGCTGATGCTCTTTGATGGCGAGCATTGCTATCACCGGCACCTGACCGAGCCGGGGCGCTGGGGAGTGCCGTGGAGCGAGGGGCGCTACGCCGAGTTGTTCGGCCCTGCCAAGGCCGCGACGGGTGGCAACTGATTCCCGGGTGACCCACGAGACCATCAGGTGCAGTCGCGATAGCCAGTTACCGGAGCATCGATCCCGCCAATGGAGCTGCTGTTCATCATTCCCTTCTCCTTCCTGCTGCTCGGCGGCGGTGCGCTGGTGGCACTGGTCGTCATGGCGCGCACGAGCCTGCGTCAGCCCGCACCCGCCAAGACCGTCGGCCGTTGGCTGCTGGTGCTTGCGCTGTGCGCCGCGCAGGTGGGTTGCTGGCAGGCGGCCGACCGGTTCGGTCAAAACGTCGGGGGTGGCGCCGGAACGACCGGCCTGTTGCAGTGGGCCGTGATTGGTGTCGCCACACTGTGGCTGGTTCACCAGGTGTGGCGTCTCGTCCGGTCGCCCTGCCGGCGCAGCGCAACGCCCGATTGATCGCGCTCGCGAGAGTGGTCGAATAGCCGGCGGACGAAGTCCTTGCGTAGCCCACGTCCGAGCCGTTAACGCTCAAGACGGTCGATCCTTGTCTCGACGCATAGCACCCCGCGAGCTATGGGGAGCCGGTCCCCCTGCCGTGAGGGGCATCTCTATCCAGATAGACTCGGGACATTTGTACTTTGGTCTACAGCTCGGCACGGATTCGAGCCGCCGGGTCGACCTTACCGAACTCAACGGCAACGCGTCGGGCGTAAACGGCTCAGTCTGGTTCCAGGGAGACCGTAGACGCAGTCATGAATGTCTTGGAGAAAACCCAGCTCGTCCCAGGCATCCTCCGGCCAGCCTCCCGGCTCGACCCGATTGCCCAGCGTCAGTTCCTGGAACGCGAGATCGAACGCCTCGGGGTCTCCCCACACCAAGCGAAGGCTTTTCAAGGCGCCGGGAAAGCGCGACTCCAGGATCGAAACGTCGCCGTGATCATCAAGCGCGAGATCTTCCGTTGGTCGGGCGAGATGCATCGCGCGCAGCCAATCCGGGGCACCCGCAAAGCTGGACTTGGGATCTTTCCACACCGGCGGAAGCTGCTCGATCAAGAGGTCGACGAATGTCTTGATCGCAGGTGTCGGATGCTCGAATCCGAGCTCGAGACCGAAGAGCTCCGATTGGGCAAATCCATCCATCTTCACCCGCTCGACCTCGCGCACCCGTGCGCGCAACCGAAGGCCGGGTAGACCATCCGCCCCGCGAATGGAGAGACGGATGCTCTGGCCAGCCTCGTAGGCATCGAAGACGGTAATGCTGAGACGGCCGGCCGCGATCTGCTCGAGCATCTCGCGCATCGCTGCGGCGTCCTCGACCACAACCTCGAGCTCGCGCACCAGCGCATCTGCGTCTCGGACGGTCGAGTCGTCCGCCGCATCGAGCATCTTCAGAAGCTTTTCCAACCGAGCTTGGCTTCGGGGCGAGAGGCTCGCGAACCGCACCGCGACCTGGTGATGGCCGGACTCCAGCCGCTGCGCCCGCACGACCTCCGCGTCGATTGAAACCTTCTCCTTTCCTATCCAGGGAAACATCAAGCGGAGCGTCCCGGTCAAGGAAGCGAGCGGCACGGCGACGACGAACTGGGCGCCGCCCCAGGAAATGTCCTGATTCATCGCGGTGATCGGCTCGGTGAGTTTCGGAAGGAAGATCTCGATCGGGATGTGCACGGAAATGCGGCGCTGAGTGCGCCGATTCGCGACCGACGCCCTGTGGATTGGACTGCAATCCTCTGATCGTTCTGTCATTTCACACTCGAATCGAATCCGACCCGAGATGCCTTCGGATCGCGACAGTGTCGGGGTTGCCGACGCCAAAGGAGACGCCCCCGAAAAAGAGCGACACATCCGTACGGCGCACGAGACATGGGGTTGGCCGAGGTTTCCCGAAGTGATCGCTAAGTATATCTCGGGCGCTCCGAGATCGAGCACAAAGCCGCATCGAGACCCCGCATCGACGCCTTCCGGATCTATCCGGCGACTTCCAACCATCCAGCAGATCATCCCGCGGTTGTTTCGATACTGATTGAACCATACACTCCGCGCCTTTACGCCGCCGATAGACCTGCCGATGCGCACCTCTCAGTTCCCGATCCAAACCCTCAAAGAGACCCCGTCCGACGCGGAGATCGCCAGTCATCGCCTGATGCTGCGCGCCGGCATGATCCGCAAGCTCGCGGCCGGACTCTACACCTGGCTGCCGATGGGGCTGCGCGTCCTGCGCAAGGTCGAAGGTATCGTCCGCGATGAAATGGACCGCGCCGGTGCCTTGGAGGTTTCCATGCCGGCGGTGCAACCGGCCGAGCTGTGGCAGGAGTCCGGCCGTTGGGACCACTACGGCCCGGAGCTGCTGCGTCTTCGCGACCGCCATCAGCGCGACTTCTGCTTCGGCCCGACACATGAGGAGATCATCACGGATCTCGCCCGCAACGAGCTGAAGAGCTACAAGCAGCTCCCGATCAACTTCTATCAGATCCAGACCAAATTCCGCGACGAAATTCGGCCGCGTTTCGGCGTGATGCGCGCCCGCGAGTTCCTGATGAAGGATGCCTACTCCTTCCATCTCGACGACGCCTCGCTCGAAGACACCTACCGACAGATGCACGGGGCCTACAGCCGAATCTTCAGCCGCTGTGGGCTCGATTTCCGCCCTGTGCAAGCCGACACCGGCAGCATGGGCGGCAACGCCTCGCACGAATTCCATGTGCTGGCGGACTCTGGCGAGGACGCCATCGCCTTCTCCGACAGCAGCGACTACGCGGCCAACGTCGAGCTGGCCGAGGCCCTTGCCTTGGCCGACGCCGCCCCGGCACCGCAGGAGACCGCGCGCTTGGTCGACACCCCGAACGCACGCACCATCGCAGATCTGGTCGAACAGTTTGCTCAGCCGATCGAGCGCACGGTCAAGACCCTGGTGGTCGCCGCCTCCGCCGAAAGCACGTCCGTCCTGATCGCCCTGCTGGTCCGCGGCGATCATGAGCTCAACGTCCTCAAGGCCGAAAAGCTGCCAGGGGTCGCCGCGCCGCTGCGCATGGCAACGGAAGCCGAGATCCGCGAGGCGATCGGCGCCGGTCCCGGATCGCTCGGTCCGAAGGATCTGCCGATCCCCTGCATCGTGGATCGTACCGTCGCCGTGACCGGCGATTTCAGCGCCGGCGCCAATCAGGACGGCAAGCACTGGTTCGGTCTCAATTGGGGGCGTGATCTGCCGCTTCCCGAGGTCGCCGATCTGCGCAACGTGATCGACGGCGACCCGAGCCCGGATGGATCGGGCCATCTCCGCATCGCGCGCGGGATCGAGGTCGGACACATCTTCCAGCTCGGGCGCAAGTACAGCCAAGCCATGAAGGCGAACGTGCTCGGCGAAGACGGCCGTGCGACGACCCTGACCATGGGCTGTTACGGCATCGGGGTCTCACGTGTGGTCGCCGCGGCGATCGAGCAGCATCACGACGAACGCGGCATCTCTTGGCCGGCACCGATCGCACCCTTCCAAGTCGCCCTCCTCCCGATGAAGCTCGGCAAGTCCTATCGGGTTCGCGAGGCGACGGATCAGCTCTACGCGGATCTCAAGCAGGCCGGGGTCGATGTCCTGCTCGACGATCGCGACGCCCGCCCCGGCGTCATGTTCGCCGACATGGAGCTGATCGGCATCCCGCATCGGATCGTGGTCGGCGACAAGTCGCTTGACGACGGCCAGGTCGAATATAAGGGCCGCAACGACAGCGAGACGCAGCTCATTCAGATCGAGGAGATCGTCGGCTGGATGTCGGCGCGGCTACAGGCGGGCTGATTCAGTCGCCAGTCGCCAGTCGCCAGTCGCCAGTCGCCAGTCGATGCTCGACTCGAACACGGGCCGCGTCAAGACTCACTGCGCCCCGAGCAGTCAATGCCACCCGACGACCTCTAACGACGCTGGAGGCTGGAGGCAGGAAGCTCCCTAAACACTGGAACCGCAAGACACACAGGACATCACCCCAAATGACTAAAGAAGCCTCCTTCGACCGCGACGCGCTCCTCGCCTGCGGACACGGCGAGATGTTCGGTCCGGGCAATGCCCAACTGCCTGTGCCGAACATGCTGATGATGGATCGCGTACTGCGCATCGCCGATTTCGGCGGCGCCAACGGCAAGGGCGAGATCCTGGCCGAGCTGGATATCAAGCCTGAGCTCTGGTTCTTTCAGTGCCATTTTCCCGGCGACCCGGTTATGCCGGGGTGTCTGGGTCTGGATGCACTCTGGCAGCTCGTCGGCTTCTATCTGGCCTGGATCGGCAACCCGGGGCACGGGCGTGCACTCGGGGTCGGCGAGGTGAAGTTCACCGGACAGGTGCTCCCGACCGCGAGCAAGGTCACCTACCACATCGACATGAAGCGGGTCATCTCGCGCAAGCTGGTGCTCGGCATCGGCGACGGCGTGGTGCAGGTGGACGGGCGCACGATTTACACGGCCAAGGATCTGAGGGTGGGTCTCTTCACCTCGACCGAGGGCTTCTAAACCGCGTCCCGAGTGTCGCCCGCCGGTTCGGTCGATAACGAATCCTCGGTAGACACCGTACGCTTGGTGGGGGACGCGGTTTAGGGTAGTCGAAAAGCGCTTCGCCGCCCCAGGTTCCGCGCCCGGAAACCGGAGTCAGCGTAACGTGGAGCTGCTCGGTGCTCGCATCGGCGACCGCTCGGTAGAAGCGGGTCTGTCGGAATCGCGCCTCGTCGCCGGGATTCGCGAGGACCCGCATCAGGCAGTAAGCACCGAGATCCGGCACCACTGAAAACCCGTTCACGTTCATCCCTCGCTGCGATTGCAACGACACGCCGATTACCCTGGTAACCCTCTCGGACGGACGCCCCAACCGCGTCCTACACAACATCGAAGCCTGCTATGTTCGCGGAACGATCCACGCACCCGGAGCAGGTCGCGACATGCGATTCCCCTATGGATTGAGCGACTTCGGTAAGCTGATCCGCGAAGGCTATTTCTACCAGGACCGCACCGACCGCATCCCGCTGCTGGAAGCGGCAGGCGATCAACTGCTCTTCATCCGCCCGCGACGCTTCGGCAAAAGCCTGCTGCTGTCGATGCTGGAATGCTACTACGATCTCGGCCGAGCCGAGCAGTTCGACGCCTTGTTCGGATCGCTCGCCATCGGTCGCGACCCCACGCCGTCGCACAGCCGCTATTTCGTCATGCGGTGGGATTTCTCGCTGGTCAAGGCGCAGGGCGAGGTTCGGGACATCGAGGCGGCACTGCACCAACACATTAACGACCGTATCCTACGATTCCAGCAAGACTATGCAGACCACCTGACGACGCCTATCGTCTTGCACGCCGATAACGCCATCTCAACCTTCGAGTCGGCCTTGACAGTGGTCTCGCAGACCCCGCACAAGCTCTATCTGCTGATCGACGAATACGACATCTTCGCCAACGCGGTCCTGATGGCGATGCGCGAGCAATACGAAGCGCTGCTCTCCGGCGAAGGTCTGTTGAAGACCGTCTTCAAAGCGGTCAAGGCCGGTGCCGGCGGCCAGGGGCTCGATCGGGTGTTCATCGCCGGCGTCTCGCCGGTCGTCCTGAGCGACATGACCAGCGGCTACAACGTCGCCAAGAATATCTACCCGGAACCCGAGCTCAACGACCTCTGCGGCTTCACGGAGCCGGAGATCGCCGCCGTGCTGACCCTTCTGGCGAGCGACGACGCCGACTGGTCGCAGGCCGAAGCGCTGGACACCATGCGCACCTTCTACAACGGTTACCGCTTTAGCGAAGACGCCGAGGCCCGGATCTACAACCCGACCCTGAGCCTCTATTTCCTGGAGCATCTCGACAAACGCGGACGCTATCCGCGCCGGATGCTCGACGAGAATCTGGCGATGGACCGTTCGAAGCTCGTCTATATCGCGCGGCTGCCGCATCGAGCAGCGCTATTTCAAGATCCTCTCCAATCGGGACTGCCGCTGGAGCAACGAGCTGCTGCTCAAGACCGCCTTCCTCACGCTCCTGTTCAACGACCGGCTTTACATGATGGTTTCGGAGCTGGAGACCGAGCGTGGATACGTGGATCTCGCCTTGATCGTGCGTCCCGACATGCGACGCGTCCGGGCGCTGGATCTGCTGCTGGAGCTCAAGTATCTCGGCCCCAAAGAGTTGGGGCTCAGCGGCGAGCAGATCCGCGCTCACTCCCGCGAGGCGCTCGCCGCGCTGCCCGCGGTCGCCGCCAAGCTCGACGAGGCCGAGAAGCAAGCACGACGCTACGGCGCCGCCTTGCGCGAACGCTATGCCTTGACGGACCTGCACGCCTTCGCCGTCGTCGGCATCGGCCACGAACGCCTCGTATGGCGCGCGGTCGACGCCGCGATGGTTGACGAGCCCAGGTTGACCTGAATCCGGCGCGGTTTAGGTTCAAAGATCCAGCCGCATCTCCTCCGCATCGTGTGTGCGTTTCGCCTTTGACCGCTTCGGCTCGGCAGCGGGCGTCTCGCGCCAGATCAGAGGCTTGGAAAGTCCCTCCCAGCCCCAGCGCAGCCAGTCGAGCAGCCGCATCGCAAGCCAGAGTGCCCAGGCGAGCATGAGTGCGCGGTAGACCCACATGGGGACCGAGAGCACCCACACCTCCGGCAACGCGGGTCCGCCGCGATCCTGGTACCAGTTGAGCGTGGTCGCGGTCGAGCCGTTCCCCATGATCTGCATCTCGGGCGTACCCAGCAGACCCTGTTGAACGGCGCCGACCAGGCCCGCCAAGGCGAAGAGCGTCAGGATCACGAGGCCCGTCTGAATCAGGTTGAAGCGCCAGGCCGGACCTGCCAGAGGGTCCAAGCGATGCCGCAGGCCGAGCGCGAAGAGCCAGCCGATGACCAGCAGCACCACCCAGACCTGAGCCAGGATCAAGCCGACGCCGAGCAGGAGCCAGTCGTGAACGCGCAAAGGTGTCAGGCGGCTGCGACCCAGACCCGCGGCCAGCCCGATCAGCACCAGCAGGATCCCCCAGAAGAGCGCGGCCGGCCCGATCCGCGGACCCCAAGTCCAGAGGACCCAGCGATCATCCGGTAGGTTCAGCGTGAGATTCAGATTGACCGCCGGACTGCGCAGATCCGGCAGGCTTGGTCGGTAGCCGAGCCCCAGCGGCTGCGGCTCGCGCCAGGTCAACTCCGCCCGCGTCGAGCCGGGCGTCAGCGGCAGCTCGACCTCCGGCGCCGTGTCGGGCAGCGGAAGGCTGCGGCCGTCGAGGCTGAAGGCGATCGGCTCGGCGGCGTCCGGCAGTCGGATGACATGGCTGCCGCCTTGGCTGCTGCGGATCGCCAGGGTCAGTGTCGAGAGGGTCCCGCGCTGGCCCGGCTCGACGCGCGTGTCGACACGATCGATGGTCAATGTCGGCCCGGGGACGCCCGGTGGTCGGGTGAGGGTCAGGACCAAGGTCTCGCCCGGCAGGGGTCGCCAGTTGGGCAGCCATCGCTCGGCCGGACCCAGCCGATGGATCGGAGCGATGCCTGAGGGCTCCAGATGCCAGAGCGGTCCTACGTCGAGGCGCCAATCCTCGCTCAGGCGCGGATCCAGGGGGGCGACGAGGCGCAGCTCGCGGGTCGGCTCCAGACGCGACGACCAGGTCACCTCCGAGCGTCCGGCGGGCAGGTCCGCGAGAACCGCGGCACCCTCGACCTGGACGCCGGGCGTCTGCACCGACTCGCCCGGCAGCAGCGGCACCGGGATCAAGACCGGAAATTCGCTCGGCGAGAGACGCTGCACACGGGTGTCCACGCGCCAGTCGATCCCCATCCGCAGGGTCCGCTCGACGCGCAGCAGCGGGGGCAGCGCGCCCTGGGCGAGCGACGCCTCCTGCGGGGCGCCGGTGCCGGAGAGGCGGACGAGGCGAATCTGGGCACCGGCACGCCCGTCCGCATCCAGCCCTTCGAGGTTCCAGCCTTCGACGGTGGCCCGGATCAGACGCGGCGGCATCGGCAACGGGATCTCGACCTGATCGCGGCTCGCCAGCGGGCCGAGGAGCCTGACCTCGTGTCGGCCGGCGGGGAGCATGAGCAGGAGGCGACCGGCCGCGTCTTGGCGCAGGCCGTCCGAGGGCTCGCCGTCCACGCGAATCTCCGTCGGCAGCCAGCCCCCTGCCCCGCCCGGCACTGGCGCCGCGACCGCGACCGCGACATCGAAGATCAAATCCAGCACCAGGCGATCCGAATCCGCCGCGAGGACCATCAGGGGCAGATCGACACAGTGCGGCAGACAGTCCGGCGGGTCGAGCAGGCGGGTGCGAAGCTCCTGAAGCAGCTCGGGGCTTGGCAGATCCCCGGCGGAGGCAGGCTCGGTATCGAGCGCCGTTCCCAGCCCCAGGGCAACCAGCAGGGCGAGACCCGCGCTGTGATGACCGCGACCGCCGACGAGCCCGGCCAGCCGCAGACCGAGCAGCACGAGTAGAACGGAGCCGAGGAGCGACAGAACCAGGTTCAAGGTCGGGGTGAGCAACCAGAGGCGTGCCGATTCCTGCTCGCCGACGGGTCCGCTCCAACGCAGATCGACGCTGTTCCAGCGCCAGTCCGGGATGCCGGCTCCGGTTTGGAGACGCGCTTCGGGATCCATGAGGTCGATGGGCTCGGGCATCGGGGCCGCGGGCTCGGCCAGTGCGTCGGAAAGCCGCTCGCGTTTCGACATCGCATCCATGTCCATCGCGCTGCGCAGCTCGAACGCAGGCGCGGGAGCTGCGGTCGTGCCGGTGCCCGATCCCGCATCGCCCAACGCCATCCAAGGACGCTCCAGATGCGGAAAGAGCCCGTCGCGGACCTCGGTGACCAAAAACGGCAGTCCGATCACCACAAGTCCCAGCAACGCCAGTCTGAAATAAAGCGTCGCCAGGGTCCGCAAGCGCCGCAGACCGGTGCGCACGGGCGACTCCGGGATCAGCCGCAGCAGGGCCGCGGCGGCAAGAAGGTGTAGCCAGATCAGCCGCGGCGCGCCGGGCGCCTGCCAGGTCAGACCCAGCGTAACAAGGGCAAGCAACGCCCAACCCCAGCCCCAGATCCGGCCGATACCCAGTGTCGTGATCAGCACCAGAAAGAGATCCAAGAGGCTCCAACGGCCCACCCAGGTACTCGGCAGATTGTCGACGCCCCGGACCGTCAAGAGATCCCAACCCGGCGGAAGATAGAGCCGCGCGTCCACATTCTCGAGCTCGGTCGCCCAGCCGGAGGCCGGAACGCGCCCGGGTGCCGACTCAAGCCGAGCATCGGCGACCAGCTCAAGGTTGCCTCGTCTGACCTCGACCCCGGGCGAGGTCTCGTCCTCGAGACGCGTGATGAGCACCGGACGGCCGTCGAGGGTCACGGCGCCCAGCGCGAGTGCCGGGCCGGCGTCCAGACGCCACCCGCGCGACAACTGACCGCGGATGCGATCCTGCACGCTGTAGCCCTTGCCGTCGAAGTCGAGCCAAAGCTCGCGATCCAGGCGCAGACGGTCCGGCCCGGGATCCGGATCCCCTCGTGCCTGCTCGGTCAGACGCAGGACGGCGCCCGGCTCGGCCCGATAGACCGGCAGACGCGACCACTCTTCGGGGATCCCGGTCTGGCGCGGATCCACGGCATCGAGTCCGGAAGGTTCGACACGCCGCAGCGCGGGTTCCGCGGCGAAGGCCCAGATCTCCCGCTCCGGCCAGGGTGCGCCCGTTTCGCCGCGCGACAGCTCCAACACGTCGCCCTGATGATGCGCCACGACATCAAGATCCCAACGCCCGGGGCGTACCTGCACCCGCAGCATCCCGTCATCTTCGAGACGCGCCGGCAAGGGGCTGTCGATCCGCAAGGGGATCCCGCCGGGCAACAGCACGGGGCCCAGCCGCACCTCGCGCGCGCCGCCGGACACCTCGAGCCGAAGCAGGGTCAGCACCTCGAGCGGCAGAGTGTCTTGGATGCGTCGATAGACCTCCAGGCTCACACGATCGCCCGAGCGCTCCGTCTCGGATCCGGTCGGGTCACCGAGCCAGAGACGATTGGCTCGGTCCAATCGAGGCGTCGGCACCGCAAGTCCATCGCGCACCAACGCGACCAACCCGACCATGGGCGGGATCAGGAGCGCGTCCGGAGGACGATCCCAGACGAAGCGCCCGCTCACCCAGTGAACCCCGGCCGCGAGCGTCACCGTCGGCCGGCCGTCGCGCTGGACCACCGGCAGCGCGGCCCCGTCCGCCTCGACCCCGAGCGGCCAAGCATCCGCGTCGCCCGGCAGCGGCACCGCGGACTCGGCCAGGATCTGCCAGACCTGAGTGAAAGTCCCGCCCTCCCCGCTCAGCGTCAGATCCAGGCGCCCGGGCCATGCGCAGATGCGTGCGCCGTCGGCTGGATCGATCGGACAGAGACGTTGATCCTGTCCCTCGGGACCGCCTTCCAAGACCCAGGGGATCCAGGGCTGCAAAGCCGCGGGGACGTTCGGTGCGGAACCTGTTTCGGAGCCGAGTGCCCCGAAGCCGTCCGGAACGGTATCGATCTGCGCCCGCACGGGCGCCGACAGGATCAGGAGAAGCAGCAGCAGAGGTCGCGGAATGTTCGGCATATTGTCACAAGAAAGTAAGGGTCTTTCTGTAGATTGCGCCATGCCGATCGAGGCAGGCCCAATCCACGGGCCGCTTCCCGACCGGTCAACCGGCCCCCTGTCGAGGGCCAACTATGACGAGAAGCGGAGAGAAGGCAAGTGAAACCGCGCAATCTGATCCTCAATCTATCCGCCACGGCACTGCTTGTGGCGGCGACATCGGCAAGCGCAGCGCTGCCGAAGTATGTGTTCTTCTTCCTCGGCGACGGCATGGCAAATGCCCAGGTTCAAGCCACCGAGGCCTATTTGACGACCATCAACGGCGGGGATGCGACGGTCGCCGCTGACCTCATGCGCCCCGAGAATCGGCTCAACATGACCAAGCTTCCGGTTCAGGGCATGCAAACGACCTACGATGCCTACGCCTTGATGACCGACTCGGCGTCCTCGGCTACAGCCTTCGGGAGCGGGCTCAAGACCAAGAGCGGCGTCATCAATATGGACCCCGAAACCCAGACATCATGCTACAAGAGCGTCGCCGAGCTCGCCCATGAAAGCGGCAAGAAGGTCGGGGTGATCAGCAGCGTCTCGCTGGATCACGCCACACCGGCCGCCTACTATGCCAGCGTGCCGAATCGCGGTCTGATGAACAACATCGCGACCCAGCTTGCAAACACCGGCTACGAGTTCTTCGGCGGCGGCGGCCTAGTCGCACCGGAGGGGCCGGCGCGCTCCGGCGATACCGAGAACAACATTTGGGATCTGTTGAGCACGAATGGCTATACGGTACTCAACGACCGTGAGTCGATCATGGCACTGAAAACACAACCGATGGAGAAGGTTGTCGCGATCAACCCGACGCTCGACCGCAGCTCGGCCATGCCCTATGCAATCGACCGTCCGGAGGGCAATCTCTCGCTCAAGGAGATGGTCGAGGTGGCCATCGCGAGTCTCGAAGACCGTCCGAGAAAGCCCCTGGACATGGAGAGGGGCGCGGCCCGCAATGGCTTCTTCCTGATGGTCGAAGGCGGCAAGATCGACTGGGCCGGCCATGCGAACGACGCCGTCGCCAACATCAACGACATCTTGGACTTCGACGCCGCGGTCGGGGTCGCCATCGAGTTTGCGAGCCGGCATCCGAACCAAACACTCATCGTCGTCACGGGCGATCACGAGACCGGCGGCATGACTATCGGTCATGCGACGACCGCCTATACGGCCTATTACGACCGTTTGCTCGGTCAGAAGCACAGCTACGAGCACTTCCAAGCAAACCAGTGGGCCGAGCACAAGGCCGCCAACAGCGAGAGCATCTGTGCCGGCGATGCCTGGAAGGCGGACGACAATCTCGCCAATGATGCGGTCATGCTCGGACTCATCGCCGATGTCTTCGGCATGTCTTGGGCAGACCTGAACACCTACCAGAAGGAGAAGCTCGAAGACGCCTACGATAAGTCCATGTGCGGCGCCAACGACAACAGCACGGACGAGAACAAGCTCCTCTACGGCGGCTACGAGCCGATCGTCGTCACCATCACCCATCTGCTCAACGAGCGCGCCAGCATCGGCTGGACCTCCTACGCCCATACCGGCGTTCCCGTGCCCCTGTATGCACAGGGATGGGGCTCCGCTCTCCTGACGGGCTTCTACGACAACACGGATATCGCCAAGCGCCTTGCCCAGATCATGCGTTTGCCCGAGATGCCGGTCGCGAAGACATGTCCGTAGTCGCAACGACGGGTTAGATCGAACCCGCGCCTCCTTCGGGCGCCGCCTTCGCGGCGCCTTTATCGCGTTCAGAATGTTCAGATCCGAGGTATCGCTCCGTGTCGAGATTAGGTCGCGAATGGCTTTTTGCCGCGGTCATCGCCGTCGCCTGCATCCTCCTGCTCACCCTCGATTTAGCACCGCCCGGTGCGCCGGTCGAACAGGGACTGCATGCGCGCGGGTTGATTGTCGACGTCGACAACAGTCGCGTCCGCACGAACCTCATCATCAAGACCGAGGCCCAGGTCTTGGCCGTCCGATTGCTCGACGGACCGGCCAAGGGCGAGGAGATCGCCGTCACCAACATGCTCACCGGTAAGCTGGAGCTCGACGAATTCTACGAAACGGGCTCGGTCATCCTGGTCGAATACGACCTCGTCGACGGGCAGCCGGCCCACGGGATGGCGCGAGGTCACTATCGACTGCAGATGCAGTTGCTCCTGATCGGCTGCTTCGCCGTCCTCTTGATCGCCATCGCCGGAGTCACCGGGCTCAAGGCGGCACTATCCTTCATCTTTGCAGCACTGGTACTCTGGAAGCTGTACTTCCCGCTCCTGCTGCTCGGCTATCCGCCGATCCCGACGGGCCTCGCCATCGTCGCCGTGCTGACCGGCGTCATCACCTTCTCGGTGGGCGGACTCACCAGACGCGGTATCGCGACCTTCTCGGGATCCATGCTCGGCGTCTTGCTGACCTGCGGTCTCGCCGTCTGGTTCGCACACGCCTTCAACCTGCACGGCGCCATCCGTCCCTTCGCAGAGTCGCTGCTCTACTCGGGCTATTACGAGCTGCGACTGACCGACATCTTCATCGCCAGCGTCTTCATCGCCTCCTCGGGCGCGGTCATGGATCTGGCGATGGATATCGCCGCAAGCATGGAGGAGATCAAGCTGAGTAAGCCGGAGATCGGCGTCTTGGAGCATATCGCGTCGGGGCTCCGCGTCGGTCGCGCGGTCATCGGCACCATGACCACCACGCTGCTGCTCGCCTATTCGAGCAGTCACATCTGCATGTTCCTGCTCTTCATGGCCAAAGGTCTGCCGGCGGAAAACATTCTCAACGCGCCCTTCGTCGCCGCCGAGACCCTCAATATCCTGGTCGGAAGCTTCGGCCTCGTCACGGTCGCCCCCTTCACCGCCGTGGTTGCCGGGCTGCTCTATCGGGCGAAGGTCGTGCGGCCGAGCTGGATCCGAATGGTATCCAGAAACGAAACGGTCTGAACAAACCCGCCCCTAAACCCAAATCGCCGCAAAACCGTCACGAAATCATCACGTCCGTGTCACGGATTTGGCAGACACTTTCGCGACAATCGCGCACGGCCCATCCATGACACCCGACAACATCCATTCCGGAGGCTCTTGACTCATGCGAATCTCATCGCTCTTGAAAACAGTCGCTATCGCAGGCGGCCTCTCGGCCGCCGCCTTCTCGCCTGCCGTCTTTGCCGACGTCAAGCTCATCGGCTCTGGCGCGAGCTTTCCCGCGCCGATTTACGCCAAATGGTTCAAGGACTTCAGCGCCGCGAACAAGGGCGTCCGGGTCGACTACCAGTCCAAGGGCAGCGGCGCCGGCATCCAGGATTTCGTCAACCAAGTCGTCGACTTCGCCGGCAGCGACGCGGCCATGAGCGACGAGGAGATCGCGCAGGTCAAGAGCGGCGTCGTGCTGCTCCCCGTGACCGCGGGCGAGATCGTCCTGACCTACAACCTCAAGGGTGTGGATGAGCTCAGGCTGCCCCGCGACGTCTATCCCGCGATCTTCTCGGGCGAGATCACCAAGTGGAACGATCCGAGGATCGCCGCCGCCAATCCGGGCGTCGAGCTGCCCGACCAAGACATCACGGTCGTGGTCCGGTCCGACTCGTCCGGCACGACCTATGTGTTCACCGGCCATCTGTCCGAGATCAGCGAGTCCTTCAAGGCGAACATCGGTCAGGAAAAATCGGCGCAATGGCCGAAAAGCACCAAGTTCGTGAAGGCGCCCAAGAACGACGGCGTCACCGCGACCGTCAAGCAAACCCCGGGCTCGATCGGCTATATCGAGTACGGTTTTGCGAAGCTGACCAAGGCCCCGTCGGCGGTGCTCGAGAACCAGGCCGGCAAGTTCGTGGCCGCTGGCGCCGATACCGGCGCGGCCGCCCTGGCAACCGCCGAGTTCCCCGCAGGCAACCTGCCGGGCTCGAACGTCCCTGATCTGCGCGCCTGGATCATGGACCCGGCGGGCGATGAGGCCTACCCGATCGTCAGCTACACCTGGCTGCTCTTCCCGGAGACCCAGGACCCCGAGAAGGCCAAGGTGGCGCGTGACCTGGTCGAGTACGTCCTGACGGAGGGTCAGAAGAGCGCCGATTCCATGGGCTACATCCCGCTGCCCGCGAATGTAGTCGAGAAGGTCCGCGAGGTCTCTGCGCTGATCCAGTAATGAGTCAGCACGGCAGGACCGGGGGCTTCGGAGCATTTCGGGGGGATGGGGCGCGCCGGTTGACATGGGGTGAGCCGGCATAAGCGCCCGTGCGGAACCTCCGTCCGGATCGCCGTCACGGGCGACCCGGACGGATGGACCCACCGCATTCGATCCGCTCGGCAAGGCCGAGGAGACCGCAGGTCCATCGTTCCGATCGACGCACATCAGGCAGATTCAAACCCATGGCCGTGAATCCATTCCAGCATGCCGACTCGGCAAGCAGTATCTCCGGGCCACCCTCCGGAGGCGACTATCTCGCCGATTCCATTTTTCGCATCATCGCGCTCTCCTGCGCGTCCCTGATCGTTGTCCTGATCCTCTATATCCTTTGGGAGATCGGCGGTCTGGCGTTGCCGGCCATGGCGCAGCACGGTCTCGGCTTCGTCTCGGGTACGACCTGGAATGTCGGCACACAGGAGTTCGGCGTCCTACCGGAGATTTGGGGAACCCTCTACAGCTCCTTCCTGGCCTTGATTCTCGGCGGAACCTTCGGTGTGGGCATCGCCATCTTTCTCACCCAGGACTTCATCCACGCCCGTCTCGCTGCGGTCTTCCGGACCATCGTCGAGCTGCTGGCGGCAATCCCCTCGGTGGTCTACGGCCTCTGGGGCATCTACGTCGTCATCCCGATGCTGCGCCCGGTGGCCGAGTGGCTGCATCGCGACCTCGGCTTCATCCCGATCTTCGGCACCGAGCTGAGCGGTCCGGGCATGGCCCCGGCGGCATTGGTGCTCGCCATCATGATCCTGCCGACGGTCGCGGCCATCACGGTCGATGCCTTCCGGCGTATCCCCTACAAGGTCAAGGAGGCCGCTTACGGGATGGGTACCACCCGCTGGGAGGCCATTCTCAAGGTGATGCTGCCGACTGCCTCATCCGGCATCCTCGCGGCCTTGGTTCTGGGATTCGGACGGGCACTGGGCGAGACCATGGCCCTGGCGATGCTGATCGGCAACAGCAATCAGATCAATCTGTCGCTGTTTGCGCCGGCCAACACACTGGCCTCGCTCTTGGCCTCGAGCTTCCCGGAAGCCGGCCAGATCGAGGTGCAGGCACTCATGTATGCCGCCGTGGTGCTCCTCTTGATCACACTCATCGTCAACATCATCGGGCTGGGCATTCAGCAATACACGGTCCGCAAGTTCGAGGGCAAGGCATGAGCGACATCGATCTGACATCACGTCCGCAGGCGATGCAGCCGTTGAGCCTGGAGCGTCGGCCGTTCGAGCTGCGTGCGCTGACGAGCGGACTCCTGACCGGCCTCACCTGGGGCATCGCGATCTTGGGCAGTATCCCGCTCTTCTCGGTCATCATCATGTTGGTGGCCGAGGGCGGTTCCCGGCTGGACATCGAGGCCCTCACCGCCCTGCCGCCCGCCGGATTCGAGATGGGCGGCGGCTTCGGCAACGCCATCATCGGTACACTGGTGATGGTCGCCATCGCGGCCGCCATCAGCGTCCCGATCGGTCTGCTCGCGGCCATCTATCTGGCGATCCTGGATCCCTACAGTCCGTTGGCCGGAGCCTCGCGCTTCGTCGCCAAGACCCTGACCGGTTTTCCATCGATCCTAGCGGGTGTCTTCACCTACGCGGTGCTGGTCATCAACTTCGGTTATTCGGCAGTGGCGGGCGGTGTCGCCCTCGCGGTCCTCATGCTCCCGACCGTGGTATTGGCCGCGGAGGAATCCATGAAGCAGGTGCCTCAGAAGATGACGGACGCTGCCTTCGGCATGGGGTGTACCCGCAGCCAGGTGATCTGGAAGGTCGTGCTGCCGACCGGGCTTCCCGGCATCCTGACCGGTATCATGCTGGCCGTCGCCGGCGCGGCGGGCGAATCCGCGCCGCTGCTCTTCACCGCCCTCTTCAGCAACTACTTTATGTCCGAGCTGATGGAGCCGACCGCGTCGCTGTCGATCCTCATCTACAACTTCTCGGCCATGCCCTTCGACAACCAGATCGAGCTCGCTTGGGCCGCGTCGTTGGTTTTGGTTCTCATGGTCCTTGTCTTCAATATCCTGGCGCGCCTCATCGGGCAGTCCAAGGTGTAACCCAATCCCGAGGTATCAGTCATGAGCGCAACAGCTGAAGCAATGGCGCCAAGCGCGGCGGCCTTCACCCCGGTCGGACCGACAGTGATCGACTGCCAGCTCCAGAAGGTCTTTTACGGCGATTTTCTCGCCGTTCGCAACAGCAACGTCCCGGTCGAAAAGGGCAAGATCACAGGCTTCATCGGCCCGTCCGGCTGCGGCAAGAGTACGGTGCTGCGCAGCCTGAATCGGATGAACGACCTCATCCCGATCTTCCGGTTCGAGGGCCATGTCAAGTACCACGGTCAAGACGTCTACGGTAAGAATGTCGACCCGGTCGTGGTTCGGCGGTACATCGGCATGGTCTTCCAGCAGCCGAATCCCTTCTCCATGAGCATCTTCGACAACGTCGCCTTCGGTCTGCGGCTGAACCGCTACAAGGGCAACCTCGAGGAGCGTGTGCAGAAGGCGCTGGAACGCGCCGCACTCTGGAAGGAGGTGAAGGACAAGCTGAACAAGAGCGGCCTCTCCCTCTCCGGCGGCCAACAGCAGCGGCTGTGCATCGCCAGGGCGATCGCGACCGAGCCCGATGTCCTGCTGATGGACGAGCCCTGCTCGGCGCTGGACCCCATCGCGACCCGTCAGGTCGAGCAGCTCATGCTCGAGCTCAAGGAGCGCTACACGGTCGCCCTGGTCACGCACAACATGCAGCAGGCGACCCGCGTGGCCGACACCACGGCCTTCTTCGGTGTCGACATCTCGCAAGGCGGACGCACCGGCTATCTGGTCGAGATGGGCGAGACCCGCCAGATCTTCGAAGACCCCCAAGAGGAGCTCACCAAGCAATACGTCTCCGGCGAATTCAGCTGATCCTGTCGCAGCGCGCGCCCGCCGTGGTGCGGCTTGGTGCGCGCCCATCCATTTCAGTTCACGAGGACGGGCCATGACGAGTCTTCCCGGGGTTAGGCGCGCCGCTTCGGCGGTCTTTGTCTCCATCCTATTGACGGCATGCGGCGGGGAGTCGACGGAACCGACGACGGATTCCCCGACCGGGCTGCAGATTACCGGGGCAGGTGCCACCTTCCCCGAGCCGATCTACCAAGAGTGGCTTCGCCGCTACAACGAGGAGCAATCAGAGGCGCGCTTCAGCTATGAAGGCGTCGGCAGCGGCGAGGGCGTAAAGCGCTTCATCGCCGAGACGGTCGACTTCGGCGCCAGCGACTCCGCCATGACGGACGAGCAGATCGCCCAAGTCGCGCGGGGTACCAAGCTGATCCCGGCCACCGCCGGTATGGTCGTGCTCGCCTACAACCTGCCGGGCGTGGAAGGCGAGCTGCGGCTACCGCGCGATGTCTATGTCGACATCTTTCTGGGCAAGATCTGGCAATGGGACGATCCCCGTATCGTCGCGGCCAATCCGGATCTCGACCTTCCTTCGAAGCTGATCCAGACGGTGGTGCGCCGCGATGGCTCCGGGACCACCTTCGTCTTCACCAACCATCTCAGCACCATCAGCCCGGCTTGGCTGAACGAGGGTCCGGGTACCGGAACCCTGATGGAATGGCCCGGCGGGGCCATGACCGGCAACGGCAACGAAGGGGTCGCGCACAAGATCAAGATCAGCCACGGGTCGATCGGCTACATCGAATACTATTTCGCGAGCCGTCTTGGACTGCCGATTGCCACCCTGCAGAACAAGGCCGGTAACTTCGTCAGACCGGATGCCGAGAGCGGGCGACGCACCCTCGAGGCAGCGGCCGAGGCCCGCATGCCCGAGAATCTGCGGCTCTTCGTTCCCGATCCGGAGGCGCCGGATGCCTACCCCATCGTCAGTTTGTCTTGGCTCTTGCTCTATGGCGCCTATCCGGAGCCCGAGAAGGCGGCGGCGCTGAAGGCCGCAGTGACTTGGGCCCTGAACGAGGGACAGCCGATCGCCGAGGAGCTGGGTTACATTCCGCTTCCGGCCAACATCGTCTCCGCAGCGTCACGCGCCCTCGGAACCATCCGATAGTCGGAATCACATCCGTCGAGAAGGTCGATCCAGGGATGGATCCTTCGGAGACCGAGGCGCGGGCACGCGTCACGGTCAAGACGTCTCCCGCAACCACCGACATCGGCGCCGGCGCGATCGGCCGTTCTTGCTTCGGAGATCGCCTCATGGCCCCCATGCGTCTGAACCTCAACGCGATCGATACGTCTCTGCGCGCTGTTCAGATCGATTTCGACCGTATCAACCGAACCCTAAGCACACCCAGAGATCCGATGACCGAGATGGTCCGCCGGAATATGATGGCCAGCTACCGAATGGTCGACGAGGCACTGGCGAGCAGGTTTGACCCCTTCGAGGTGGGACATTCGCACTGGCTTCTGGAGCTTAACACCTGCGTGCTGTGCGGACAGGATGGCGAGAGGCGCCGGGAGTTCTCCATGCACATCGCCTCGACCGAGCGGCACTTCTACGAGCAGGAAGGCGCCGGCATCAGCGGCCTGATGGAGTGGCTTTCGCATCACCGGGACGAGAACGTCTGGTTTCGCGCGGCCGGTGTCTACGTCTACATCCTGAGCCGCCCGCAACTCTATATCGAAGGCAACCACCGCACTGGTTCCCTGATCATGAGCTATCTGCTTGCGCGTGAAGGCCAGCCACCCTTCGTCCTCTCCGTGGAGAACGCGAAGGCCTATTTCGATCCATCCACGCTGGTCAAGGAGTCGCGGAAACATAGCCTCGACATGCTGATCACGGTGCCGAAGCTCAAGAAACGCCTCGCTCGCCTCCTGCGAGGCAATGGCGCTCCCCAGTACCTCGTCCCTGCCACCTGACGCCCGGGCCGGAGGTCGCGGTTGGCGTATCACAAACGGCCGCGAGCCGCACGCATCGCTCGGCTGGACGGAACCTGCCGGCATCGATCAGCGCCTATCCGAGATTCCGACCCATGCTCGACTCCATCGCTTGGACTGCCTTTTGGATGGGCATCATCAGCGCCTGCTCGCTTCCGTTGGGCGCCCTGACGACCCGCTTCTGGACGCCGGGAGACCGCTCCACGGCCGTCCTCATGGCCTTCGGCGGCGGCGCCTTACTCGCAGCGCTGACCATCGATCTCGTCGGGTCAGCACTGGATTCGGGCAACTTCAACGCCTTGGCCCTTGGAGCCCTTGTGGGGGGCCTCCTGTTTGTGGGGCTCAACCAGGTCGTCAATGACTTCGGCGGATTCCTTCGTAAATCCTCGACCACCCTCGACTACCTGCGCCGTCAAGAGCATCGACGGGTCAAGCAGATCACCGCTCAGATCGGGCGGACGGATCTATTCCGCGATCTCGCGCGACGCGACTACCTGGCGCTCGCCCCGTCGGTCCGAAGCCTGGATCTCGCCAAGGGCACCGAAATCTACCTCGCCGGCGATCCCGCCGATGCAATCTATATCGTCGCCAGCGGCGATGTGGAGCTCTACGCGCCATCGGACCAAGACAAACCGATCGAGCGGATCCAAAGGAACGAGGCATTCGGATGGCTATCCTGCATCACCGGCGCCCCGACCAGCGAAGCAGCGCTGACTGCCACCGATGCCTCCTTATGGGTCATCCCCAAGGCCGCGATCGACTCCTTGATCCGCAATTCCCCGGAATTGAACCAGCGTGTGCATCGTCTTCTGCGAAGCGAGCAAATGGACGCGTACCTCGTTGAACGGCAAGCCATGGCTCCGGACGCGGCGCGAGCCTGGCTGGATCGGGCCACACAGACCCTGCTCTCCTCGGGGCGGGTACCGCCCGCACTGCCGGTCCAACGCAAGCGTGACCTGTTCCGCGACCGCCTTGCCGAAGTCCGGCGTTTTCCGATGATTCACAGCCTCCCTCCGGAGGAGCAGGAGTTGATCGCCAGCCGGCTCATCTACAAGACCCGGCGTCGCGGGGAGCACTTTTTCCATCGCAACGAGCCCGCGGGGCGGATGTTCTTCATCGAGCATGGCGCGGTCAGTCTCATCGACCCGCAAGCCGGCCACCGGGCTCCCGAGACGATTCACGAGAACGATGCCTTCGGGGGCTCGGCGATGCTCACGGGAGCGCGTCACACCGTGACCGCCGTGGCCACCGAAGACACCAACGCCTGGGAGCTGCGTCGGTCCGATCTCGACGAGCTGCTCCGGACGGCACCGGCCTTTGCTCAGCGGGTTCGGGCCTTCGTCGAGAGAGATGAAGCAAGGGACTATTTGACCGAGCGTCAGCAGTTTTCGGGGGAGAAGGCCGAACGCTGGCGGCGCTCGGCGCTCCGCGCACTGGCGGCACGTCAGCCCCTGCCGGCGGCCGCAGCCCTGAGCATGGCGCATCGGGAGGTCGCGGGTGCTCCGCTCGCCATCT
This sequence comes from Thiocapsa sp. C2-2m, assembly GCF_041903745.1. Lineage (NCBI taxonomy): Bacteria > Pseudomonadati > Pseudomonadota > Gammaproteobacteria > Chromatiales > Chromatiaceae > Thiocapsa > Thiocapsa sp. C2-2m. The sequence continues at coordinate 89,068 of NZ_JBBWVD010000011.1, read as the reverse complement.
TCCTCGGCATCACACTTGACGGCATACCCGAATCGCTCGTCATCGGCGCCAGCACGACTCAAGCATTGGTGAGCATCTCGCTGATCGTCGGTCTCTTCTTGTCCAACTACCCGGAAGCCCTGTCGAGCTCGGTCGGCATGCGTCGACAAGGGATGTCTTTCGGAAGAATCCTCTTGATGTGGTCGGGCCTGATGCTGATTACGGGCATCGGTGCCGCGGCCGGAAGCCAACTCTTCGTCGGAGCCGGACCCGAAATCTTTGCGCTCATGCAAGGATTGGCCGCGGGCGCCATGCTCACCATGATCGCCGAGACCATGCTCCCGGAGGCCTACCTCAAGGGCGGCTCGGTCGTCGGCCTCTCGACCCTCCTCGGCTTCCTGGTGGCCATTTACTCCAAGACACTGGAGCCGACGGAACCGCACAGTCCCGGTACACACAGCACAGGCTCCGAAACCTCGATCCGGATCGAGGGAACCCCTCAGGTGCAAACAAGGCATCCGAATCAACCCTAGACCCCGCAATCGCGGCAGCCCGTGCGCCGCAACGCACACCGAGATCACACAAACGCAACACAACCGTCGTATGTTCTAGGCCTAGGCCGGCAGGGTCCGGCGGATTCCAACCTCGCAGGCACTCTCCCCATGACCACGACGCCGACTTCTCGCCAACTGGAAAGGCCGATCGCCCAGCTCGCCACCCTCCGCGATGGTGCCGTCGAGTTCGAGCGAGCGTACAGCGCCGAGATCGAGAAGGTCGAGCCCGGCCATCGCAACAGCGCACGCAACTTCCTTCACTATCTGAGCATTCGTCAACACGACATCCGCAGTCTGCAACAAGACCTCGGTGCCCTGGGACTTTCTTCGCTCGGAATACTGGAGCCCCATGCCATGGCGAGCCTCAACTCGGTGATGGCCATCCTGGAGCAGCTCAGCGGCAAGGATTTGGGTGCGGCGCCGGAGCCGCCGGTGGATTTCCGTTCCGGACCCTTGTTGCTTCGGGATCACACCCGTGCGCTTCTAGGGCCCGAGCCCAGCGACCGATTTGTTCGCATCATGGTGACCATGCCCAGCGAAGCCGCCTCGGATGCGCAACTGGTGCAGGACCTCCTCATCGCTGGGATGGATGTCATGCGCATCAACTGCGCCCACGACGGTCCGGATGCCTGGTTCGCGATGGTGGACAACCTGCGCCGTGCAGAGCGTGTCGTCGGTCGTAACTGCCGCGTACAGGCCGACCTTGCCGGTCCGAAGCTCCGCACGGGCGCCATTCGGGCGAGCGGGCGGGTGAAGCGCTTGGCGCCCGATCGCGATGTCTTCGGTCGCGTCGCCAGGCCCGCTCGGATTTGGCTGACCACGACGGCCGCGGCCGAGCCGACCCCCGTCGATGTTCGCTTCACCCTCCAGATCGAGTGCCGTCTGCTCGCACGGCTCGCTGTCGGCGATTACATTGGTTTGACCGACACGCGCGGTCAACACCATGAGCTGAAGATCGTCGAGGCGGTCGGTCAATCATTCATCGCCGAAAGCGAGCGGACCGCCTATATTCAGGACGAGACCCAGGTGACGGGCCTGCACGACAGCAAGTCGATCGGGGAAGGGCGCATCGTCGGGATCCCCGAAGTGGTCAACCCCATCGGCCTTCTGCCGGGCGACACACTGATTCTAACCCGTCGCGACGAACCCGGTACCGAGGCCGAGCGCGACGCATCCGGTCGCATCGTCGCGCCGGCACAGATTCACTGCACCCTCGATGCAGCGTTCGAGCAGGTCGCGCATGGGCACCGTGTCTGGTTCGACGACGGTAAGATCGGCGGGCTCGTCCAGGAGAACGACGGCCAGCAGATCCGGGTCAAGATCACCCATACCGGACCCAGCGGCGCGAAGCTGCGCGCCGAGAAGGGCATCAACTTCCCCGACACCGCGCTTGAGATGTCCGCCCTGACCGACAAAGACATGGATGACCTTCAGGCAGTCGTCAAGCTCGCCGACATGGTCGCCCTCTCCTTCGTGCGCGGACCCGAGGATGTCGAGCGTCTGCATGACGAGCTCTACCGGCTCGGGGCGAACCGTCTCGGGATCGTGATCAAGATCGAGAACCGTCAGGCATTCGAGAACCTCCCCCGCATCTTGCTGGCGAGTCTCAACTCGCCTCCCGTCGGGGTCATGATCGCGCGGGGTGATCTGGCGGTCGAGGTGGGCTTCGAGCGACTGTCCGAAGTCCAGCAGGAGATCCTGTGGCTCTGCGAAGCGGCACATGTGCCGGTGATCTGGGCCACTCAGATCCTCGAAGGCATGGCCAAAAAGGGAGCACCGTCACGTGCGGAGGTCTCCGACGCTGCCATGAGTATCCAGGCGGAATGCGCCATGCTCAACAAGGGTCCGAACATCGTCGAGACCGTCCGTTTCCTCGACGGGGTTATCGGTCGCATGGACGAGCACTACGTTAAACGGCGGGCGACCCTGCGCAAGCTCTCGGTCGCACAGTTGAAGTAGATCTCTTCGAGCTGTCACGATTCGGTCGCCTTTCTCTGCCATGCTTTTCGGTAAGCGTCGGCTTTCTCTGCCATGCTTCTAGGTAAGCGTCGACAATGCAACGCCCTACCCCGAGCCGCGGCGCGGGATCCTGTTGGTCGAGGCGGTCGTCAAGGATATCGATCCGGAGGATCGGCCGCGGCCCGGTCGGATCTTGTCGCCTTCCCCGGCTCCCGCACAACGCCTTTGGAGGTCTTATGATCGGGAATCCATCACGTAGCCTTCTGCTCGGCGCCCTCGCGGTACTTGCCTTGGGTCCAGCACCCGGTTCCTCTCGAGCCGCCGCTTCGGAGAATGCCTGTTCTCCGGCGGCGAACCAGGTCGTGGTGCGTTTCACCTACGGCTCGGAAAAGGAATCCTGGATCGACGCCGTCACCGACGGTTTCAACCGCCAAGGCCAGACCACGACCTCCGGAAAGCGGATCTGCGTCCAGGCGATTCCGAAGGGATCGGGCGACAGCGTGAACGAGATCAAGGATGGTCGAGCAGGACCTGACGAGGTCCATGCCACCAGCCCCGCGTCGGATCTCTACGTCAATCTGGTCAACTACGAGGTCGGCGAGCAGCAGGGGGGCGATCTGCTCAAGGTCGAGGGCTTTCTCGTCTCCTCGCCGGTCGTGATTGCGGTCTGGGAGCCGGTGCTTGCGACCCTCGGGCCGATCGACCAGGTCGGATGGGCGGAGATCTTCAAACGCTCCGGCGAGGGCCAATTTCGCTACGGTCAAACCAATCCGGAGACCTCCAACAGCGGTCTGTCGGCGCTGATCGCTCAGTTCTACGCGGGCGCGGAGGCTCAGGCTGGACACCCGGTTCCCCGGCTCTCGACGGCAAAGCTCGAGGATCCCCAGATCCGCGACTTCGTTGCGAAGGTCCACGAAAGCGTGATCCATTACGGGCGCTCCACCGGCTTCTATGCCGAAAAGATGCGCTCGGACGGACCCGCTTACGCCGATGCAGCGGTGGTCTACGAGAGCGACGTCATCCAGGCCAATCACGTCATCCGGGAGAAGGGTCTCCCCTTCCCCAAGCTGGTGGCGGTTTACCCCGCGGAGGGCACCTTCGCCACCAATCACCCCTTCGCCATCGTCAAGCGCGACTGGGTCGACGCCGACGAAGACGAGGGCGCCAAGCGTTACTTTGCCTATCTGATGTCGCCGGAGGTCCAGGCGCAGGCGCTGCAGTACGGCTTTCGACCGAGCGTCGCCTTGGACGTCGATCCCAAGATCTACGGGATGGTCTGGAGCGCGGAGAACGGGGTGCAGCCCTTCGACACGGTTCATCGCTTTCTGGCCACTCCCGGCGGCAACGTGGTCCTGGCCGCACGCAACGCCTTCCGCGCCATCAAGAATCGAGCGCATGTCGTGCTCGTGATCGATCGCTCGGGAAGCATGGACGCCAAGCTCTTCGACCGGGAGCGGGGCGTCGAGCGATCGCGCATGGACCTTGCCGTCGAGAGTGCCAACCTGCTCGCGGAGAGCCTTCAGGATCGCGATCGCCTGTCGCTGCTGCTCTACAGCTACGATGTCGCCTATTCCGACCTGACGCCCAAGGGACAGCCGATCGCCATGGATGCGACCGGGAAGCAGCGTTTGGCCGCGGCGCTCGCCGGGGTTCGACCGGCCGGCGGAACCGCCATGCGCTCGGCGATCGCCACGGCCTGGACCGATCTGTGCGAGGCGATCAAGGCCAATCCGGATGACCGCTCGATTCGGGTCCTGGTGGTGCTGACCGACGGGGTCGACAACGCCTCGAAGGTGTCCGACAAGGACCTGATCCGCCGGATCGGCTTCGCGCAGTCCGACGGTCGCTCGGGGCATCTGGGCGACCCTGCATGCAAGGTTCCGGTCTTCGGAATCGCCTTCGGCACAGAGGCTGACGACGCCTCGCTCAAGGCGATCAGCAGCGCGGCGGGCGGCGAGACCCGCCGAGGCGATTCGGCCGAGATCCGCGAGATCTTCAAACGCTTCAGCGAGCTGCTATGAACGCCGGCACACGGGCGGCACATGCGGTGCCGAGGAGAACCTCGATGCTTCGACACGACAACCTTGACCGGGGCCTTGTGCCCCTCCCGATCGCAATCTTACTCGCCTGCTGGCTCGCGCTAATCGGTATCGCAGTCCCGTCGGCGCACGCCGCGGAGAAACTCTTCGATTTCGGCGACTTGAACGTCGATCTCTCGAAGGTCCAGGCCAAGCCGAGCCCGGATCAAGCCGGAGCCGGCGCGCAGGCGGATCAAGGCCCGAGCCTGGGCCTGAAGGACGCGCCGACCCAGGCGCTGCCCAGCACGCCCGAGAGCCCGGCCCCCGCCGTCCTGCCACGCGACGGACAGGAGGCGATCGACGAGACCATTCGCAGCCAGGCCGTGACGGTGCAGCCCGTCGCGGTCGCTGGGCCGAAGACCTCCCGCCAGGAGGTAATCTACCCGGTCTCGGAGGATCGCGCCGTCATCGAGGTCAAGATCGCCGCCGGATCGGAGAAGAAGGACTGGCTGGAAGAGGCGGCACGACGCTTCATGGCGGATCCCGCCCTCAACCGGATCGACGGCAAACCGATTCGTCTGGTGATCGACAAGATCGGCTCGACCCAATCGGCCATGCTGCTGGTCGAGGGTAAAAGCATGCAGGGAGGCCGCAACGAGTTTCAGGTCTGGGCACCTGCATCCAGCATCTTCCGCGGCCTGGTCGAGGAGGCCTTTACCGGCGGCAAGCTGTTCGAGACCGACGACTCGATCGCCCGCAGCCCCATGGTCTTCGTCACCTGGGGGCCGGTTCAAGAGGCGATCGACCGGACCATCCAGAAGTCGATGAGCTTCGACACCGTCACCGAGATCTACGCGCGCGAACTCGGCGGCGAGGGCATCGACCCCAACGGCCGCAGCTTTCAATTCGGCTTCACCCGCCCGCAGGACTCCAACAGCGGCGCGGTCGCACTCGTCACCATGGCCTACGAGTTCTTTGCGAAGGATCGCGCGCACTACAAGATTCGGCTCGAGGATCTGAAGGATCCGGACTTCCAGGCCTATCTCGCATTGATGAAGTATATGTCGGACCAGACCAAGGACAGTACCGGCAAGCTCGCCGAGCCCCTCATGCAGGCCGGCTACGGCGGACAGCCCTTGTCCAGCGTCTATGTCTACGAAAACCTCGGCGTGAAGCTCGCCTTTATTCGCCGAGTCAATGATCCAGCCGGGGCCAAGCCGGTGCTGCGTTATCCGAAATACAATCTGATCTCGGACCATCCCTACTATACGCTTCGTCATGGCAACTCGCGCGAGCAGGTCGAGGCCGCACGGCGATTCAAGGATTATCTCCTGACCCGAGACATCCAGCTCCTCGCATTACAGCGCGAAGGCTTTCGACCGGTCAGCACCGAGATCTCGAATCAGGAGATGAACGAGGTCCTGGGCGACTTCGTCACCGAGAACGGTCTGATTCCCGATCTGATCAAAGCGTCCCAGATTCTCATCCCCGCGCAAAGCGGTGAGGTGATTCTGGCCCTTATTCGCGGATATCAGGCTCTGGGAGATCCGGTCGGCCCGAATCTCTGACCAGATCATTCAAGTGCGCCGACCCGGTTGATTCACCGGCAAGATGAAGGAGAGATAACGATGACTCGCACGGACTTGATTCGAACATCGCTGATCGCGTTGACGCTCATGACGCTGGCTGTTACGACCAACGCGAAGGCCGCGAGCTTCGGCGACTATCTCAAGCAGATGGGCGCCTTTTCATTCGGTGGCCCCGAATTGGACACCGCGGATCTCCAAGGCAACCAGAAACAATGGGCGGATCGAGAGCGCTGGGTTCGGGAGGCGCTCGACCAAGCCTATCAGTCCTTGGCGCGCTCCGATCAGGACGTGAATCTGTTCGAGTTCCAGAACTATTACAACGTCCTTTCGATCGAGTGGACCCCGGACTACCTGACGGATCCGTCCAATATCGGCAATCTCAATGCCTATGCGACCTTCACCGAGTATCTGTCGCGGTACCTGAAGGTCAAACAGGAGTTGATCACCAAGATCGCAGAGCTCAATCGCCACTATGCCGTTCTGAAGCAGGTCGACCCGCGACAGCTGACGGGCCCCTTTCAACTCAATACCGGGGCCCAGGTGCAGTCCTATACGCAAAAGGCAGCCGGCGCCGTCGATGCCACCGCGCATCAAGCCGCGCTCGCCACCGCTGCCGGGGCCGTCGAGAAATACACGGCAGAGCTGAACCGGGCGATCGACTACGGCATCAAGCTGGAAAGCCACTTCAAGGAGGCGGCGGGCATTCCCTGACGCTCATTCCGAAAACCAGGTGAGATCAACCATGAGAAACGCTGTTATTCTCGCGACCGGTCGCTACCTCCCCAGTCAAGAGGTCACGAACCAGGATCTCGATTGGTTTCCTGCGGGGGCGCTCGGCAAGATCTCCGAAAAGACCGGGGTTTTGTCGCGACGCTCCGCAACCCATGACGAATGCACCTCCGATCTCGCCGCGCATGCGGCCCGCGACTGCCTTGAGAAGGCCGGGGTCGCGCCGGACGATCTGGAAGGGATCATCGTCTCCACGTCCTCGCCCGACCGCCTTCAGCCGGCGACCGCGACACGTGTCCAACACCTGTTGGGTGCCCGCCGGGCGTTCGCGTTTGATATCAATTCGGTTTGCTCGGGAAGCGTCTACGGCATTAGCCTGGCGGATGCGCTGATCAAATCCGGAAACTACGAGCGCATCCTCTTCATTGCCGCCGAGCTCTATACCAAGATCCTCAATAAGCAAGATTTCTCGACCTTTCCCTATTTCGGCGACGGAGCCGGAGCCATCCTCTTCGAAGCCGGCTCGGAGCGCGGGGTGCTCGACTCCGTGCTGCGCACCGACGGGAGCGCGTGCGACACCATCAGTGTCCCGGGCGGAGGGACCATGATGCCCTTCGATCGGATCACCAATCCGCGCTCCGCCTACTTTCAGATGGACGGAAAACGGGTGTACGCCTTTGCCATCGAGAAAGGCGCGGAGGTCATCCGCGAGCTTTTGACCCGATCGGGTATCGCCGCGGGAGATGTCGACCTCTTCGTCAGCCATCAGGCGAACATCAACATCATCCATGCGATTGCAGACCAATTGGAGGTCCCTCGCGAGCGATTCTTCGTGAATCTGGATCGCTACGGGAATACCGCAAGTGCATCCGTTCCGATCGCGCTGGACGAGGCAATTGCGTTGGGGAAGGCCAAAGAGGGTGATCTTCTAGTCACGGTTGCCTTCGGAGGGGGTCTGTCCTGGGGAGCCAACCTGATCCGACTCTGACGAAGCCGCGTGTATCGCGCCGCTGTCCGTCGAGCTCTCACCAGCCTCGTTCCATTCGTCATCCATCGACACACCTGCGGAGTCAACCATGGTCAACGCCGTCAATATCGACACACTCTCGACCTGCATCAAAGAGCTGTTTCCCGATGCGGCCGATGTGATCATCGGGTCCGAGACGCTTCTGGACGACATCCCCGGCTGGGACTCCATGTCGGCCGTCAATCTTCAAACCTATCTGGCCACAACCTTCGGCGTCACCATCCCGGAGGAGATGCTCAGCAGTGAGACCAGTGTCGGAGAGATCATCGAGCAGATCCGAAACGGGTGACATCATGATCCCGAATCCCGAGCCTTGGGACCCTCTGCTCGTGTCCACAAGCTTTTTGAAGCTCGCCCAGACCTGGTCGTATGACCCGGCCGGCCTACACAGGCGGTTCACCGAGGCCGCCGTCAAGATCAACCGGTCGGTCGTCGAGGAGATGGGCCGTGCCCTGAATGATTCATCCAGCCCGCACAGATCCGAACCCAATCAAGGTGTCGAGCCCGGAAAAGCCTGGTACCTCGACGCGGCCAAACGCAATCATCGGGTTCTGCGCGAGAGCCACGCGGCTTGGTCCGAATGGATGGCTGCCTCGATCGCGGACGCACCCGGCTTGGACGACGATCACCGCGAGCGCTGTCGGTTCTGGTCCGCCCAAGTCTCGGGGGCCTTGGCGCCGAGCAACTTCTTCTGGGCCAACCCCGGCGCCGTTCAGCGCTGTTTCGATACCGACGGCGAGAGCCTGCAGAAAGGCTATGCAAACTGGTTGAGGGATCAACAGGAAACGCAGGGACTGGTCGCGACGGTCGATCGGGACCGTTTCCAGGTCGGGGTGAATTTAGCGGCCACGCCGGGGGCGGTGGTTCACCGCAATCGTCTGATGGAGCTGATTCAGTATGCGCCAAGCACCGAGCGGGTGTTCCAAACCCCGATCGTCTTCATCACCCCTTGGATCAACAAGTATTACATCCTGGATCTCGCCCCCGAGCGCAGCCTGATGGCTTGGCTGCGCGATCAGGGTTTTACCGTCTTCTCGATCAGTTGGAAGAATCCCGACTCGGCGATGCAGGATGTCGGGTTCGAGGACTATGTCCTGGAAGGCGCCTTGGAGGCGATTGAAACAGCGCGGAGCATCGCCGGCACCGAGTCCGTCCACGCGGTCGGCTTCTGCATCGGCGGGACCGCCTTGGCCAGCCTCATGGCCTGGCTTGCCGACCCGGCGTCGCGGACCAACGGCGACCGACCTGCTTCCCCGGTTGCGCATTGGACGCTCTTCACGACCCTCGTCGACTTCTCGAACCCCGGCGAGCTGGAGCGCTTCACCTCCGAAGGCGCCGTGCAGTCGGCCGAGACCCTGATGGAGCGCGACGGCTATCTCGACGGCAAGGTGACTGAGACGGTCTTTCGGCTGTTGCGCTCCGACAGCCTGATCTGGCATCACGCCGTTCGCAACTATCTGTATGGCGACGCACCCTCTCGATCCGACGTACTCTATTGGAACAGCGACTCGACGCGACTGCCCAGACGGATGCTCTCCTTCTACCTTCGCGAGCTCTATCTGAACAACCGCTTGGTGTCCGAGCAGGGCCTGACGCTCGCCGGGCGCCAGCTCCGACTGAGCAACATCGAGCAGCCGCTCTATGCCGTCGGCTGCATTCAGGACCATATCGCTCCCTGGACAGAGGTCTTCCGAGTCCGCGACCATGTCCGCGTCCCGATCCGCTTTAGCCTCTCCAGCGAGGGTCACGTGGCAGGCATCCTGAACCCGCCGTCCGCGAAATCGCGTCGACGCTATTGGTCCGGGGATGTCGAGCTCGGTACTGCACCGGACGACTGGCTGGCCACCCAAACGCCTCTCCAGGGATCCTGGTGGACCGACTGGGCGGGTTGGCTGTCGGACCGCTGCGGACCGCAGGTCTCGCCTTCCTCCTTGGGAACCGCCGAGCATCCGGTGCTTTGCGCTGCACCCGGAACCTACGTCTTGGAGTAGTATCACCGCGCGGGCGCTCGATCGGCCTTTCGTTTGGTACCTTGAGAAGCTTCGGCACGCCTCCGGCCTACACTGCGGTGAAATGCCGGAGCCATGCGACGCGGCGCCCTCCGTCCGAGCCGCTCTTTCAAGGATCCCCATGACCAAGCTCACCTTAAGCCAGCTGTCCAACCTCCTGTTCCGTGCCTGCGACGACCTGCGCGGCAACATGGATGCCTCGGAGTACAAGGAATACATCTTCGGCATGCTCTTCCTGAAGCGGCTCTCCGAGTCGAACTTCATCCAGAACTTCGAGAAGATCCCGCTGCGCGACGAGAACTTCGAGTTCCCCGATCTGCTCGGCGCCGCCTACGAATACCTGATCAAGTACTTCGCCGACTCCGCCGGCAAGAAGGCCGGCGAGTTCTACACCCCCGCCGACGTGGTCCGCACACTCGTGGAGATCGTCGAGCCGCAGCCGGGCATGAGCGTCTACGACCCCACCTGCGGCTCGGGGGGCATGCTCATCCAGACGCGCGACTACATCCGCAAGATCGGCGGCGACCCGCGCGATCTCTCCGTCTACGGCCAGGAAAGCATCGGAACCACCTGGTCCATCTGCAAGATGAACATGCTCCTGCACGGCTGAGTGCCACCGAGAAGAGGCAAGAAGACCTGGTCGCCGCGGCCCGCGAGAAGATCGACCGGGACGAGGCGCGGAAGGTCATCGTCGAGCGACTGCATCGGCTGCTGGTGCAGACCTATGAGTTGTATCTGCGGGCGGATCAGCGGGCGTGTTTGGCAGCGCTGGAGAACCTCCACACCAAGTACGCCACGACCGCCACTGACATCGAGCGGAAGCGCGACGCGGCTAACGGACTGGCACTCACACGCATTCATGCCAGGACCGCGGCGACTACTGTAAAACACCTCTCAGTCCGAGATCTCGACAAGGCGTCTGACCTTTTCCCCTCTTTTGAGCAACAGCAGCGCATCGCCGAAATCCTCTCGACGGTCGACGAGGCCATCGAACAAACAGAAGCGCTCATCGCCAAGACGCAGCAGATCAAGGCGGGCCTGATGCACGACCTCTTCACCCGAGGGGTGGCCTCGGACGGTCAGCTTAAGCCCGCGATCCGGTGTTCCCGCACCCAGTTCGGTTTGCTGCCTCAAGGCTGGGTCACGGGCTCGCTTCTTGATGTCGCGGATGAGAAGAGGCAGCCGATTCTTACCGGTCCGTTCGGGGCAGATCTCGGTAACGACGATTTCGTGGACGACGGGGTTCCCGTTCTGAGAATCGGCAATGTTCAGGCAGGGTATCTTGAGCTTTCCGAGCTGCTATTCGTGACGCCGAGCAAGGCGCGAGAGCTTGCGCGCTACGTTGTGAGAGCCGGCGATCTGCTTTTCGCGCGACAAGGAGCGACAACGGGGCGCAATGCGCTGGCGACGAATCTCGTTGATGGCTGCCTTATCAACTATCACATCATTCGCGTTGCCCTTGACTGCTGCAAGTGTGCGCCCCTTTTTATCGAGGCCGCTTTCAATGGAGAAATCGTCAAGCGGCAGGTCGAGCGTGACAAGGGCCGAGGCACACGAGAAGGCATCAACACGGCGCAATTGAAAGCCTTGCAGGTGCCTCTTGCTCCGATCAATGAGCAGCGCATGATAGCCGAGATCCTTCTTGCTCATAACGATGAAATTCACTTGCTGATACTGGAGCGCGACAAACTAAGGAAACTCAAACACGGCCTCATGACCGACCTCCTTTCAGGAAGAGTTCTTGCGAGCGCGAACGCAACCATAGTGCCTGTGGAGGTCGCGGCAAATGTCTGAGGATCTTCACGTCGAAAGGCGCTTCCGCGACCAGCTCGACCCGCCGGGCTCGAAGGTCCTGGAACAAGGCCCGAGCATTATCCCATCGGAGCTGTCCGCACGGGCCGCACTTGCGACCGCCGAGGGAGGTCAGCCATGACGCTTCAGGAGTATCGGTTTCTTCAGGCGGAAAAAGGCGCCATCGAGCGCATGCTTGAAGAGATTCCGGAAGAGCATGTGATCGACCGCCTCGGTCTCGAATCCCGTAAAGACGAGATCGAGGCTTTGCTGGCGGCCGAGCCGCAGGCCGGCGCGGGCTCGCCCGACCTTTCGCGGTAGGCCGACCGATCAGCAGCGTTAGGACAGTATCCACACGGTGGCGCTTCGCTCACCCGACAGAACCCCCATCCTGGAGACCGGCCGGTGTCCCGGAGAGCAGTTGCCCGGACCCTTCTCGCGTGACCGCGCAACCCGACCTGCGATCAGATGCTACCGCCGGGCCTCCGGTGTAGACTTACACCAAAGCTGACGACTCCGGGCGGTGCCGGCCGTCCGTCGCGAAACGCGATCCCGCCGCACCTCGGACCGGTTCCTTCTCGCTTTTCCCTTTTTCACAAGTGACCAGGGATATCGGCATGACTCGACTAGAGCAGGTGATTCAGTGGGCATCGGCCTTGCCTTTAGAGATTCAGGACGAAATGGCCGATCAATGGCTCCAGGATATCGAGAATGAATTGGCCTGGCAGACGACTCTGCAGCAGCCGCAGGATAGATTGTCGGAGCTTGCGCGAGATGCGTTGCGGCAATCCGCTCAAGGCCGGACACTGTCAAAGGGCTTCGATGAAATCCGAGTTGATCCGTGAATTCCTGGGGCATTTCCGACATCTCCGAGGTCTAGAAATTGTTCGAGCCGACCCAGACCTACTCTACCCCGCGAAAGCGCAGCGGCAGCGAGAGGTTGACGCCGGCGCGCGCACTCGTTGCGGAGGCCGTGCGACGTTACTCGGTCTTGGGCATCGAGTGTTCGATACTCGAGGTCCAGAAGCTCGCCTATTTTATCGAGCGCTGCGTGACGTCCTTGGGACTGAGAGATCCCTTGCGCATGCAGTTCAAGGCCGATCGTTACGGTCCCTATTCGGATCGCTTGAGACATCTGCTGAACGACCTGGATGGTGCCTGGCTGACCAGCGAGAAGCGGCTTGCCGACGCCGGACCATTGGACCGCATCTATTTTCGAGACGAACGCCGTGCTGCGTTGGCGGAATATCTGGCGAGCGCGCCGGCTGCGGATTATCAACCGGCGCTCGCGCGGCTGAGCGAGGTCATCGACGGGTTCGAGTCTCCGCTCGGTATGGAGCTGCTTGCCACGGTCGACTGGCTGCTGGTACACGAGCGCGCGGAAGCCACGATCGAAGGACTACGCAAGGGCCTGCGCGAGTGGCCCGCCGGCAACGCGGCCGCACGTCGCAAGGAGGGCCTGTTCGATGATCGTCTGCTCGGGTTGGGGTTGGATCGGCTGGCGGCCTAAGCACGGGTTCGCGACGTGAGCGAATACCTCCACGTCGAAAAACCCTTCCTCGACCAGCTCGCCGCGCTGGGCTGGAAGGCCATCGACCAGGGCCAGGGCATCATCCCCTCGGACCCGGCCAAGAGCCTGCGCACGAGCTTCCGCGAGTGGTTCCTCTCCGAGGTCTTCCGCGAGTCGGTTCGCGCCATCAACCCGACCCGGGACGTTCAGCCCCGCCCGCGTCGGGTTACGCTTCGCTAACCCAAACCACTTGCTCGCCCAACTCGCCGCGCTGGAATCGGCATACCAGGAACCACCAGAATCGCGAAAGGAAAACGGAATCCATGCGCGCAAAGACTATCCCTGGCTGGACGTCCTCGGGCGTCCTACCCTCGATCAATCCTGCGTCGCCAACGTCCATGGATCGTTCACCGTATCAGGTCGGCATCTTCGACTTCGCGCTTCGGTTCGGCACCTCCTCCGACCGAAACCGAATCCTGCTTGGGCTCCTGGAATATCGTCAGGTCCTGCGCGAGCTGGGTATCGCCCGGGGATTTCAGTGGGTCGACGGCAGCTTCTTGGAAGACGTGGAGCGTCTGGAAGGTCGCGCCCCTAATGATCTCGATGTGGTCACCTTCGCCCATTTGCCCAGCGGCATCACACAACGGGATTTGATCGCCCGACGCCCCAATCTTTTCGACCGGAACCGTTGTAAGCAGGACTATCGCGTCGACGGGTTTCTCGTCCAACTGAACGGCGCGCCTCCCGAGTACCTGGTGGAGCGGTCGCGTTACTGGTACAGCCTTTGGTCGCACCGCCGCTCGGGCGTCTGGAAAGGCTATATTGAGCTGAGCCTCGACGCGGACGACGATCGCGCGGCTCGACAGAATGTGCAGCCTGACACCCTCGAAGAGGATGCAGACCTATGAACCTTGGAGAGTATCGCCAGCTTCAGGCCGAGCTCGGTAGCCTTGAGCAGATGATCGCGTCCACACCTGATGACTTCGTCATCGAACGGTTGGGGCTCGAAAGTCGAAAAGCGGACATCGAACATCTTCTCGCGGCCCATCCGGACTTGATTCGCGACCCGCTCCGCCTTCGTCTGACGTTCCGGGGCAAGCCGATCGTGGGCAGTTACGGCATGTTCGCCGAGTTCGGAGCGACAGCTGTAGGCACCTTTACTGATGCTGTCGCGGCGATCGGGGCGAGCATGAGCCGCTCGCTCGGAAAACGAGGTTCCCTACCACAGCGAGAAGAGTTTCGACTCTTGATTACCGGGACCACGACGGGATCGTTCGGCTTTGTGCTCGAGGAGCCGGCGGCGGAGGATCAGGCGAGCATGCTTCCATCGGCGCTCGATGCGGCTGTCGAACAGACCCAGGCGATCATGGTGGCGTCGACCGGGACGGATGATGAGCTGTCCGAAGCTTTGGCCGAGGTCGATCCGCGGGCGCTCGACGCATTGCGCAAGTTTTTGGAGGAACTGAGCAAGCACGAGGCTGTATGCGCCTTGGAGCTCAAGGAAGAAGTGTTTCGTTTTGCAGATGTCGAACAACTTCGCCGCAGCTCTGAGCGTTTGCGGCAAGACAATATCCATGAGTCAGACGAGACACTATTCGGTCATTTTCTCGGCGTGTTGCCTAAGCGCAGAACCTTCGAATTCGAAGTTGCGGATGCGCAGACGGTCATTGCGGGCAGGGTCGGTGAGGAACTTGAGGATGCGGCCCAACTGAACCAGGTGATTCAACGGCCCGTGAGCATACAGGTCCGTTCCCGGTACGTTGGCGCAGGGCGGCCACGGTACACGCTGATGGGCTATCGATGCGACACGAATCAAGAGGCTGGCGCTCGGGATGTCTGAGTACCTCCACGTCGAAAAACCCTTCCTCGACCAGCTCGCCGCGCTGGGCTGGAAGGCCATCGACCAGGGCCAGGGCATCATCCCCTCGGACCCGGCCAAGAGCCTGCGTACGAGCTTCCGCGAGTGGTTCCTCCCCGAGGTCTTCCGCGAGTCGGTTCGCGCCATCAACCTGACCCCGGACGGTCGGCCTTGGCTCACCGACCGCCAGCTCGACGACCTGCGCGATCAGATCCTGCGCCAGCCCAACCGCACCCTGCTCGAAGCCAACGAGACGACCCAGGGTCTCTTTCTCAAGGCGCAGGTCGACCGGAACAAGGTCACGGGCGAGTCCGACCCGGTCGTGATGATGATCGATTTCGCCCATCCCGAGCGTAACCGGTTCCACGTCATCAACCAGTTTCGCGTCGACACCCCGGGCTGCGTGAAGGGCTTCATCATCCCGGACATCGTCCTCTTCGTGAACGGTATCCCTCTGGTGATCGTCGAGGCGAAGATCGGCGACCCGAACACGGCGAACCCGCTGCACGCGGCCTTCGAGCAGCTCTTGCGCTACCGCAACGGCCGTCCCGAGACGATCGAGGCGGGACTGCGCGAGGGCGAGCCGCGGCTCTTCTACACCAACCTGCTGGTGGTGCGGACCTGCGGCGAGAAGGCCGAATTCGGCACCCTCACCTCGGGACACGAGCACTTCTACGCCTGGAAGGACATCTGGCCCGAGAGCAATCGGGCCTATAGCCGCCGCTCGGCATCGAGCGCGAGCAGGAACGGCTCATCCAGGGGTTGCTCGCCCCGGCGACGCTGCTCGATGTGCTGCGCACTTGCACCGTCTTCATGGATACCGATTCGGGCCAGCGCATCAAGGTGGTCTGCCGCTATCAGCAGTATCGGGCGGCCCGCAAGATCGTCGAGCGCCTGCGCTCGGGCACGGTGAAGCGCTTCGGCGAGTACATCGATACCTACAAGCTCATGGACGCCGTCCATGACGGCGCCACCCTGCAGATCCTTTACGAGGGCCGCACGGCAGACACGGCCATCAAGGACAAGCACGGCTTCGACATTAAGTTCGAAGACCTCTTCAAGGACCGCAGCCAGGAAGAGATCCTCGCGATCAAGAAGAAGTACGGCGCCAGCGGGGACATCCTCGAGGCCGAGAAACGCATCGAGGCCATCGCCAAGGATCTGGTCGACCATTACATCGACAACATCCTGCCCGACGGCTTCAAGGCGCAGGTCGTGTGTCACTCGAAGCTGGCGGCGATCCGCTATCGCAAGGCGATCCGCGAGGCGCTTCGGGAGCGGGTCGAGCGCGAGATGCGGCAGGCCCGGCCGGAGGCGGAACTGATTCGGCGCATCGCGTTTTTCAAGGCGGTGGCGGTCCTGTCGTCGGACCCGACCAATGAGCCGGCGGCCATCACCGACGCGCGCAAGGAGGCCAAGCGCTGGAACGCGGTGGAGAATTTCTGCCGGCCTTTCGACTTCGACGACCATGACAAAGAGCTGACGGGCATCGCCTTCCTGATCGTCTGCGACATGTTGCTGACGGGTTTCGATGCACCCATCGAGCAGGTGATGTATATCGACAAGCGGCTGCGCGAGCACACCCTGCTGCAGGCCATCGCCCGTGTGAATCGGGTCGTGGCGAACAAGCATCGCGGATTCATCGTCGATTACATCGGCCTGGCCAATCATCTGACCCACGCACTGTCTATCTACTCCGAGGAGGACGCGCAGGACATTCGCGACGGGCTGAAGAGCATCCTGAGCGAGATGCCCATCCTGGAGGAGCGCTACCGGCGTCTGCTACAGCATTTCATGGCTGCCGGCGTGGCCGAGATCGAGACGTTCGTCCAAGGACAGCTCGGGTCGCCCGACGCCGACGTCGCAGTCATCCATGCGGCCGTTTGTGCGATGGAGGACATCAAGCGGCGCGCCGACTTCGAGGTCTATCTCAAGAAGTTTCTCCAGAGCCTCAACTTCATCCTGCCGAGCCCGGCGGGCCATCCCTACCGCGGGGCGGCTCGCCGCTTCGGCTACCTGCTGAGGATGGTCAAGGAGCGTTACAAGGATGACTCTCTGGACATCGCCGACGCCGGCGAGAAGGTCAAGGCGCTCATCAACGCGCACCTGATCGACTTGGGGATCGACCCCAAGATCCCGCCGGTCGAGCTGCTGTCCGATGACTTCCTGGCGCATGTGGACAACCACGCGCGGGGCAACGACGAGGCGAAGGCCAGCGAGATGGAGCATGCCATCCGCAAGCACTGCACCGTTCACTTCGACGAGCGGAAGGAATGGCTGCGAAAGAACGGGGCGGGTCTTGACGTGTGAAATCTCCATGCGAGGCGAAGTGGTCGACGACGCCTTGTCGGACCCGGGCACAAACTTCGAAGGTCTCCAAGACACTGCTGCCTGACCCAAACCGTGCTCGCCGCTCATCATGGGTGGCAGCTGGTCCAGTCGCGGCGGGGAATGTCGCCGGGTGGTTGCCCTTGGCGGCGATGGAACCAGCGCCCCCGGGCGTCCACGCCGTAGAGGGTGCAGTGTCCGTTGGGAAAGTAAACCAGGTCGCAGACCGGTGCGCCGCCGAGTTGGGCGTGCAACCGTGCCAGGTTCAGGTAATCGGCCAGCGATGGCATTTCATCCCCCAACTCGTTGCTGAATTCAGGGTGGGTGTGGAAACAGGGGAGGACCAGATAGTCCGGTGAGGTCCCAAGATAGAATCCGAGGTCGGAGCAGACCCCCCAGCTGGTCCCGCGCGTCACCAGGGGAAAGCAACGGACCCGCCGCCGGTCGTAGACCAGATCCAGGGCCAGCTCAGCCCCGATTTCCGCCTGGCAGGCAAGGGCAAGACAGGGATCCAGGGCACCGACGGTGCTTTGGTTGTCCTCCGGGAGCTCCCGGATGAGATCACCCAGTTGACGGAAGCAGGGCACCTCGGCCGGCCGAAGGTCCGGCTCGCAAAGCAGCTCGCGGAAACACCCCGCCAATGCCTGATCTTTACCGGGCGGCTCCGGGCCCTGCACCTGCTCGGCAGCCCCCAGCATCCGGCACAGAGCGCGGCGGGTTGCACCTTGAGCGGCGAACCAGGTGGGATCAAAGCCCCAGGATGGAGGCGATCCTGTCGCAGACACGGCTTACCCCTCCTGTCGGTCCTGGCCCGGGCGGGCAGGTCATCAAGCCGGAACGATGCGTTTCGCCCTGCCATCATTCTTCACGGATTCGAGATCCGAGCAACCCTGCGATGACAGGGTGACCGCAGATGTGAGGCTAGCGAGCGCCTGCGGGTCGGCCAAGCCCAACGCGAGGGGTTTCCGGACTTCTCGGGCTGCAAGCGCGAGACTCGGCGAAGCAACGGACAATCGATGACGCCACCGACTGCGCCCCGCGGCGCCGATCGACCTCATGCCGGAGGTCACACGGGCGTCACCTAGGGCCTCGTCCTTATGCTCGAATACGCCTATCAGATGCACTCGACGCTCCATTCCAGCCCTAGGGAACGATTCAAGAACAACATGAACATGTCGGTTGGGCAAAGCGCAGCGTGCCCAACCCGCGCCGGCATCACTGGAAGCAGTTGGGCACGCTGCGCTTTGCCCAACCTACGTCTGATGCCGGTCACGCATCTCTACACCTGCCGATGATGCGCGAGCACTTCGCGGAGGTGTCTGAGCGCATCCGCTATTTCGAGATCGGTGACCTCGATGTGGAAGCACCGGCGACGGCGATCGCGAGACTCACGCAAGCGATCGATCTGGAGATCGCTGCGCTGCCGAGCAATCACGGTGTCTGAGCCCGCACGACACGGCCCTTCAATCGGATCGTCCGTCGGCGCCTGGACAGTTCTGACATGAACGCCGGTGCTCCTGCGCAAAGAGGGCGTCGATCAGCCGGATCCCGGCCGAAGCGCTGCGGAGTGACGGCTCCCGGCAGGGGATCATCGATGCTCAAGCGACGCGGCACCTACGTCGTGTCGCGTCGCCAGTCTCGATAGCGGCCCTACTTCAGACCCATACAGTTCGCATAGTAGGTTACAGTCGCCGGCCAGTCGGAGAAGATTCCGAGGATATTCACCTGCCGGGCTAGAACATCAAGCGCCTTATACATGTCGCTATCCTTCCGGATGGCTTTGCCCTTAGGGTCGAACTGGTAGTACCAACCAGCCTTAGAGGCGCCCTCGCGAAGATCGGAGCGCTCGAAGGTCCAGGTGATGATGTCGAGCCCGGCCGACTTGATGTCTTTGGCATACTGCGAGGGCACCACGCGGCCGACGATGTCGACGTCGAGCAAAGCCCACATCGGCGGAGCGAAGATACGCACACCCGCCGCCGTGAGCGCATTGAGCTGGTCCGGCGTCAGACGCGAGATAGGCGGATTGGCGGTCGGATCGATGCTGTCCAGGTAGACGGCCTGCTCGCCGAAGGCAGGCGTGTTGTCGATCCAGTAGATCACGTCGTCCAAGTTGAAGGATTGGAGCCAGACATCTTTTGGTTCAACCCCTGCCTCGATCAACTCGTCGACGAGCTTCTGCGCGTACTGCTCCTGACCTCCAAAGATTGAATCGATGCGATCCTGATAGGTCGCGCCTTTGAGCTCGGGGGTATGCTTGACGCCGTTCGCCCGGTTGAGCGCGACGCTCTCTTTGAAGGTCAGGATCTTCGCGCGTCCGGTGTAGAGGTCGGTGCGCCAGCTCGCAGTGCCTCCGAGGAAGTCCTCTGCCGTGGTGGCCGCAGGATTGCTCGCATCCATCTTCGGCTGCAGACTCTTCAGCTCATCGAGGGTCAGATCACTGGTGCAGCATTGCACGGCCGGGTTCTGGCCGGAGCCGGTCCAAGGCACGCTGCACTTGGCGTTGAGCGGGGTGGCAACGATGTCGGTCGTGGTCGCCAGGTCGCACTCGCTGTGCCGGCAGACCAGATCCCCGTCGCTGGTGAAGGTCACGTCGCACTCCACGATTCCCGCGCCCATCCGAGCACCCGCCGTATAGCCTAGATCAGTGTGCTCGGGCATCTGCAGGGCCGCACCCCGGTGTGCGATCGAGAAGTCGGTCCGGTAGAAAGGACCGTCTTGACAGGCCATGAGGCGATTCTTAAGCCGCCCGGCATCCATCCCCTGCACGAGGTAATAGGGACGCGGACCAAGCTGGATTGCGTCATGGCTAACGCCCGGGCGGGTAGCCTGATTCAGGTTGAAGTCATCGATCTCGGCATGCGCCTCGGCGATTCCCGCCGTCGCGAGCACCGCAAAAGTCACGGCAAGCGTCTTGGTATTGGTCATGGATCGAGCCCTATCGAGTTGGGTTGGATACGAGACGCCTCGGCGTCAGCGCGAAACTCTAGGGCTCAGCCGTGAAGCTGGAGTGGCGGTTCGGTTGCCGGAGTGTGAATTAAACCAAGCTTTGGGCTGAGCAACCCCTTTGGAAGGCGTAGCAGTCGGACCGTTGCAGTCCAGACGCGTCATTCTCCCACCTCGGGAGCTGCCGATCATCCAGTGCCTAGCGCAGCACCCGGGAACCACATCTTGGAGTAGTATAGGAGCTGCAAATGAACTGTTGTCGCATGGCTCGCGGAACAGATTAAGCTCTCCGAAAAACCGACGCGCGCCGGGGCCATCGAATCGCGGGGCATCGGTCGGCCTTTCGTTTGGCGTCATGAGAAGCCCGGGCCGGCCAATGAACTTCTCGGATCCTGAGGTTATCCATGACGGGAGTGCCTGCCCGACTCATCCGCGATGCGCGGCTCTTGTTGTTGGATTTCGACGGTGTGATTACGACCGAAGCGGAGGACGTGGCGCTCAAGGCGCAGACCCTATCGGTCTTTGCCGCGATCAGCACGCACTTCGGGGAACGTGCACTCAAGATGATGCGACTCGCGGGCCGAGCCATCTACGATGCGGGCGGAAGTCTGCAGCTCGGACCGCTCTTGTACCATACGGCGAAGCTGCTCAAGCCCGCCGAGGACCCGATCGAGCCGACGCTCGCGAGGCTTATCGACGCCTGCACCGGAAACCTCGACTATCGCGGGATCAGCCGAGCAGGAGACCGAATCCACGAGGGACTGGATCTGCTGAGGGATCACGACATCCAGGTCGCCATCTTGACCAACGGGGTCCGGGAGAACGTCTTCCGGGTTCTCGATGTCAAGGGACTCACCCAGATGTTTCCGCTTGAGCACATCTTCGATGCGATCTCGACGCTCGACAAGAAGGACAAACTGCATCCGAAGCCGGATCCGGAAGGCTATCGTTTCGTTCTCAAGGAGCTGGGTGTCGAGCCACACGCCTGTATCGTCGTCGACAACAGCCGTAAGAACATCCGAGCGGCAAAACGCGAGGTCGGCTGCGGCGGGACCGTCTACATCGGCAACAGTCTCAAGAGGAAGGACAAAGGGGTGATCGACCACTTGGCACCATCGTTCGAGCGGCTGATGGAAGAAGTGGTCGAGGTGCTGCGACCGGAGCGTTGAGGCTTCGGCGACATCCCAGAGCAGCAAAGCCGACGGGGCAGATGCCACGCCGCCATGACATCCGCGAAGAGCTACCGGCGACCCCGGCGCTTCGCCGGCGGCCGCGGGCAGGCATGCGTAGCGGCGCGCAAGCGAGGTTAGGGGTTCGCCGTATCCTCGGTGGTCCTAACCCCCGGATCGCCGTAGAAGACATAGTTCGTCGAGTAATCGCTGATCTCGAAATAGACCGACCTCTCGCCGCCGTCCTGGATCCCGTTCTGGTTTAGATCGAGGACGCCGTAACCGAAACGATAGGGTCGTGAATCTCGACCGTCGGTGGCGGTGGCCGTGGTGAGCTTGTCGATCTTGATGAATCGGCGCACCAGCTTATCCCCGGCGTAAACCTCGAGGATGCCGTTCGCCCCGGTCCAGTTCTGGAACGTTCGACCGAACTTGTTCTGGGTCTCTTGGGTGCAACCGACGGCCAGAAGGGTTGCCGTCACGCCCAGTACAGTCCTGTAGAAAGCCGTGGTCTTCATGGCACTTGGATTCCTCGATTCACTTTACTCGGCAGGCCCCAGATGCTGCAGGATCAGCGTGACCGCCTGCTGACTCAGCGGAATGTAACCCAGCTTCGCGGCATCGGCCTGTCCGTCGGTCAGCGCGTACCCAAGCACATCCTTCATCGCCTGCCACTTGACGTCGCCGTCGCCCCCGCGGCGCGTCACCAGCCAGGACAGGGACAAGATCGGATAGGCCCCGGCACCTTCCGGATCGGTGAGCTGGGACGGGTCAAGCTTCGCGCGGAAGACCTCGACCGCCGCGCGAAAGGAATCGCTTCCCGGCGCGACAAAGACGCCCTCGCGATTCTCGACCGACGCCATCTGCATGCCGGGCAGATGGGCGTAGGCATACTGAACATAGCCGATGGCACCGACCGTCGCCTGAACAAAGGCCGCCACACCGCCGTTGCCGTGACCGCGGATAAGACCCCCTCGCTCGAGCAGCAACGAGGGCCATGCCGGCGACTGGCTCTCGCCCACCTGTTTCGCGAACGCCGCGCTGATCGCACTCAGGTGCCGGGTCATGACCAAGGTGGTCCCGCTCGCATCCACTCGCGTGACCACCACGATCGGCAGATCCGGTATCTCGACACCCGGGTTGGCCGCAAGGATCAGCGGATCGTTCCAACGCGCGATCGCGCCGAGAAAGATGCCGGCGAGCGCCTCGCGCGAGAGCTTCAACCCGTCGATTCCCGGAAGGTTGTAGGTCAACACCACAGCGCCCGCCGTCAGCGGGATCTGCAGGAGGTCGGCGCCGACCCTCTCGGCAAGCTCGCCGGTCAAGGGCTGATCGGACCCCGCGAAATCAAGCCGACCTTCGATGAAGCTGTTGACGCCGGGTCCGGAGCCGATCGGCTGATAATCGACCTGGATGTTCGGATGGGCCAGGAAGTAGTCGCGGAACCACCGCTGGTAGAGCGGCGCCGGAAAACTCGCCCCGGCGCCGTGGACCTTGATCAGGTCGGAAGCCATCGCCGAGGGCCACATGGATGCGGAGACCAGCGCCGCGAGGGCAAACGTCAGGACACGCAGAACGGGAGACAGGGGCATCTTGAATTCCTCTCGGGACTCGGTCTGGTCGGTGGTCGTTCGGGAACCGGTGATGAAGACGGCGTGGGCGGATCCTCAGGCCTTTTTATCCTCACCGCGGTTGGCCTCCAGGATCCGCGCGTAGCGCGCGGGATCGTTTTTGAGCATCAGAACGTAATCTTCGACTAGTCCTTGCCACCCGAATCCGCCATGCGCCTTGAGCTTGAGCAGGGCAATCATGAGCAGCTTGGAGGCGGCGCGGATTTCGCGGTCGGAGCCTTCCCCGTACCAATCGACAAGCTCCTCGTAGAGTGCTTCGACCTTCTCGACGGGTGTTCTTCGATCCGGATCTACCATAAGGACCTCAGGCGGTCGCCTCGACTGCACGAGGAAGGGCCAATCCATTCCTCGGCCGTGTGCACGACCCGATGCTCGGCCGGATCACGCACAGCGCCATACAATAGCCTTGGAATGTGTTGAAAAGATGACGGCGACCTGTCCGAACCGGTCGGGTCAAGACCCACTAGCCACGCTCAGGTCTCTTCGGACGCCGGCCCCCCCGCGTCGGACGAGGCCCGAGTTGCCCTGGTCCCTGCATCGGCGGCATCCCGATAAGGGATCTCCTCCTCGAACTCCAGCACGTTGATCTCGATCGCGAAGAAGCAGAGGATCCAGAGCAAGGCGTCGTAGGTATCCAGCCATTCCCCCTCGAGCCCCCAGAGCAGG
Source organism: Thiocapsa sp. C2-2m (assembly GCF_041903745.1). Classification (NCBI taxonomy): domain Bacteria; kingdom Pseudomonadati; phylum Pseudomonadota; class Gammaproteobacteria; order Chromatiales; family Chromatiaceae; genus Thiocapsa; species Thiocapsa sp. C2-2m. Next base: position 65,305 of record NZ_JBBWVD010000011.1, on the reverse strand, counting down.
GCGAAGACAAAGAGGGCCGCGTAGAGCACCAGCTTTGCCCCGTTGCGAAGGTACCATTCCCAGCGGGCATACTCCCCCGGCGAGTAGACATCGTACTCGAGCAGGAGGACGATCGCGATCCAGGCCAAGGCGTTCCAGAGGTCGACCGGGCCATGCTCGGCGATGTAGTCCGCCGCGCCGTATCCCACCGCGCTGTGCAGAATCAGACCGTAGGCCAGGATGCGCCCGGCATGAATCCCCCATTTCTCCCATCGCGAGACATAGGGCTTGTCGAGCTGACTGGTCTCCCACTCGAAGAGCAGCAGCAAGGTCAGCCAGGCCAGGCTGTCCAAGCCCTCGACCAGCGTTTGCTCGGTGAAGAAGAGGAAGACGTTGACGCCGAGCAGGCTGAAGACCGTCCACTTGAAGTAGGGAAACGCCTTGCGCAAGAAGGGATGAGCGGCCGCCATCGGTTTAATCCTTCATCCCTTCGATTCCGCGCTTGGCCTCTTCGCGGCTTTCGTAGACATGCGGGGCCAGACCCCGTGCCGCGAGCGACTCGCCGAGCTTCATGCGGAGGAAGGCGCTCGTGGTGTAGCGCGTGATGTCCCGATAGAAGCGCGCCACCAGATCCTCCACCATCGCCGCATAGGGACCGACCAAGTCGGGGCGGATCGAGAAGTTGTCGTAGTTCACGACCGCATCGACCTTGTGACCCAGGGGCTCGACGACGGACTCCACCGCCGCGCGGATTCGTGCGATATCGGCCGGGTCGTTGACCGCGAAGGCCTCGAGGTTGATGAAGAGCAGATTCTTCTCCGGTTCGTAGACCAAACGATCGACGAGCGGGATCTCCAGCAGATCCTTTTCGAGCCCCATGGGCTGGTCGGTGAAAATCCGCGGATCCATGGTCTCGAGGGGCTCGGCGATCCGCGGACGGAAATCCATGTGGGCGAGAATGTCGCGATCCAAATCAACGCCCGGTGCGATCTCGACCAGGGTCAGGCCCTCGGGACGCATGGCGAAGACACAACGCTCGGTGATGTAAAGGACGGGCTGACCGACCCGGCGGGCACGCTCGCCGCTGAAGGTCACCTGCTCCACCTGCTCGATGAACTTGCGCCCGCCATCACCCTCCGCCACGGAGACCCTCCCGTCGCCGATCCGGATCGCGCCCTTGGCGGTCGTAAAGGTCCCGACAAAGACCAGCTTCTTCGCGTTCTGACTGATGTCGATGAAGCCACCGGCGCCGGCCAGCTTGGGACCGAAGCGGCTGACATTGACGTTGCCCTCGGCATCGGCTTGGGCCAGACCGAGGAACGCGAGATCCAGGCCGCCGCCGTTGTAGAAGTCGAACTGGGCCGGTTGGTCGACCAGAGCGGCGATATTGGTCCCGGCGCCGAAGTTCAACCCGCCGGCCGGCAGTCCGCCGATCAGCCCCGGCTCGGCCGTGAGGGTGACATAGTCGAGGATGCCTTCCTCGTTGGCCACGTTGGCGATGCCCTCGGGCATGCCGATGCCGAGATTGACGACGGCGTTCGGTCGCAGCTCGAAGGCCGCACGCCGTGCGATCGCCTTGCGTGCATTCAGCGGCAGGGCAGCAATCGACTGCATGGGCACCCGGATCTCGGCGCTGAAGGCCGGACTGTAGGGTTCGGCAAAGGTCTGCCAATGATGCTCGGGCGGTGCCACCACGACGCAATCCACCAGGATGCCCGGGATGCGCACCTGGCGTGGATTGAGGGTGTGCCGGTCGGCGATCCGCTCGACCTGAACGATCACCATCCCGCCCGAGTTGTGCGCCGCCGTCGCCAAGGCGAGCGACTCCAGAATCAGCGCCTCCTTCTCGATGGTGACGTTGCCGTCCGGGTCGGCGGTCGTCCCGCGGACGATGGCGACGTCGATCGGGAATGCCTTGTAGAAGAGATACTCCTCGCCGTCGATCTCCAGAATGCGGACCAGCTCATCGGTGGTCCGATCGTTGAGTCGACCGCCGCCGTTGCGCGGATCCACGAAGGTCTCCAGACCGACCCGGGTGATGGTGCCCGGCTTGCCGGCCCCGATATCGCGAAAGAGATGGGCAAGGACACCCTGGGGCAGGTTGTAGCCCTCGATCGCCCCGGAGTTGACCAGCTCTTGGAGCTTCGGCACCAGTCCCCAGTGGCCGCCGATGACCCGACGGACCAAGCCCGCGTGCCCCAAGTGATTGAGCCCGCGCTCCTTGCCGTCACCCTGTCCCGCGGCATAGACCAGGGTCAAATCGCGCGGCGCGCCTGTCTCGAGGAAGCGTTGCTCCAAGGCGCGCGCGACCGCCTCGGCGAAACCGATGCCGACGAATCCGCCGGTCGCAACCGTGTCGCCATTGCGGATCAGCCGAACGGCATCCGCTGCGGTGACCAGCTTGCCGCGCGCGGCTTGGCCTCCGGACGGGCGCTGGGCCATCGGGTGCGCCTTGGGCGCCGCGTCTGCGGCGGCGTCGGATTCGAAATGCGCGGGCCGGGATGTCGTGCTCATGGATGTGTCTCGACTGCTGTTTGAAGTCGGATGCGGTGCGCCTGCCGATCGTATCGCGTGCTCGCGCGTGCAATCATGCAGCCAAAAAGGCACCGATCGTGTCGTAAACCTCGGCACAGGCCTCCGGGACCATGGCCTCGAGGTTCAGAAACCCATGGATCATCCCCGGCATGACCCGTTTCTCCGCGCGGATCCCTTGAAGCTCCAAGCGGTCGGCATAGGCAATGCCCTCGTCGCGCAGTGGATCGAATTCGCCGGTGATCACCAGGGTCGCGGGATAATCCGGGGTCAGATCCATATAAAACGGCGAGATGGCGCGCCGATCCTCGGCATTCTGGAGATAGGCATCGAACATCCAGAGGATCCGCTCGCGCTCGAGGAGGAAACCCTCCCCGTTCTCCGTCACCGAGGGTTGCGACAGGGTGTAATCCAAGCTCGGGTACAGCAGCACCTGACGCTCGATCGTCATGCCCGCGTCGAACTGTGCCAGATGAGACACGGTCGCGCAGAGCGCACCCCCGCCGCTGTCGCCCATCAAGGCGAGGCGCGGCTCATGGGGCATGTCCAGATTCTCGAGCAACCGAAAGACCCGCTTGGCGCAGGCCATGGCGTCCTTGAGTGCGGCCGGATAGGGACACTCGGGTGCCAGTCGGTACTCGATCGAGACCACCAGCCGATTTGCCGCGAGCGCCAAGCGCCGCGCAATCGGATCGTAGAGTGAGACGCCGCCGGCAATATGGCCGCCACCGTGGACGAAGAGGGCTACGGGGAGCGGCCGATCCGGTTGCGGGTGATAGACGCGGACCGGAACCCGATAGTCCGGCCCCGGGATCAGGTCGTCGCGCACCCAAGCAACCTCGGGGGACTCGGTCACGAACCGACGGGTGACCAAATCCCATCCCTCGCGGGTATTGGTGGCCGTGCGCCGATAGCCATGCTCGCGGGCCTTGTGCTTGGCCTCGCGTTGGGCAAAGAGCCAATCCCGCAGGGGCTGCGGGATCCGCAGGTCACGCTCGTTCGTCATTCGCGCTCCTCGCTCGATCGCGATTTCGCCTCGCCGGCATGGCGGCTCGGCTTCGATTGCGGGGGCAGGTCAATCCGCCGTCGACCGACCTGCCCTGCTCCGCGGCCTCAGGCGATCTTACGCAGGGTTTCGGTTTCGACCAACGCGGGCGACGGCTCGAGATCCAGCGCCCGCGCCAAGCGATCGAGCATCGCAAGCGTCTCCGGACTCATCTCGTCGCGAGCGCCTGCGATCTCTTCGCAGAGGGCCATGGCGCGGCGCCGATCCTCCATCGAGACGATCAGCTTCGGCAAGGCGGCCAGCGCCGCTTCCGGCTCGTAGCCGACGATCAGGCTCTCCTTGTGGATCATGCGAGTGCGGTGCTTCGGCTTCATGCTCGCAAAGGGCTCGGTCGCCATCAGCATGCGGTTGGAGCGCTCCAAACGAGAACGCCGCACCTCTTTGCGCGACTGAGCCAGGAAGATGAGCATCCGAATGACGCCGTCGGCAAAGTCGCCGAGCTCGATCCGATCAAGCGCATCCTGGACCGAGGTCAGGGTCCGCAGATCTTCGCGCGGCGCCTCGCTGACGGTGCGGCTGAGCTGCTCGCCCATGGCCTGCACCGGCGGCGCACCCCAGAGCAGGTGGAAATTCCACTCGATCATGGCGTTCTGCATGTCGCGCGCGTTGTCCAACCACTGGGTGACCAGACCGGCACCGGCCCGCTCCATGATCCGGAAGGGATTGTCGTCCGCGGCCGGACGGCGTTGCTGACGGACCTCCTCAGCGAATCCCGGGAGAGGCTGCATCAGGGGGTTGCGATCGCTCTCGAGCCAGCGTTGCATCCGCATCGGGCTGGTATCGGCGAGCAGTTTGGCGGTGGTCTCGTTGCTCATCGCCTGGACGAATGGACGCAGGGTCAGGTCATACATCTCGGTGCCGATCTCGGAGAAACGGGCGACCGCAGCGAAAGGCCGATTGGAATCGTCCCCGCCGGTCTGCTCCATCATCTGCTCGATGCTGCGCTCGGCGAAGGCGACCTTGAAGGTCTTCTCAACGCCTTCGCCCTGGACCTCGGCGATGACCATCTCGTAGAGTCCGGGCGCCAGGGCCTCGATCGCCTTGAGTGTGGAGATGATCTGGTCATGCTCCTTCTTGGCGACCGACGAGGAGACGAAGATCCCCAGGTGACCGACATTCTCGTGGAGCGTGTAGAGGATGCGCTGTCCGCGGGCCCGGATCTCCTCGACATCCTTGTAGTGATCCGCGATCCACCCCAACGCCTGCTGCGGCGGCGTGATGTTGTCCCCGTGCGAGGCGAAGATGATGATGGGGGAGTTGATGTTGCGCAGATCCACATGGGTGCGCTCGTTGAGATTCGCACAGCCGCGTCCGAGACGGTTGCCGACGAAGAGATTCTCGACGATCCAGCTGATCTCCTCCGGGGTCATGTAGTAGAAACTGCCCCACCAGCGCTCGAAGCCGACGAAGCGCGGGACCTCGGTGTCGACCTGATCCCAGAGGCTGTAATACTTCGACCACCAGGTCGTGCTCGGGCTCAGGCGCTCGAAGTTGGAGACCAGATTGGCCCCGTCGAACTGGCCGTTGCCGAGATCCGAGAGGAGCTTCACGGAGGTCGCGCCGCCGACCAGCCCCCCCAGATAGCGCATGGGGTTTTTGCCCTTTTGTCCCGCCCAATAGGAGAGCGGCGCGCCGTTCGCGACGACCGGACCCGTGATGTCCGGGTTGGTCGCAGCCAGCAGCATTGCCGCCCAGCCGCCCTGACAGTTGCCGATCACGACGGGTTTAGGCGAATCCGGATGGCGCCGACGCACCTCCCGAACGAAGTCGGCCTCGGCCGCCGTCACGTCGGCCAGGGTCTGGCCGGGCATGGGCAGGCGCGTGAAGGTCACGAAATAGGTCGGATGGCCCTGATGGATGGCGGCACCCACCTCGCTTTCGTTCTTGAATCCGCCGATTCCCGAGCCGTGGCCCGCACGCGGATCGATGATGATGTAGGGCCGACCATCCTCGCGCACCGTGACGCCGGTCGGCGGGACGATCCGGACCAGCGAATAGTTCACCGGACGCGCCAGCTTGGTGCCGTCGACGACCATCTCGTGATCCCAGCTCAGCACCGTCTTGTCGCTGCCCTCTTCGTGCTCGACAAAGAAGTTGCCCCGCTGACGCAAGGCATCGGCGTAGAGCACGGAACGCTGCGACGCATCCAGCATGTAGTCGAGCCAGTCCTTGCCCAGCATGGGCGTCATGAAGGCACCGCTGACCTTGGTCCAGACATCGATGTTCTTACGGATGTTGGCCAGTGCGCTCTCGGACGCCTGCCAACCATGGGCTTGAAGGATCCGCTCCAGATCCTTCGCATAATCGGCGTACTCGTCGACCTTGAGGTCGGGCAGACCGGAACCTGAGTCGGCGGGCTTGGACTCGGCGCCGTTCGTCGAGGCTCGGGACAACGGCAGGAGTCGGGCCCAAGCGTCGAAGACGCCCTGCGGGTCGAGAGGTTGTGCGAGCAGCTTGAAGGGATCCGAATACTTTGCGAAATCGGCGACATCGAACATGGCATTGCTCCGCTGAATCAGTGCGTTTCTCGGTATGGATCCGGTCACGACGTCGACTCCCGACCGAAGGCCCGATCTCGATCTCAACCCTTGATGTGGTAACCGCCGTCCACGTAAATGGTCTGGCCCGTCAGCATGACGCCGGTGCGGGTCGCCAGCATGGCCGTGACCGCCCCCACGTCGTCGATCGTCGCGAGCCGACCGAGCGGCGATTTGGTGCGGGCCTCCTCCATCAACTCGTCGAAGTCCTTGAGGCCCGACGCCGCACGGGTCGCCAGCGGTCCGGGAGAGACGGCGAAGGCGCGGATGTTCTTGGGCCCCAGCTCCTCGGCGGTGTAACGCACCGCTGACTCAAGCGCCGCTTTGACCGGTCCCATCAGGTTGTAGGTCTTCACCACCCGCTCGGACCCGAAGAAGGTCATGGCGAAGAGGGAGCCGCCGTCGCTCATGAGGGGCTCGGCGAGCCTGGACATCCGCAGGAAGGAGTGGGCCGAGACATCGACGGCCACGCCGAAGCCGTGCGCGGAGCTGTCGACCAGCCGACCCTGCAGATCCTCACGCGGTGCAAAGGCGATCGAGTGGACGGCGAAGTCGAGCCGGCCCCAACGCTCCCGAATCGTCTCGAAGACCCCTTCGAGCTGGCCCTCCTGGGTCACGTCGCACGGCAGAAAGAGGCCGGCATCGACCGCTTGGGCGCAGGGCTCGACAAAGGGTTGCGCCTTCTCGTTCAGATAGGTCACAGCCAGATCGGCACCCAGGGTTTTGAAGGCGCGGGCACAGCCGTAGGCGATGGAATGCTCGTTGGCGATACCGAGGATCAGGCCCTTCTTGCCGGCAAGGGAGAAATAGTCTTGATCGATCATGTGCGATTCCGGTGAGATGATTCAGCAAACGCAAAGTGAAAATGACGCATGTCGCGCTGGACGCGGTTTAGGCCGCGGCGCGCACGACCCGCAACGTATGGATCGCGATCATCCGCTCCTCGTCGGTCGGGATGACCCAGACCGACGGCTGCCGACCCTCGGGGCTAATGCACAGCGCCCCCGCGGCGTTCGCCTCCGGATCGACGACGATGCCGAGCCAGGCGGCATCCCGACAGACGCGGGCACGGATTTCGGCGTCGTTCTCGCCGACCCCGGCCGTGAAGACGAGTGCATCGATTCCGCCGATCGCGGCGCAGAGCGCGCCGAGTGTCTGCCCGATGCGGTAGACGAAATAGTCGATTGCTTCCGCCGCCTTGGGGTCGTCGCTGCGATGAAGGTCACGCAGATCATTGCTGACGCCCGAGAGACCGAGCAGACCCGAGTCTTTGTAGAGCAGCCGCTCCAGATCGGCGACGCCCATGTGCTCCTCGCGCATCAGAAAGAGGATCACGCCCGGGTCAAGCACCCCGCAACGTGTCCCCATCGGGACACCGTCCAGGGCCGAGAAGCTCATCGTCGTCTCGACGCTGCGACCCTCCTTGATCGCGGTCATGCTGCATCCGCTGCCCAGGTGCGCGACCACGATCCGACCGGAGGCCAGCTCCGGGGCGAGTTCGCGGAACCGCTCGACGATGTACTCGTAGGACAGACCATGGAAGCCGTAGCGCTTGATCCCGCGATCGAGCAGCGCACGCGGCAGGGCAAACTGCTCGGTGACTGTCGGACGACCCCGATGAAAGCCGGTGTCGAAACAGGCGACCTGCGGCAGATCGGGGTGATCCGCCGCGACCGCACGGATGGCAGCCAGGTTGTTGGGCTGATGCAGGGGGACCAGCGGGATCAGGCCGGTCAGAACATCGATCACGGCGTCGTCGATCAGGACCGGCTGAGCGTACGCCTCGCCACCATGGGCCACGCGGTGACCCACAGCCTTAATCCGATCGCCTTCGGCAGCCGATGCCAGCCAATTCCAGATCTGTTTGAAGGCACGCGCATGACCCTGTGCGCCATCGACAGGCTCCCAGTAGCTTTCGCTCAATAAGGCCCCGTCTGCGGACTTGGCGACGAAATGCGGCCGAGTGCCGATCCCCTCGACCTGCCCCTTCATCGTCTGCTTCAGGCGGTCGCCCTCGACCGCGTAGACCGCGAACTTAATGCTCGAGGAGCCGGCGTTCAGCGTCAGGATCAACTCGCTCATGGCTGTCTCCGGCGCTCCTTCAGTGCTCGGCCTTGTGGAGACCGCGTCGCACCGCATGGGCATGCAGGACCGCCGTGGCCGCGGAGGCACGGCGGGTCCGCACGCTGTCCGCGCGCGAGGTGAGGACGATCGGCACCCGCGCACCCAGGACGATCCCGGATGCCTCGGCGTTTGCCAGGAAGATCAGTTGCTTGGCCAGGATGTTGCCGGCCTCCAGGTCCGGCGCGATCAGGACATCAGCCACCCCGGCAACCTCCGATTCAATCTTCTTGATACGGGCCGCCTCCAGGTTGATGGCGTTGTCCATCGCGAGCGGACCGTCCAGGATGCCGCCCGTAATCTGGCCGCGATCGGCCATCTTGCAGAGCGCCGCCGCATCCAGCGTCGACTGGATCTTGGGACGTATCGTCTCGACGGCGGAAAGGATCGCGACCTTGGGTCGCTCGACGCCAATCGTGTGGGCCAGGTCGATCGCATTGCGGCAGATGTCGGCCTTGGCCTCCAGGTCGGGGGCGATGTTGACCGCGGCGTCCGAGATCAGCAGCAGTTTGGGATAGGTCGGCACATCCATCAGAAAGATATGGCTGATCCTCCGCTCGGTGCGGATCCCGGTCGCGCGGTCGACAACCGCGGCGAGCACCTCGTCGGTGTGAAGACTGCCCTTCATGAGGATCTCGGCAACACCCTCGCGCGCCAACCCGACCGCACGGGCCGCCGCGGCATGGCTGTGCTCGACATCGATGATCCGTGCACTGCCCAAACCGATGCCGTACTGCTCGGCGATCGCTCGGATCCGCGCCTCCGGCCCGATCAGGATCGGCAGGATGAAGCCGCTCTCGGCGGCCTCCATCGCACCTTCCAGCGACACCTGATCCACCGGATGAACAACCGCGGTCGGCACGGGCTCGAGCCGTGTCACCTGCTCCAGGAGAACCCCGAAGCTGTCGTGATGACGCACCGAGATCTCGGCGAGATCCGGGATCTCGATCCGCAGCTTCTCGGTCGGCGCATTGACCGAGGCGAGACCCGTCATCACAGGTTCGTGGCGCTGGTTGAGGACCTCGCAGGCGAAGACCACCAGCGTCTCGGGCCCCTTTTCAACGACCTTGACACGGCCGGTTAGGGAATCGCCGAGATCGACGGTCCGATGAAAGACCGCGTCCTGGGTGCGGTAAACCGTCCCGGGGCCGGGCAGAACGTTTGCGAAGAGGCTGGAGATCAGGCTGGTTGCCCAAAGGCTGTGACCGACCACGCCTTTGGCACCCCGCGCCTTCGCATACTCCTCGTCGATGTGGGTCGGATTCAGATCGCCCGAGACCTTGCTGAAGAGTGCGATATCGTCACGCGTCAAGGTGCGTTGAAGCTCTGCGGTCTGACCGACTTGGATCTCGTCGAAGACCCGGTTCTCAAGGTACTCGGCCATGGTGAAGACCTCCGGCTGAGAAGATTGGCGGCTGACAGGGTCGGGAACAAAAAATGGCAGGGTGCCGCGGGATGTTGCGCTGCACAACAGGATAACGGGCGTCGATGAAGAAGACGTGTCGAAGAGATGTCGATTCCGAGAAACTCGATGGAGCCGGACGGCCGGCATGAAGCCGAGTCGGCGTCCACGCAAAGCCAACGCCGGTCGTATCTTTTCCGGAAATCACCCTAGTCCAGCACGGCAGATGGGGCGAGATCGTTCGTTGTCGTTGTCGTTGTCGACCATCGATACGACAACGACCACGATTACGACAACGACAACGACAACGACCGGTCGGGAAAGAACCGGTCAGGGCAAGGGCTCGAACGACTGAGTCGAGAAGTCCGGCTGATGCGGCACGAAGAGGTTTCCACCGCCGAGATCCTGGACCAGGTAGTCGACGAATCCCTGTGCGTAATTGATGAAGGTATCGGTCACTCGCCGGTCTTCCGCGGCGGCCTTGAAGGTGGCGTACCCGTCACCGCCGTTGGCCAGGAAGCTGTTGGTCACGACGATATAGGCCTCCGAGGGTTCGAGCGGCGCCCATATCCCGGTGGATCGATCCTTCACCTCGACGTCGCTGATCCGCGCGCCCTTGGCTTGGGTCATATCGATGTCCCAACGGATATGCGAGCCGTAGGGGAAGGCCCCCGTGTTGCCGCTCGGATTGGACGCGTAGAACGCGAGACCATCCTCGATGCTGTCGAGCACCTCTTGCCCGGACAGCTCAAGCTCGACCAGGGTGTTGGAGAATGGCAACAGGGTATAGGCGGTCCCGATCGTGATATCTCCCTCCGGAATCGTGATGCGGACGCCGCCGCCGTTCTGTAGCGCGATGTCCGCCCGGAAGGCGCGCGCCAAGAAGGCGTCGGTCACGATCTGCTGGCTGAATCCGCCGTTCACGTTCAGCTCCGCCCCCGATATGGAAACGGCGTCGCCGTTGCAGGGTGCACTCCCGCGGGGCTCGGTCGGGACACGGCGCTCGCAGATGACCTCGCCCGCTTGGCCGATCACCTCCTGACTGAGCTCGTCGACCTGGGCCGCATACTCGGCAAGGATCGCCTCGGCTGTTGGATCCGGCGTCACAAGACCAAGGCTCGGATCCGCATCGATGAGCGTCAGGATCTCGGTAAGCTCCGGCTCGGGAATCGGTAGACGGCTTCGCTCAAGGCCGTCGCCAAGCAAGAGATGAGGCGTGCCGCCGCAGGTGTCGACCTTGCCCTCGCGGAAGGTGACGGCCAGCTCGCCGACGACCTGGGCATACTGCCAAGCCTGCGCGACGCAGACCGGGTCGCCGTCCGCGTTCGTGGTGAGGGTCGGGTAGTCACCGGCCGAGGGCAAGCCGTACTGCCCGAGATCGCCGAGCAGGGTGTGCGAATCGCCGCCGATGATGGCATCCACACCGGTCACGGCTCGAGCGAGTGCGAGGTCGTTCGCATAGCCGTAATGGGTCACGAGGACGATGTTGCCGATCCCCATCGCAGACAGCTCGTCGACATAGGCTTGCGCGGTCTGTACCTCATCGAGGAACCGCGTGGTCGGCAAGGGCTGAGATGAGAAGCGCGTCTTCTCGGCGATGTCGATCCCGATGAATCCAACCTTCTGGCCTTGAAACTCCTTGATCACGTAAGGCTGGATGTAGTCGTTTGCCGTCTCGGGCGCCAACGGCGTTCCGAGCGCCGGAACCACGTTGGCGGCGATCGTCGTGGTGTCGCATGCAGGGTTCGACCCCAAGAAATCGAGGAACTTCACCAGGGTCCCGTCACCGTCGTCGAACTCGTGGTTGCCGAGCGCAAAGACATCGAAGCAGGCCGTATTCATGAGATCGGCGTCGGCCTCGCCCTGGAACAGGGTGTAGAAGAGCGTTCCTGTGATGGCGTCCCCGGCGTGGATCTTGACGAGGTTGTCGAGCCGCGACTCAAGCGCTTTGATCTTGGCCGTCACCCGCGGGAAACCACCGATCGGGGCGGAAAAGGGACCGCCGGATGTGCCGAGGTCGAGCGTCGTTCTGATTTGCTGGAGGTTCGAGTGATGATCGTTGATGTGGAGCAGATTGATCGTCAGCGGCTCATCGTCGCGGATGGTGCCGATGGCCGTGCCCTTCGCGACGATCGCACCGGGCGCAGCGGCGATCCCCAGGGTCAAGGTGACGTCCGGACCGACAACCCTATTATCGCGGATTCCGACCTCCAGAGACCCTTCGGTTGCGCCCGCGGGGAATGTGGCCCACACGGGGCCGGGGCGATAGTCCACAACCGGCCTTGCGGTATCCGGAAGCGGAACGGCGATGATGCGCAGATCCCTCGGCGCGGGTCGGTCGAGCTTAATCGGAAAGGACAGTCGACCCTCGCCTTCGTAGGCGGCGGCGTCCTGAACCGAAAGAATTGGAAGGCCTGACTGTCCGGGCAGACGGGCGTTCGCCGCGCCGGGGAGGGCGAGGACCATACCCGCGATCAACGCGGTCGCCAAGGCGAGCCAAGGGGCTCGGATGATGATCATGCTGGATTCCTCCGGTCGGCTCGATTCTGGTTTGGTTGGGGTCCCGGCCGGTGAGTCGCCAAGCTGCGTCCGATCCGCGACCCACTCGATTCGCTCCCGAGCTAGTGTGGCAAGATTCGGTGACAGCCAGCCGAAGAGACGATGACGCTTCGATGACGACCGCTGCGCGGGATTGCGGAGCGAGCCTCCGCGGTAGCTCGGTCGCGGTCATTGCATCGCGGCGGTGGCCTCGAGCATAGCCGCTGCCGCAGGAATCGGCGGGGTACCCCTTGTCTCGAGGTTGGCCTTCCTCGAATCAGGATCGCTCGGGTAATATCTCGCAAAGACTAAAGCTAATTATATGGTATGATATATGCTTTAAAATCAGTACTCCTAAGGCATCGGCAATCCTGGAGCACCTCGCACGCCCACTGTCGTCCGGCGCACCCTTTTATCGATTCGGCCCAGCAAGACCCAGCCGGGAACGCAGCCATGCACACAACCTGGAAAGACAGTATCTATCGTCAGCGCGAACAGCTCGCGCACATCCTCCATCAACCCATGGCCGCTCTCGCCGCGCGCTGCGGGGCCGTCTGGAGCGACCGAGCGGGCCTCAATCGGGTCCTCGCCGAAGGCTTCCCGGAGATTCCGCATCGCGCCTTTCTCTATTGCCTGGGGATCGACGGCGTTCAGGTCTCCGACAATCTGGGAGCCAGCGGGATGGAATCGGGGCACTTCGGACGCAACCGATCGGACCGTCCCTACATGCGCGAGCCTGTGCCTCCCTGGGGATTCCTGCTCTCGGACGCCTACATCAGCTTGAGGAAGCGGCGGCCGTCGCTGACTGCGCTGCAGATGGTGTGGGGGGATAGTGGGCCGCTCGGGTACTTGGGGGCCGACTTCGATCTGCGCGACCTGCCGGTGACCGCGGAGCTTTATAGGGAGCCCGACGCCTGGCGTCAGGTCAAGGGGGATCCGGCGATCCGAGGCAACCTGTTCCTGCAGTGCCGGGTCGAGAGCTCGATGGACCGCAACCTGGATCGCGCCCTGTCGATCCTCGGCGAGCTGTTGACCGAACGCGGGGTCTTCCAGTGCCAGATCCACTTCTCCAGCAGCCAGGCCACCATCTGGACACTGAACGACCCCTACCGCTATCGCATCCTGGACCAAGAGGCCCTGTTGGATCCCGACATCTGCCTCCTGTATCCGCCCTGCCGCTATCCCATCGACGCAGTCGTTCCGAACACCGACATCGTCCCGATCCTCGACCGCTTCAAGGGATTGCGGCTGGTGGACGAAAACATCTACCTGCGTCAGTCGTCCATTAACCTCTTCAACGGCATGGTTGGCCTGACCTTCTCCTGCGACGGCTCTCACTACATGCCCCACGGTCAATTCTTGGGGGCAGACACCGCCTTTTGGTTCGGCGGCGTCGGCTGACCGGCCTTGTTGGCGACAACCTCCCGACCCCTCGCAAGCGATCCGCAATATTCCGACCTCGAGCAGCGGGGTCGGCACGGACCCCACTGATCCCAGTACCTGCGAGGCACCGCATGAAACAGGCACCGATGGCGCTCAATGATCGCCTTAGGGTTCATGAAAGGGTCATTTCCATCTGATTTACTCCCGTCGAGCGGGTCTATGAAGCGACCCGGGTTCATGGGATCCCGGTGTCGGCGGACAGGATGCAATCGTTGCGGCGAGGATCGAAGACAGCCCGCTCGATCCGCGGGATGACGAACATTCGTCCAAACACAACTTTCATTCGCGGCGGGTATGGAGCAACACGATGACGATCGATAACGAAAACCCGGAAGCCATGGACTGGCTGGCGTCCGAGCTCGCGGATACGCTCGACGAAGACTACGAGCTCGAGATCTCCGAGCCGGCACTCTCCGAAGAGCTCCGCAAGACCTACAAACGGACGCACCCGGCAACCCTGGATCGGTTGACCTATTTCCGCTCCCTGCTGGGGCTGCAGGCCGAGCTCATCAAGCTCCACAACTGGGTCGAGCACACCGGGGAGAAGGTCCTGGTGATCTTCGAGGGGCGCGACGCGGCGGGCAAGGGCGGCGTCATCAAACGCATTACCCAGCGTCTCAATCCGCGCGTTGTTCGGGTGGTCGCGCTGCAGAAGCCGACCGAGCAGGAGAGGACCCAGTGGTACTTCCAGCGCTACGTCTCACACCTGCCCTCCGGCGGGGAGATCGTGCTGTTCGATCGCTCATGGTACAACCGCTCCGGGGTCGAGCGCGTCATGGGCTTCGCCAACGCGGAGCAAGTGGAGCAGTTCTTTCAGGACGTACCCGAGTTCGAGCGGATGCTGGTGCGCTCGGGCATCCGCTTGATCAAATACTGGTTCTCCATCACCGACCAGGAGCAGCAGCTGCGCTTTCTCATGCGGATTCATGACCCGCTGAAGCAATGGAAACTGAGCCCGATGGATCTCCAATCCCGAGTTCGGTGGGAGGACTACACGAAGGCAAAGGAAGAGACCTTCGCGCGCACCAATATCCCCGAGGCACCCTGGTTCGTTGTCGAAGCCAACGACAAGAAGCGCGCGCGGCTCAACTGCATCCGCCACTTGCTGAGCCAGGTTCCCTACAAGGAGGTGCCGCACGAGCAAATCACGCTCCCCGACCGGGTCTTCAATCCGGAGTACGAGCGCGAGCCGCTGCCTGAACAGCTGTTCGTGCCGAAATACTACTGACGGTCGGGCGTACCTCGCCCACGAGGCCGCCGCACGTTCGCCAGCGAGGCTTTGCCCGTCGCCGTGGGTCATCCGCGTAGAACCCCCGGCGTCGGCATGAAAGCCGCCGAGCCAGCCCACCTGAGCCCGGCCACCCCGCCGAATCGCCGCAAGAAATCTCCCGTTCGATCGCAATCATCGGGAGTTTTCGCGGACCTGACAGGCTGTTCGCGGTACCCTTGCACGAGCCCCGAGGATTCCGAGCGCCCCCGGACCGCATCGGTCCTCGGCAGCCCTTCTCGCTAGAGCATGCGAGCCGATGCTGGTACGCTCGGCGATCCGCTCGATCAAGGACTGGTTCTCCCTCACGGACGAGGCAAGGCCGCCGCGCTGCCCGGTGCGTATCCGTGACCCGCTGAAGCAATGCCGGCTCGGGCCCATGGATCCAGTCCCTATCCCTCGGAAGCACGCCGCGAAGGCAAGCGAAGGAGACCTTTCGACCAATCGAAGGGATCCGACGTCTTCGCCTCCCTTTCAATTCCTTTTTCCGGTGCCCGACCGACAGTCTCGACGGTCACGGCACCGAACAGCGAGAGCATCACGATGGCCAAGACAAACTATGCGTTCGAGAAACGCCAGCGCGACCTGCAGAAGAAAAAGAAAAAAGAAGATAAGCAGAAGCGAAAGACGGAAAACAGCAGCACTCCATCCGAAGCGGCCGATGTTGAGCGATCCGAGGGTGATCTTCAGGAGACCGACGCCGGGCAGAGCTCGGACTGAATCCCGCCGGTGTTGACCACGCGATACCGGCCCGGAAGGGTATCGCTTGCCTGCGCGATCTGCGGCGCGTCGCGACACGCGCGATCGACTTATGAAGGACGCTTGAGCAGGGATCGAGAGCCGGGGTCGTGTCTAGTCTTCGTCACAACCCCCGGTTACACTCGCGCCGCCCAACAAGGACCCTCACGGCATGTCACTCCTCTTTAAAGAGCATCTGCTCCGTCATCTCGTCACCGACGAGCTGCACGCCCGCACCTTCGAGCCCCTGCGCGCGCCCGAACGGGTCTCGCACCTGGCCGCGGTCTCGGGCGAGCGCGGGGGCGGTCGCAACGTCGAGCACCTGAAGCGACTTCTCGCCCACTACGGGCTGCCGATCCCGGCGACGGTCGATCAGCACTATTGGATCGACCTCGGACCCATGCGTCTACGTTGGGAGCGCCATACCGAGTTCGTCACCTATACCTTCAGCCAGCGCGGCGCCTTCGCTCACCCGTTCGCCGATCCGCTGCTCGACGATCTGCCGCAGGACTGGCTGCGCGACCTGCCCGGCGAGGTGATCACCGCGACCTCGCTGGCCATCGAGCCCTGCGATCTGCCCGAGCGCACGAACGATGAGCTGGTCGCGCTCTTCGACGGCAACCCCGTCATCGGCTCGGAAGTGGTCGGGGGTGCGGGTCGTGCTTGGTCCGACCATAAGATCCATGCCGACGGGTACTCGTGGATCCTGCTGCGCGCCTGCGGTCTGTCCGACAATCAGGCCGGGCGACTGGCCAAACGCGTGCTGGAGATCAACGCTTACCGGGCCATGGCGCTGCTCGGGTTCCCCCTGGCGCGGGGCGTGACTGCAGCCCTCAGCGACGCCGATCGTCGCTTGGCGATGGTCGTATCACGCCTATCGAGTCAAGGCGCGTCCGATCAGACGGCCTTCGAGAGCGAGCTGCTGGGCGAGCTGACCAGGCTCGCCGCGGACATCGAGGCGGTTTCGGCCCGAACCACCTATCGCTTCGATGCCTCGCGTGCCTATTACGGGATGATCCAACAGCGGCTCGAGCAGCTTCGCCAAAACAGGATCGAAGGCCTGCAGACCCTGTCCGAATTCCTCGACGCGCGCTTGGCCCCGGCGATCGCGACCTGCGAGGCCACCCAACGCCGTCAGCACGACTTGGCCGAGCGCGCGGCCCGCATCACCGGCCTTTTGCGCGCCCGTGTGGATGTCTCGCTGCAAGAGCAGAACCGGCGGCTGTTGGAGTCCATGGATCGCCGCGCCCATCTCCAGGTGCGCCTGCAAGAGACCGTCGAAGGGCTCTCCGTCATCGCGATCGGCTACTACGGCGTCGGCCTCATCGGATACGCGCTCAAGGGCCTTCAGAGCGGCGGTGCGCCGATCGACGCCGCGCTCTGGATGGGGGTCGCCCTCCCCTTCGTGATCGGATTCGCCTGGTTCGGACTCAGACGGATCAAACGGCGTCTTGCCGGATCGGAGTGATCCTGCGCCCAGCCCCAGCCCCAGCCCCAGCCAAGCGGCCGAGCGACCGGGCGACCCGAGAGCGCATCAGGCGCCCTCGCGCTTGAACCAACCGCGCTTGCCGACGCCGGGCGTGGTCCGCCCCTGCAAACGCTTGGCGAGGGTCAGCCGGCGCGCGTCGTCCTCGTCTTCGACCAATGGCTCGAGACTGGCGAGCAGACCGTCCGCAGCCGCCTGGTCGCCGCGCGCTCGGCTCAGCATCGCGAGTGCGCCATAGAGCACGAAGATGTCCTGCACGTGCAGGCTCGGGCGCTCGTAGAGCCCCTCCAGCAAACGAGCGGCCTCGTCGAGCTCGCCGGCCTCGATCAGCATGACGGCCAGATTGCAGCGCGGAAAGATGTAGTCGGGATAACGGGCGATGACATTGCGAAGCAGATCCAGCGCCTCTTGAGGGCGGCCTTGAGCGCCGCGGATCGCGGCGAGGTTGCCGAGTGCGACACGATGCCCGGGGGCGTACTCAAGGATCCGAGTCAAGAGGATCTCCGCGCCCGCATAATCGCGCTCATTGAAGCGGTCTATCGAGCGTTGGAGGAGCATCTCGAGATCCTTGGGAAGATTGCTCGGCTCGGGCTCACGTCTGATCTCGGTGCTGACCAATCTGACCTGCGTCACGCGCTCGCCGTCCCAGATTTCGAGCGGCTCGCCGTGCGGCAGCAGACCCTTGTCGTGGAGCGGACGCAGGAACCCGAAGCGCGTCTCCCGGGTCCCGATCGGCAGGCAGGCGAACCGTTTCAAACGCACGACCGCGTCCGGATCGCCCCGTTCGGCGCGATATTGGAGGATGAAGGCGACCAGACCGCGCAGGCCGTCGTCACCGCCGACGTAGAGTGCATCGAGGAAGTCATTGGATGCCGTCACCTTTCCGAGGTGCGAAAAGCCGTCGTTCCCGGCATCACGCATCCGGTTCAGCCAGATCAGCGGCAACGCCTGCCCGAGACCGAACACCGGCGGATACGCCAAGGCATCGCCCGCGTCGTCGAGAATCGTGCGAGCCTCGAGGGCGGGTTTGAAATTCGGCACGCGCTCGAGCGATGCCTTGCAGAGCGCCCGCGCCCGCTTTGCCTCACCCAGCCGACTCGCCGCGCAGGCGGCCAAATGGTTCAGCATCGCCTGTTGCCGAGGCTCTCCGATCCCGAACCAGTCACACCGCTCGACCCGCGCGAAGGCGTCCAACGCGGCGCCATCCTCGCCCAACAGCAGCAAGGCATCGAGCTGCGGCACGGCATCCTCGAGCCGGCGAGCCGTCGCAGCGGCCAAAGGCGTCGTCAGGCCCAGGGCGCCGGTCTCGTCGCCCTGGTAGAGTCGCAAGCGCGCTGCCCATCCCAAAGCGAAGAGGTTGTCCGGATCCGCCTTCCAGAGCCCCAGGAAGGCCGCCAGGGCATCCTCGATGCGATCGAGATGGAACAGCGACATCGCTCGATTGTTCTTGGCCGGCGTAAGATCGACCCCGTCCAGCCAACGCACGACGCCGGCGAAATCATGCCCATCCAGATGGAGCTTGCCGATATCGAAGAGCAGCATCTGCTCGGCGGTCGCGTTCGACCCGTCGGGCTGCCGCAGCAGATCCTCGCGGATCGCGGGCGCCACCGGAAACCCAGGCGTTTCGGAACCGAGCGCACGCAGCCGCTCCGCGGTGCGATCCGCCAACATGACATGCCCGAATTGCAGTGCGTATCGAAAGAGCATCTCCTGTGCGGGCAAGCTCTTGGGTCGACGCTCCGCCCAATCGAACGCGGCGATGGCCGCAGCGCCGCTTCCCTGGCTACCCTGCAGCGCCTCCACGAGCAGGCGCCGGGGACCGCTTTGATCCGGGTGGGCCTCAATCAAGGCGCGCAGCCGACGCGCCGCGGTCGCGTAATCTCTGCGCTCCATCAGACGCTCGATCGCCTTGAGCTGGCTGGACAGCACGGCGGAGGCACCCAACTTAGGCTTGGCGGTCTTTCTGGACATGAGAACCTCGAGACGCGGACATTGACTGGATTGGACTCCGAGGGAGCCGATCATCGGCAGCTCACCATGGCAGAACGGTGCGCAGAGGCACAATGGCCAGACCGACGAGGAGTGCGAAGAGGCAGGCGACCCGGATCAGGCGCAGCGCGCGCTCGAGGTCCCCTGCCCCGAGATCGGCCGGCCAATCGGGATCGCCCATATAATCTTCGGTAACGAGCATCCCCCCGTAGCGAATCGGACCGACCAGGCGGACCCGCAGCGCGCCGGCGCAGGCGGCCTCGCTCCAGCCGGAGTTCGGGCTGGGAAGCATGGCGTGATAGTCGGACGCGGCACGAAAGACCAGCTGCGGGTGCAGCTTGAGCACTGCCGCCGCGGCCGCGATCAAGGGGACCGAGAGCCTTGCCGGGATCCAATGGACGAGATCGTCCGAGCGCGCCGCGGCCCAGCCGAAACGGCGGTAGCGTTCGTTCTTGTAGCCGACCATCGAATCCAGGCTCGACACGGCCTTCACCAGGATCAGACCCGGCAGACCGAAGAGACACAGCGCCCACAAGGGCGTCAGGACCCCGTCGGTCAGATTCTCCGAGAGGCTTTCGATGGTCGCGCGGACGATGCCGTCGCGCTCCAATTGGTCGGTATCGCGACCGACCAGCATCCGCAGCCGCGCGCGGGCCCGCGGGAGATCGTCGAGCGCCACGAGCACCCGGCGTCCGTGATCCAGGAGATCACGGGGGCAGATCAGGCTGTAGGCGATGAAGACATCCCAGGCAAAGGCCACCCACGGGTGGACGACGCCGAGCGTGGATCGAACGCCCCACCAGGCCGCCAGCGCGCCCCCGACCACCAGCAGCCAATGCAGGACGCCGCCGGCACGCCCCTTCAGACCGACGGCAAACAAGAGACGCTCCAAGCCGAGACTCCAGGCCCCGATGATCCGAATGGGATGGAAACGATAGACGGGATCGCCGATCAAGGCGTCCAGGAGACAGGCCGCGAGGACGAGTGCGAGATGCTCGGTCAGTCCCATTTGTACGCAAACCCCCGCACGACGGCGAGCGCGGCCAAGCGCCCGTCCGGCAACCCTTGATGCGGCGCCAGCTCCGCACGCAGCGCGAGGAACCGCTCGGGCTTGACCGCGACGGCCGCCCCGAGCAACGCCGCCTGGTTCAGGATCGCCTCGCGCGCGACCTCGGCATGCAGCACCCCGGTGCGCACCAGATCCAGGATCTCGGCCAGACCATAGGCGGCTGCGGCGCTGTGCGGATCATGAATGATGGCCTGGAGATTCGCGGCGAAGACGGCCGCGCCCGGCGCATCCAGCTCGGACTCAGCGCAGGCCCGCAGCGCCGCCTCGTCGCAACCGAAGCGACCCAGCGCCGCACAGATGGTCCGCCTAAGCTCGGGAACGATACCGTTCTGCAGCAGCAGACAGCGGGTGACGGCGTCATGCGTCGCCCGCCCGAGCAGCTCGCCCAGGGTGTTGTGACCGCCCGCCCAGTGCCGCTCCCACTCGGCCTCGCGCGCCAGCGGGGCGGCGATGGCAAGCTGATCGGTTCCGGTGCCGGTCGCGAGACACGGCGACTGGAGGCTCGGCATCCGCAGGTCGAGCAGAGCCGTGCTTTTCGCCTCCGTGACCATGGTCGCCGCGCGCACCAAGCACGCGGGCGTGCAGGGCCGATTGATCAGGACCAGGGTGACGATTGTTCCCGAGCCTGAATCGTTGGGCGGTGTATCGCCGGCGGTCGGACGCGCGAATCCGGTCTGCCCCGCCATTTCCGCTGAACACCCGCGACGTGCGGGACGACTGCCGTCGGCCTCCTCGTGCCAAGCGGCCGTATCACCCGCTCGGACGGCGTTGCCGGTCACCCCGGCGGTGGCCACCACCGTCACCCGAAGATCCTCCGCATCTGCGTGCGCCACGACCGCACACTGCATATTGGCGGCGGTCCCCATGAGGGCCGTCGTCTCGGGCGGAAGCCCGGCCTCGGAGCAGGTCCGTCCGTGATAATCTCGGGCGCCGAGACCCAGGACCGTCTCGTAGCGCACCAGATGAGCGACACCCTCGCAGCTCTGATGGTTCGCGAGGTGGGTCAGCGACTCGGACATCCCGCCGTTGACGCGACAGGTACTGATGACGCGATGCGCACGTTCGAAGGCCGCAAACAGGTAGCGACCCTCGCGATGCAGACAATAGCGGTCGGTGTCTTCGAGCAGCATGCGGGATCTTGACTGCAGGGTTCTTGTGGATACCTGAGTGGATGTTTGGGCGATGGCCGGCAGATGGACGCCCGAGGCTAGCTCAGGAGTCCTCCTGATCGCAACGTCAATCGGGTCGGCAATCGGTTCGCTTGAGTCCGGATGCTTAATCGGCGACCGTGTCGCCGATCACGATGAGATCGAGACGCACACCCATGGGAAAACATGAGTCGAAGACCTGCCCACGCTGCGGAGCCAGCTTCGAATGCAAAGCCAACCGGGTCGAGCGGTGCTGCTGCATCGGTGTTGCCTTGACACCCGAGACGCTCGACTACCTCGGCGAGCACTACCGGGACTGTCTCTGCGTCGC
Organism: Thiocapsa sp. C2-2m; assembly: GCF_041903745.1. Taxonomy (NCBI): domain Bacteria; kingdom Pseudomonadati; phylum Pseudomonadota; class Gammaproteobacteria; order Chromatiales; family Chromatiaceae; genus Thiocapsa; species Thiocapsa sp. C2-2m. The sequence goes on along the minus strand of NZ_JBBWVD010000011.1, from coordinate 43,659 downwards.
CTGTCTGGAGGCGGTCAACCGGCGCGTCGGCAGCCGCGGCAGTGACGAGGAGCCGATTGCTCGATAGGCCGAGAGTCCGCGGGGACCGCGACAGGAGGCCCGTCGTTCGGGCACATCCTGCGATTGCACGCGAACGGCGACGAAATCTATCCTTCTGACCGCCGCGCCCTACAGCCGCGAGAACGCGCTCCCAGAGATGAGGACACCGCGATGACTGCACTCTCCGATCTCTACAAGACCGATTTCCACGCAAACAGATTCAGCGTCAGATCCAGTCAAGCCCCAGCGTGAAGCCATTCGTGCCGGAGGCCGTCGAGGATGCCTACCCCGACGCCGTCGACATCGCCGTGCGGGAGACCCTATTGAACCCCGAGCGCTTCCCCCAGACGTGCCCCTACGCGATCGACCGGATCCTCGATTTCGATTTTTACCCGAATGAGCTTTGACCCCAAAGGTTAAAGGTAAAAAGCTAAGGCCTAAGGGCTGGAGGCTAACACCCTCGCCCGGCATACATTGACCGCCCGAATTCTAACCATTGCAAACTTCGAGCGCTGATATACTCCGTGCTTTGCCCGTGCCGACCGCTTCGACCGCTTCCGGGAAACATCATGACCAACAAGCCCGATATCGATCCCCAAGAGACACAGGAATGGCTCGATTCGCTCGATGCCGTGCTCGAGAACGAAGGCGTCGAGCGCGCCCATTTTTTGCTCGAGCGACTGATCGACAAGGCGCGCCGCTCGGGGGCCTATCTCCCGTTCACCGCCAACACCGCCTACGTGAACACCATTCCGGTGCAGCAGCAGGAACGCTTCCCCGGCGATCGCGCGATGGAGCGACGCATCCGCTCCTTCGTGCGCTGGAACGCGATGGCCATGGTGGTGCAGGCGAACCGGCTCTCCACCGAGCTTGGGGGTCACATCTCGAGCTTCGCCTCCTCCGCGACCCTGGTCGACGTGGGCTACAACCACTTCTTCCGTGCGCGCGACAAGGACCACGGCGGTGATCTCATCTTCTTCCAGGGCCACGCGGCGCCCGGCATCTATGCCCGAGCGTTTCTGGAGGGACGCATCAGCGAGGAGCAGCTCTACAACTTCCGCCAAGAGGTCGACGGCAACGGCCTGTCCTCCTATCCGCACCCTTGGTTGATGCCCAACTTCTGGCAGTTCCCGACCGTCTCGATGGGGTTGGGTCCGCTGATGGCCATCTACCAGGCGCGCTTCATGCGCTATCTGAACGACCGGGAGCTGGTCAACACGAGCGAGCGTAAGGTCTGGGCCTTTCTGGGCGACGGCGAGATGGACGAGCCCGAATCGCTGGGCGCCATCTCCCTGGCGGCGCGCGAACGCCTCGACAACCTGGTGTTCGTGGTCAACTGCAACCTGCAGCGTCTCGACGGTCCGGTGCGCGGCAACGGCAAGATCATCCAGGAGCTCGAAGCGGTCTTTCGCGGAGCCGGCTGGAACGTCATCAAGGTCGTCTGGGGGAGCTATTGGGACCCCTTGTTCGCCCGCGACAAGCAGGGTCTCCTGCTCAAGCGCATGGAGGAATGTCTCGACGGCGACTATCAGGCTTACAAAGCCAAGGGCGGCGCCTACACCCGCGAGCATTTCTTCGGCAAGTATGCCGAGCTCAAAGACCTGGTCGCCAATATGACCGACGAGGACATCTGGCGCCTCAATCGCGGCGGTCATGATCCGGTCAAGGTCTATGCGGCTTACGACGCGGCCATGCGCATGAACGGCAAGCCGACGGTGATCCTGGCCAAGACCGTCAAGGGCTACGGCATGGGTGTGGCCGGCGAGGGCATGAACATCACCCACTCGCAAAAGAAGATGGGCGAGACGCACCTCAAAGCCTTCCGCGACCGCTTCAATATTCCGATCTCGGACGACCAGATCGGCGCCGCGCCCTTCTACAAGCCGCCGCAGGACAGCCCCGAGATGCAGTATATGCACGAGGTCCGCGAGCGGCTCGGCGGCTTCCTGCCGTTGCGTCGCGACGATGCCGCGGTGCTGCCGATCCCCGAGCTGGATGCCTTCAAACCGCTCCTGGAAGGCAGCGGAGACAAGGAGATGTCGACCACCATGGCGATGGTGCGCATCCTCACCATCCTGGTGCGCGACAAGGCGATCGGCAAGTACCTGGTCCCCATTGTTCCGGACGAGGCGCGCACCTTCGGCATGGAGGGCATGTTCCGCCAGCTCGGCATCTACTCCTCGATCGGCCAGCTTTACGAGCCGGTCGATGCCGATCAGGTCATGTACTACCGTGAGGATAAGAAGGGTCAGATCCTGCAGGAAGGCATCAACGAGGCGGGCGCCATGTCGTCCTGGATCGCGGCGGCCACCGCCTATGCGAACCACGGCCAGAGCATGATCCCCTTCTACATCTACTACTCCATGTTCGGGTTCCAGCGCATCGGCGACCTGGCCTGGGCGGCGGGCGACATGCAGGCCCGCGGCTTCCTGATCGGCGGCACCGCCGGACGCACCACGCTCGCCGGCGAGGGCCTGCAGCATCAAGACGGCCACAGCATGGTGGTCGCCGCGACCATCCCGAACTGTGTCGCCTACGACCCAGCCTACGCCTACGAGCTCGCCGTCATTATCCAGGACGGCCTACGCCGGATGTATCGGGAGAAGGAAAGCGTCTTCTACTACGTCACGGCGATGAACGAGAACTACGTCCAACCGGCGCTTCCCGAGGGCGCCGCTTCCGGGATCCTCAAGGGGATGTATCCGGTCCATCAGGGCGAGGAGCACACCCATCGGGTTCAGCTGCTCGGTGCCGGAACCATCCTGCGCGAGGTCTTGGCCGCGGCCGAGCTGCTCGCCAAGGACTTCAACGTCGGCGCCGATGTCTGGAGCGTCACCAGCTTCAACGAGCTGCGGCGCGAAGGCATCGACGTGGAGCGCTGGAACATGCTCCACCCCGACCAGCCCCAACGCACCACCTATGTCGAGGAGCAACTGGCCGGGACCCAAGGCCCGATCATCGCCGCCACCGACTATGTCCGGACCTACGCCGACCAGATCCGCCCCTACATCCCACGCCACTACCTGGTACTCGGAACTGACGGCTTCGGGCGCAGCGATATGCGCAGCCAGCTGCGAAAGTTCTTCGAGGTGAATCGTTACTACATCGTCGTCGCCGCCCTGAAGGCATTGGCGGACGAGGGCGAGATCCCGACCGCGACGGTCTCCGAGGCGATTCGGAAATACCGTATCGACCCGGAAAAACCCAACCCGGTGACGATCTGAACCGCGCTAAACCGCGCTAAACCGCGTCCGTCATCCCATGCGGTGATACGGCAAGTCGACCGACGACGAAGCACCAAAGAAGGGCTCGGTCGACGGGGTTTAGGAAACTTATCTATCGATGACTGGACCGCGTCCGGGACGAAGCGCTCGGGTCAAGCCGAGCGGCGCAACACAGGGATCTGGTGTGATCGCCCCGGACGCGGTTGAGGGAGGACAGAGCGTGGCAACCGTCGAAGACATTCTGCTGCCGGACATCGGGGATTTCTCGGACGTCGAGGTGATCGAGATCCTCGTCGCGCCGGGTGACCGGATCGAGGCCGAGCAATCGATCCTCAGTCTGGAGAGCGACAAGGCGACTATCGAGATCCCCGCGCCGCTGGCGGGGGTGATCCGAGCGTTGAAGGTCAAGGTCGGCGATCGGGTCAGTCAGGGGGATCTCCTGATGACGCTTGAGACCGATGGGGCTGGCTCCGAGGAGGCTCCCTCCAAGGATGCCTCAGCCGGCGATGGGCGCTCTGCGCAACCCGAGGCGAGCGGGCCGGGCGCTGTTCCCGCGACACCACGTCCGACAGCCCCTGCTCCGGCATCGCCGCAGGCTCCGAAGTCGACCCCGCCGCGTATGCCGAGCAGCGGCGAGACCATCTCCGTCGTCCTGCCCGACATCGGCGATTTCACGGACATCCCGGTGATCGAGGTCCTGATTGCTCCGGGGGATCGCATCGAGGTCGACCAGTCACTCCTCACGCTCGAGAGCGACAAGGCGACCATGGAGATCCCCTCACCCAACGCGGGGATCGTCGAGGAGCTGGCCGTCGCGGCCGGGGATACCCTTAACCAAGGGGATCTCATCCTGACCTTGCGCACCGACGCAGCGGTGGATACCGGCAAGCCGATCCCGGCGGCCTCGCTGATGGCTGCGCCGATGGCCGCGAGCACTGCCGAGGAGCTCGAGGCGCCGCCGGGCCCAGCATCGAGCACCAAACGCGCGCCCGGTGAATCCGAGCGCCGACCCGCTCCGGTATTACCGCGTCCGGAGGACATGGCGGCCATCGCCAAGGGCCGCAAGGCGCACGCGAGCCCCACTGTGAGACGGTTCGCGCGTGAGCTCGGCGTGGATCTGACCTTCGTCAAGGGGTCGGGGCCGAAAGGTCGCGTGCTCAAGGACGACGTCCAGGGCTTCGTCAAGCAATCACTCGCGCAAGGTGCCCCGACCGGGGCCGGCGGTGCCCTGCCCTTCGCCTTGCCCGCCGCGCCCGAGATCGATTTCGCCAAGTTCGGCCCGATCGAGCTCACCGAGCTCTCCCGCATCAAGAAGCTCAGCGGCCGGCATCTTCACCGCTGCTGGCTCTCGGTGCCGCACGTCACGCAGTTCGACGAGGCGGACATCACCTCGCTCGAAGACTTCCGCAAGGCGCAGAAGGCGCAGGCCGCCGAGAAGGGCATCAAGCTGACCTTCGTCCCCTTCCTGCTCAAGGCGGTCGCCACCGCCCTGAACCGAATGCCGGTCCTCAAGGCGTCGCTGACGGCGGACGGCGAGAGTCTCGTGCTCAAGCACTTCACCCACATTGGGGTGGCGGTCGATACGCCGCAGGGTCTGGTTGTCCCGGTCGTGCGCGACGTCGACAAGAAGGGCATCTTTGCCCTCGCCGCCGAGCTGTCCGAGCTCGGTGAGAAGGCGCGCGCCGGCAAGCTGCTGCCCGGCGACATGCAGGGCGGCTGTTTCTCCATCTCCAGCCTCGGCGGCATCGGCGGCACCGCCTTCACGCCGATCGTGAACGCTCCCGAGGTCGCCATCCTCGGCGTCTCGCGCGCGACGACCAAACCGGTCTGGAACGGCCAGAGCTTCGAGCCACGCCTGATGCTGCCGCTGTCGCTGTCGTACGATCACCGTGTCGTCGACGGCGCGGAAGGGGCGCGCTTCACCAGTCTGCTCGGTGAGCTGCTCGGGGATCTTCGTCAGCTCCTGCTGTGAGGCGGGCGCGGGGGCGGGGGCGGGCGTGCGGACGTGCCGGCGCCTCGCTCAGGAACGGTTCAAGAGTAAGTAGAACAACTCGACGAGAGAATACCTTTGCCAGGGTTGTCGTGGTCGTTGTCGCAATCGTAATCGACAACGACAACGACAACGACCACGATTAGATTCGGTGCTCAACCTAATTCTGACACGTCGTTTGGGGCTCCGGACTCCGATGCCCGAGCGCGGCGCCAGAATCCAATGCAGTGAATAGGGCCGAGGGTTTCGCCTCGCGACACGCTTTCGTCTAGCATTGGGCGCTATCGACATTATCATCGCGCGGCCTCTGCGGCCCCAAGAGAAGAATCACACCATGAACGACAAGAGCGGCGACATCATCGAGGTCATCGAGGTCAAGGTACCGGACATCGGCGATTTCAAAGACGTGGAGGTCATTGAGGTCCTGGTTTCTCCCGGTGACACGGTGATCGAAGAGGCGTCGCTGATCACGCTGGAGAGCGACAAGGCGAGCATGGAGATCCCGGCGCCGCGTGCCGGGATCGTGCGCAGCGTCGAGGTCGCGGTCGGCGATCGGATCTCGGAAGGCATGCGCATCATGACCCTTGAGATCAAGGCGGCACAGACGGCGGGCGGAGCAGAAACGGTGAAAGAATCCGCGAGCATCGCGCCTGCCGCCGCGTCGCATGATATCGTCACCGAGGTCGTGGTACTCGGTGCTGGCCCCGGCGGCTACACCGCCGCCTTCCGCGCCGCCGATCTCGGCAAGAAGGTCGTCCTGATCGAGCGCTACGACACCCTCGGCGGTGTCTGTTTGAACGTCGGCTGTATCCCCTCGAAGGCTCTGCTGCACACGGCGGCCATCCTCGAAGAGGTCAAGACACTCGGGACCATGGGCGTGACCTTCGGCACGCCCGAGATCGATCTCGATAAGATGCGCGCCGGCAAGGAGCAGGTGGTCGCCAAGCTCACCGGTGGTCTCGCGGCGATGGCGAAGCAACGTCGGGTCGAGGTGATCCAGGGTACCGGTCGCTTCGAGGCGCCCAACCGAATCGCCGTGGCACAACCCAGTGGTCCGGTGCGGATCCTCTTCGACCACTGCATCATCGCCTGCGGCTCTGCGCCCATGAAGATCCCGGGCTTTCCGCATGACGACCCGCGGGTCATGGACTCCACCGACGCGCTCGAGATCACAGACATTCCCGCGCGTCTCCTGATCGTCGGCGGCGGCATCATCGGGCTTGAGATGGCGAGCGTCTACAGCGCACTCGGCTCGACCGTCGAGGTCGTCGAGATGAAGGATCAGTTAATGCCGGGGGCGGACATCGATCTGGTGCGCGCGCTCGAAAAGGTGATCAAAAAGCGCTACAGCACCATCCGACTCGAAACCAAGGTCGCGCAAATGAGCGCCACAGCCGAAGGCATCAAGGTGGTCTTCGAGGGCAGGAAACCGGGCGAGGAGATCTACGACAAGGTCCTGGTCGCCATCGGCCGACGCCCGAACGGCAAGCTGGTCAATGCCGAGGCCGCCGGCGTGAAGGTCGATCAGCACGGATTCATCAAGGTCGATGCCCACATGCGCACCAACGTGCCGAACATCTTCGCGATCGGCGACGTGGTCGGCGGGCCGATGCTCGCCCACAAGGCCACCCACGAGGCCAAAGTCGCGGCCGAGGTGATCGCCGGTATGCCTGCCCTCTTCGACCCTATGACCATCCCGTCGGTCGCCTACACCGACCCCGAGGTCGCCTGGATGGGCCTCACGGAGACCGACGCCAAGGCCAAGGGCATTGCCTACGAGAAGGGCGTCTTCCCCTGGGCCGCGAGCGGTCGCGCGCTCGGCATCCATCGCGACGAGGGTCTGACGAAGTTGCTCTTCGATCCGGAGACCAAACGCATCTTGGGCGCGGGCATCGTCGGCCCAAACGCCGGCGAGTTGATCGGCGAGACGGTTCTGGCGCTCGAGATGGGTGCGGACATGGAAGACATCGGACTGACCATCCATCCGCACCCGACCCTGAACGAGACCATCGGGCTCGCCGCCGAGATGGCGCACGGCTCGATCACGGATCTATTGCCGCCGAAGAAGCGCTGATGCCGGACCGAGGTAGGGGCGACTTAAGTCACCCCTACACGGGCGAGATGCCTCCCCGGAAATCGGACCGAGGTAGGGGCGACTTAAGTCGCCCCTACACGGGCGAGATGCCTCCCCGGAAATCGCCTATGCGGCGAGGACGGCCGAGAACGGATGACGGCGTTCAAGCAGCTGCCTTACCGCTTCGCCCCGCAAAATTCCAAACAACGCTGCAGGGTCGGAAACGGCACCCGACCCGCGCAACCGCCGTAGGTAAATGCCTTGCAACGATCGTCGCGGTAGTCGTAATAGAACCCGCGCTGATTGGAACGGCAGGGCCCGGGGTCGGGTTTAACGAGGCAGGTGACGGGCAACTCATCGCTGCCGCCCCCCCTGGGTACACCGCCACATCCCGCGAGGCCCACCATGAGGATCACGAGCACCGGAACGCGTAACGGGCCGAGCCCCACAGCCCTCATCAAGAACCACTCCGCGCCGCCGCCCGGATCTGCGCTCCCGTCGGTGCGTGCTTCCACCAATCGCGATGACGGAACTCGGTGCCGTCCCTGGCCATCACCTGAACGGACCCGCCTCGACGAAATCCCCAGCCCTTGACCCTCGGACCGTGCAGGAAGAGCGTCCATGCCGGCACGCCCGCACGCAAGACCACCCGGTGATAGTCCGAGCCGCGTAGCCTGTTGAATCGCCCCGGAGCACGAAAGCGCACTTGGATCTGCTCCGAGTCGCCGTCGAGTGCGCGAATCTCGTCGTAGCCGCCCGAGAGCACCAAGCTCAAGGCATGTCCCCAGGGGTGATCATGAAGGCCTCGATCCGGATCCGAATCGACGAAACGGTGCAGGTAGAGATGCCAGCCGAAAGCGCCGAGGAGATAGTAGCGTTCGAGGTAGGGCTCGCCTTGGTCGCCTCCGATGAGACGACAGGGTCGACGCGCGCTGATCCATTCAAGCAGCCTTTCCATCCGGTCCTTTAGACCGCGTCCGGTGCAACAGGCACTCTTCTCACGCAAACTCCGCGTCGCATTGATTCACAGGCGTCGCAGCGGACGCGGTTTAAAGAATTCAAAAGGTTCAAGGCGGATCAGGCCATCTCGCGCGGATGTTATCTGTCGACCCTCGTGCGTCGTTGGTCGATACCTAAGAAGACTCGGCTTCCAGCGATTGGAGCGCGAGCCGCGATTAAGCGTGCCTAGGATCGCAGCATGAGGCCGCGAGGGGCACAAGGGCGCCGAGGAGCTCTTGCGAGGCGCGAGGGCGATTTCCGGACGTCGGCGTCCGGACTACGCCTCATCGCAAAACGAGAAGGGGCGACTCATGTCGCCCCTAGATGCCCGTCGCTCACCCTCGAGACGTCACCGAAGGCGCTTTCTTTCTAAACCGCGTCCGACGACGAGGCCCTTGGTGTCGCCCATGTCAAGCATGCCGCCGAGCCGATCCGGTTGCTCGGGGGACGCGGTCTAAGCGTCGAGATTGTCGAGTGCCTTCTGGAAGCGGTTGGCGTGGGAGCGCTCGGCTTTTGCCAATGTCTCGAACCAATCGGCGACCTCGTCGAAGCCCTCGTCACGTGCGGTTTTGGCCATGCCGGGGTACATGTCGGTGTATTCGTGCGTCTCACCCGCGATGGCCGCACGCAGATTGTCGCCGGTCGGGCCGATCGGCAGGCCGGTGGCCGGGTCGCCGACCGCTTCGAGATACTCAAGGTGGCCGTGTGCATGGCCGGTTTCGCCCTCTGCGGTCGAGCGGAACACCGCCGCCACGTCGTTGTAGCCCTCGACGTCCGCCTTGGCGGCGAAATAGAGGTAGCGGCGATTGGCCTGAGACTCGCCCGCGAAGGCCTCCTTCAAACTCTCTTCGGTTTTGCTGCCCTTGAGCTCCATGTCGATCTCCTCACGATGGATTGAACCGGGGTTGGCTGAACCTGCACTCGAACCTTAGTCACCTCGAAGCCGTTTCAGAAATTGTTTGTTCCAATGATTGCAATCGTCTCTTTTGATGAGCGACGACGCTCTTCGACAAGTCTGTGAACTGGTTCGGCAACGCCCCCATGCACAACTGCTATATCCTACGCAGATCAACAAGGAGCAGATTATGCCAGCGTCCAACGGCTTACGGACATTCGACATCGCCCTGTCATCCACAATGGGGGGAGCCCGCCCGGACCAGATCGCGCAACGGCGCACGCTTCTGCAGTTGACCGATCCGCATCTCTTCGCCGATCCCGACGGACAGTTGCTCGGCGTGACCACGCGGCGCAGCTTCGGAGCGGTATTGGAGCTCGCACTCGCGCATTCGCCGCCTGCCGATGCCTTGGTGCTCACGGGTGATCTCGTCCACGACGAGTCGCGCGAAGGCTATCGTGCGCTTCGTCGCTTGCTCGATTGCATCGGATTACCCTATTACTGCATTCCCGGCAACCACGACTCGCGGCCTCTGATGGAAGAGCTGCTCGGACCTGCAGCGCTCGGGCCGGTTGCCGTGCGCAACCTCGGCGACTGGAATCTCGTCTTCCTCGATTCCACTCAGCCGGGCCGAGAAGGCGGGCGGATCGGCCGAGCTCGACTCGCAGCGCTTCGCGACACCTTGGCGGCGCACCCCTCGCCCACCATCCTCTTTCTGCATCAGCATCCGATCCCTGTGCAGAGCGCCTGGATGGACAGACTCTCGGTCGATAACGGAGACGAGCTGATCGCGCTTTGCGACCGACATCCTCAGGTCAAGGCCCTGGTGTGCGGTCATATCCACCAGGAATTCGAGCAGCGTATCGACGGGTTCAGGGTCATGGGAACACCCTCGACCTGCGTTCAGTTCGAGCCGCGCCGGTCCGATTTCGCGATCGATACCCGAGCCCCCGGCTACCGAGAGCTTACACTCCTTGCGGACGGCGCGCTGGAGACACGCGTCATCCGTCTCGACGACTACCCGGAGCGCCCGAGTCGGACGGTGGGCGGTTATTGAGGCGCCCGACGCCCGTGCGACGTCGCTCGGGGGACGCCCCGTCAGTCGATGGCGAAGCTCGGGTACTGCTGAAAGTCCAAGGGCTCGCAAGCAACCCCGGTCACCGCGGCACCCGGTGGACCGGTGCGCAGCCAGTCGCGCAGATGACCGACCGCATTCGCTTCCCCGCAAACCAGCAACTCCACGCGGCCGTCGGGGAGATTTCGCGCGTATCCGGTCACCCCCAGCCGCATCGCCTGCTCGCGGGCCGACGCACGGAAAAACACCCCCTGCACCCGCCCGCCGACGAGGCAGTGGTAACAGATGCGATGCTCGCTCTGATGCTCATCCATTCTCTGCTCCTCGGATCACGCCCCGCAGGTCGCCGGGATTCGGTCTGGGCTCGCGGTCTATCCCTTGGCGGCGGCTTGGCGCTCGCGCTTGTAGGCCGGAAAGGTGAGATCCTTATAGCGCTCCTGAACCACGTACTCCCCGAGCCACATGAATTCGGTCGCATCGCCGGTCGCTCCGGTGTACCTAGCCACCAGATTGCCGTCCAGGTCGAAGAAGGCAAACACCGGCGTCGCACGCACCCGATGCGTCTTCAAGGCGAAATCCTTTTGCGGCATCGCAGTACCCGCGAAATCCTGGATCTCGACATCGCCCTCGATATCGACCGGGAAGATCATGAAGTGCTCTTTGAAGTAGTCCTGCACCTCGGGCTGGTTCAGCACCGTAGTCTTCATGCGATGACAAAAGGGACACTCGTCCATCTCGAACATCAGCAGAATGCCCTTCTTGCCCTCGGCTCGCGCCGTCTCGAGCTCCTCGGCAAAATCGCCGAAGGTCGCGTCGAAGAAGTACTGGGCCGGATCCCGGGTTGCAGCGCCAACCGCAGTCGCCCATAGCACAAGCAGGATGAACATCAGTCGAAGCTGTCGCCGACCGTCACGCGCACGTGTTCGAGCCATTTTTATCATGCCTCCTCCCAAAGTTTCCGGCACCGGGTGAACACCGGCGCGGGGTCGGCTGATTCTCGCCACTTCGGCTCGACAGTTCAATGCCCGGATATCGCTGCTTCGGATGCGAGGGCGCGGACGGACGAAACATCGGCTTTCGCCGGCGACGCGGTTTAGACTAATCCCCGACCCACGCCATCAGCAACACACCGAGCGCCCGTCCGATCCGGGACCCGCGCATTCCGGCGTCCCTATTCGGAGATCGATCATCCATGAGCTACGTCCTCGTCCTCTACTACAGTCGCTACGGCGCCACCGCAGAGATGGCCCATCATATCGCGCGCGGAGTCGAAGCAGGCGGGCTGGAAGCGCGCCTGCGGACCCTTCCAGCCGTCTCGACCGTCTGCGAAGCGACCGAGGACAGTGTCCCCGCCTCCGGTGCACCCTATGCCGACCAAGACGACCTGCGCGGCTGCGCCGGCCTTGCCCTCGGTAGCCCTACGCGGTTCGGAAATATGGCCGCCCCGATGAAATATTTCCTCGACGGAACCAGCAGTCTTTGGCTCTCCGGGGCCCTATCCGGCAAACCCGCCGGCGTCTTCACATCGACATCCAGTCTGCACGGCGGTCAAGAGGCCACCCTGCTCACCATGATGATCCCCTTGCTTCACCACGGGATGTTGTTGACGGGTCTCCCCTACACCGAGGCCGACCTGCTTCACACCCGCTCCGGCGGCACGCCCTACGGACCCTCGCACCTAGCCGGACCCGACAGCGCCCTGCCGGTCACCGACGAGGAAAAGCGTTTGTGTCTGGGCTTAGGGCGTCGGCTCGCCGAGATCGCGGCGGCACTCTCGCGCCGCACGGACTGAAGCGCCGGACCCGCATCCCCGAGCAGGCGGAACCTTGACCGACCATCCCGGGCAACTGCATCTGCCGATCACTCTGATCCGCGAGCCGACACTCGCGGACTATCGCGCCGGGCCGAATGCAGAGGCGCTCGCCGCGGTCGAGGCATTGGCGTCCGGGGCCGGAGAGCCTTACCTATTTCTGTTCGGCGGGGCATCGACCGGCAAGACCCATCTCCTGCAGGGCGCCTGTCAGGCTGCGATCCATCGGGCCCGAACGGCCCAGTACATCCCGCTCGGCGAGACCGGGCTGCTGCCCTCGATCTTCGACAACCTCGAGAGCCGCGATCTGTTGGCGATCGACGATGTACAGGCCGTCGCCGGCAAGGCGGACTGGGAGGTCGCCCTGTTCGATCTGTTCAATCGAGCGCGCGCGCGCGGATGCGCGCTCCTGATCGCGGGGAGCTCGGCCCCGGACGCCATCGGGCTTGGTCTGGCGGACCTGTGCTCGCGCCTGCAATGGGGGCCGCGCTACTGCCTGCTGCCGCTGAGCGATCCGGACTGCGAGCGCTTGCTCACGGAGATTGCCGCGGAGCTCGGCATGCGGCTGGGACAGGAAACCGCACGCTACATCATGAACAACTATGCCCGGGATCCCGGCTCTCTGGTCGCCCTGATCGAGCGGATCGACCAAGCCAGCCTGCGCGAACAACGCCAACCGAGCATTCCTCTGGTGCGTCGGGTCATGCGCGGCGAGGGCTGAACGGCGATCGACTTGCGGTGTGACGATCCGGCGCAACGATCCGACGAATCGACACCCGACGGGCTGATTCCCGATTCGCGGGTCGCCGTCGAGCAACGTCGCCGATGCAGGCCCCGACAGGCATCAAAGCCCTCACTCCGCACAAATCAGACGACCGAACCGCGTCCGATCGAGCGTCGCCGGCTGTGTGCAGACCCTCCTCAAGCGTTCCACGAGCGGTCCTTCCGGATCGAAGATCAAAACCCAAGACGTGGCGGCCATGCTCATGCCCTCGAAGCCATCCACTCGGCACGCCGCATAGACCTGCTCATAAAGGTCGTCGCAAAAGGCCGGTCCGATGCGCTCGGAGCGATAACCGCATTGATCGATGACCGCTTGGAGCGCGCCGGTACCGGTCGCACCCGTATAGGCGCTCACATCGCCGAAATCCCGTAGCCCGGCAGCCTCGAGGCTCGCGATCACGCGATCGCGGCAAGCATCCCAGGCCGGCCCGGACATGGCGGAGGCGCCAAGAGCGTCATAAGGCACAAGGAGCAGGAAGACCGCGGCGACAAGCAAACCGTGAAGCCGTGGGCGGGAGACATGAACCATGTTGAGCTCCTGTCCGGACGACGAAGGCAACGCCCTCTGGCTCGGCGATGGAGATGAGCAGGGCGCCACTCACGACGACCCGGCGATCTCCGTCTCGAGGGTGCGCGGCCGTTGTCGGTCCCGTCCTCCGCAACGCGCTCGAGGGCATGAGTGTGTTGTCTTGAGTCTATGCCAAGACCGAGCGTCCTGCACCCGACACCGGATCTCGAGCGTCTCGCTCAAAAAGGAGGCTCCTCGACCGGAGCGTTTGGAAAGGCAGGCCGACGCCATCATCTTACTTTTTTAGAACACTGTACGCTGAAGACGACCGGAAAGGTCGAAGGTTCGGGCGCAGTCTTCCAAGCCGTATCGGAGCTCGACCGACATGCTCACAACCCTGAGTCTCTTCGCCGTTTTGGCCGCAGCCGCAATCCCGGCCGGGGTGCACTTGGGTTTTCGTGCACCACGGCTGCGCGAAATCGGCACGCCTGCGAGCTCCGGCCTTACCTTCGAGGCGGTTCGCATTCCGACCGTGCGACGCCGATCCCTCTTCGGCTGGCTGATTCCGGCAGCGGACTCGACACGCACCCTCGTCGTCCTCCACGGCTGGGGCGGCAACGCGGAGTTGATGCTGCCTCTGGCAATCCCCTTTCGACAGGCCGGATTCAACGTCCTGCTCTTCGACGCCCGCAATCACGGCGGAAGCGACGCCGATTCCTTTTCCTCCTTGCCTCGGTTTGCCGAGGATCTCGGAATGGCCATCGCCTGGCTGAAGCGGCATCACCCGGGACGTGCCGACTGTGTCGCCGTCCTCGGTCACTCCGTCGGGGCAGGAGCCGCCCTGTTCGAGGCATCGCGCAACCCGGGCATCTCGGCCGTGATCAGCATCGCTGCGTTCGCCCACCCTGCTCGTGTGACCGAGGCATCGGTGCGTCACCTGCATCTGCCTGGTCCGATTGTCTACGGGATCATTCGCTACGTGGAATGGCTGATCGGGCACCGCTTCGACACCATTGCACCCATGAACACGATCACCCGCATCACCTGTCCTGTCTTACTGGTGCACGGCCGAGCGGATCGCGTGGTTCCGGTGGAGGATGCACGCCTGATCCATGCGCGATCCTCGGGAACGCATGTGCGTCTGCTGGAGATCGACGGCGCCGATCATGACTCGGTCGATCGCATCGAGGACCACGTCGGCGCCTTGCTGGGATTTCTGGAGAATCAGTGCGCCGTTGCGGTGCCGGCTTAGGCAAGCTCAAACGCGCCTGCCGCGGCGAGACCGGCTCACGGGTGTGCAGGGTTGCGCCAAATCACCAGACCACTCGTAGAACCTGGTAGCGGAAAAGCCGAACAAGCCTAGACTGCCGCGCGGGTCCACTTTAGCGCTTTGCCATCGTGGATCTCACTCTTCGCCGGACAGACGTCGCAAGACTGCACGCAGGACATTTGCGTCTGCCTGATCCTTCGGCCGTAGACCTTGCTTCGTCTTCAACAAGCCCTCCAGATCCAGAACGGGGACCCGTTCGCCCTCCAGCTCAAGCCATGTCATATGGCCTTCCAGCTCTGCGAAACCCACGCCGCACACTGAGGGCATGATGTCGATCGTAAACTCGTCATTGATCCGAATCGCGTGCAGGTAATCGCCTTCGAACGGATCCACCTCGCCGGCCAGTGCTTTGCTTGCTCCATCCGGCAAGTCGGCGAGAGCTGCGATCCAACGTGCAGAGTTTTCCGGATCGGGAGCAACGGCGATGTCGATGTCCTCGGTCATCCGGACATAGCCATGGGCGGCGAGTGCATAGCCACCAACCAAGACATAGCGCACTCCCTCGCGATTGAGCAACCGGATGATCATGGCGACATCAGACCAAGTCGCCGGCCGCGTAAAATCGTTCGGGGACTCGCCAGCAGGTACCGTCCCCATCGGGGATTCAGCGCCGAACAGTCGACGTAACCAGCTCAACATGCCAGCGCTCCCAATCCGCATTCGCCTCCTCCATGGATGCGTAACGAAAGACACCTTTGGGGACACGGGTACGTGTCCGAGACATGGCCTCGCGCCATGCAATCTCCTCCGCCGAGGGTGGCGCCGGCACGCCCACCGGTCTTTGTAAGCGTCGACCAATCGTGCGACGGATTTTCATCGTGTCATTCCGCTTGTGTGCGTGTGAACACGCGGACATTTTCGATCCCGTATCGAGCGGCGATCTCTCCGATCCGTGGTCCATATTCTTGAAGCAGTGGATCCACACCGACCTCCGCCATGACCCGCAGGGCTTGATTCGGGGCCTAACGCTTTAAGACGTGACACCGCCGAGCGGCGTCACGATCGACCTGACTGCGCATGTCTTGGGTCGGCTTGCCGTCGAGGATCCCGCTCAGCTTGGTCCGTTCCTGCTCAGGCAGCGCCTTCAAGGCTGCGATACCGTCAAACTCATACAGGGTCATGCAGCAGGCGCTATCTCTCATCGACATCCAACCGCGCGCTTCGCAAGCTTACCCAAATCGTGCAGGAAAGCCGCAAAGGCGGCCCGGCACATCTGACCCTGAAGTCTACGATCATGCATTTCGTGGCATCCCGTTCGAAAGCGTCGTTGTGACCGAGTCATGAGCCGGGCGATCGCGAACGCTGGCCATGACCCTGTTCGGCTCGCCGGTCGCCATCATGCCACGTCCACAATCCCCGTTGAAACCGTCGCAAGCCTGCGAGTCCGCCCATCTGCATCAGGGTGTTTTGCCGGAAGGATCGGAACCATAATCGGGAGTGCGTGTACCGGGGATTGCCGGATAGACGATCCCCTTGCGCTCGATCAAGAGCGACCCGCCGCTGTCCGGCGTCTCGGTTCCCGGAATAGGCGTCCAGATCTCGGTGTCGGCGTTCGCCGGCGGGGTCAATGTGACGGCGACGATCGGCAGCGCCGTCCGCCATGCGGCTTTTGCGGTCTTGTTCATTCGGTCCCTCCGATTTCATTTGGCCCCTTAAATCGGCCCCCGGTCCGATCGACCGCAAGGGACGCGACAACTGACGATGCCGCGCGAAGGATCGGCTGGGTCGGATCGACGGCTCAACCATCGCTCCCCGATGCCGTGTCAGGATAGACCGAAACGAGTGACACCGGAGTGCCGACAAGCTTGCGGCAAACGGTCGCGAGACGCCGCGCCGGACCTGTCCGCTCGACTCAGCCGCCGGCCTCCGGTCGCATGTGCGGGAACAGCAGGACATCCCGGATCGAGGGCGAGTCGGTGAAGAGCATCACCAGGCGGTCGATGCCGATGCCCTCCCCTGCGGTCGGCGGCATGCCGTGCTCTAGGGCGCGGATATAGTCGGCGTCGAAATACATGGCCTCGAGGTCACCGGCTTCCTTCTCGGCGACCTGCTGACGGAAGCGGTCGGCCTGGTCCTCGGCGTCGTTGAGCTCGGAGAAGCCGTTGGCGATCTCGCGCCCGCCGACGAAGAGCTCGAAGCGGTCGGTGACGAAGGGGTTCTCGTCGTTGCGCCGCGCCAGCGGGGAGACCTCGGTGGGGTACTGGGTGATGAAGGTCGGGGCCATCAGCCGGTGCTCGGCGGTGTGCTCGAACAGCTCGATCTGGAGCTTGCCGAGACCCCAGCCCGGCTTGACCGAAATCCCCAGCCGGGCGGCGACCGCGCAGGCGCGCTCGAGGTCGTCGACATCGGCCGGCCCGAGATCCGGATTGAAGTGCAGGATCGCCTCGCGGACCGTCATACGCGCGAAGGGCTGTCCGAAGTCGTAGTCCTCGCCTTGGTAGTGGATCAGCGTGCAGCCGAGGACCCGCTCGGCCATCTCGCGGAGCATGTTCTCCGTGAGATCCATAAGGTCGCGATAGTCCGCGTAGGCCTCGTAGAACTCAAGCATGGTGAACTCGGGGTTGTGACGTGTGGAGAGCCCCTCGTTGCGGAAATTGCGGTTGATCTCGTAGACCCTCTCCAAACCGCCGACCACCAGGCGCTTGAGAAACAGCTCGGGCGCGATGCGCAGAAAAAGCTGCATGTCCAAGGCGTTGTGGTGCGTGATGAAGGGACGCGCGACCGCACCGCCCGGAATCACCTGCATCATCGGGGTCTCGACCTCCAGGTATCCGCGGGCGTTCAGATAGTCGCGGATGAACTGGATGACCCGGATGCGGATGCGGAAGGTCTCGCGCGTGCCGCCGTTCATGATGAGATCGAGATAGCGCTGGCGGTAGCGGCTTTCCATGTCGGTCAGACCATGGAATTTCTCCGGAAGCGGCCTCAATGCCTTGGTCAGCAGACGAATGCTGTCGCACTTGATCGACAGCTCGCCGGTCTTAGTCTTGAAGAGCAGACCCTCGGCGCCGAGGATGTCGCCCAGATCGTAGTCGCGCTTGAAGACGGCGTAGGCGTCCTCGCCGATCAGATCGCGCTGGACAAAGAGCTGGATGCGCCCGGACATGTCCTGCACATGGGCAAAGCTCGCCTTGCCCATGATGCGCCGGCTCATCAGCCGGCCGGCGACCTTCACGCGCAACCCGAGCGCCTCGATCGCCTCGGGCTCGTACTCGCCGTATTCGGCCAGCAACTCGCCCGCGATCACATCGCGCCGGAAATCATTCGGAAACGCGGGGCCTTGGGCGCGCAACTGCGACAGCTTCTCGCGTCGCTGCGCGATCAGCTTGTGCTCGTCGACCGCGTCCTCGTGCGACGCCGCCGTATTGGTGTTCTGATCTTGCTCGCTCATCGAACCCCCTATTAAACCGCTTCCGGCAGAACATGCACCGCCGTCGCGTCGTTCAGTGCCCCACACGCCGGCAGTCGTCGCAGTAGAAGCGGTTTAAGAATTTAGGAATTTAAGGTGATTTCCGGGAAAGGATTGACCGACCTGTCGGGGCGACCTGTAGGGGCGACTTAAGTCGCCCCTATAGGCATGCGTGGCCATGATGTTTATTCACGGAAATCGCCTAAGCTTTTGATGTCTTGAACCGCGTCGTCTCACAGCTATCCGGTAAGCGCGACGCCACAGCCACCAGCAATGCCTCCGAGTACACTGGGACGCGGTTCACTTAGAGACCGCTTTTGAGACTGGCCTCGATAAAGGGATCCAGATTGCCGTCCAGCACCGATTGGGTGTTGGCGATCTCCACGTTGGTGCGCAGATCTTTGATGCGTGATTGATCAAGCACATAGGAGCGAATCTGGCTACCCCACCCGATGTCCGACTTGGTGTCTTCGATCGCTTGCTGACTGGCACGCCGGTTCTGCATCTCAAGCTCATAGAGCTTGGCCTTGAGCTGCTTCATCGCGTGGTCTTTGTTCTTGTGCTGCGACCGATCGGTCTGGCATTGGACGACGATTCCGGTCGGGTTATGGGTAATGCGCACGGCGGACTCGGTCCGGTTGACGTGCTGACCGCCCGCGCCGCTCGCTCGGTAGACATCGATGCGCAGGTCCGACGGGTTGATTTCGATGTTGACGGTGTCGTCGACCTCGGGCGAGACGAAGACGGCAGCAAAGGAGGTGTGGCGCCGGTTGCCCGAGTCGAACGGCGACTTGCGCACCAAGCGATGCACGCCGGTCTCGGTACGCAGCCAACCAAAGGCGTAATCGCCCGAAAACTGAATGGTCGCCGACTTGATGCCCGCGACCTCGCCGGGCGAGACCTCGAGCAGCTCGGTCTTGAAGCCGCGACGCTCGCCCCAGCGCAGATACATGCGCAACAGCATCTCGGCCCAGTCCTGCGCCTCGGTCCCGCCCGATCCGGCCTGGACATCGACATAGGCATTCTTCGCGTCCATCTCGCCGGCGAACATGCGCCGAAACTCGAGCGCGGCGACCTTCGACTCTTGCTGATCCAGGTCCTTCGCGACCGCGGCGAGCGTCTCCTCGTCCTGCTCCTCGGCGGCCATCGCCAGCAGATCGTCGGCATCGACCAGCCCGGTCGTGAGCTCGTCGATCGTGAGCACGATCGCCTCGAGCGTCGCACGCTCGCGCCCGAGGGTCTGAGCACGTTCCGGTTCGTTCCAGATCTTGGGGTCTTCCAGCTCGCGCAGGACTTCCGTCAAACGCTCTTTGCGTTCCGGGTAGTCAAAGATACCCCCTAAGGGACTCGACACGTCCCTTGAGGTCACTGATTTGGTAAGCGATCGGGTTGATGTCGAGCATCTTCGACTCCGTCCGGAAAAATCCGTGAGTATACGCCGGCGCCGAGTCGAGCGTGTCGCCGTGTTCCGACCGGCCCTCACCACCTATCGGTCAACGTCGGCACAGGGGTTCCAGCTCGAAATGCCTCTCACGGAGACACGGAGGTCACGGAGAATCAAAGTGACGAAGAACCCGCCGGTTGCCTGTTCTCTTTTCGGATCGGTTCTATACTCAGAAGCAGGTCAACCAACCGGCTCCGACCCTAACCATGGCACGCTTGCCCAGATTCATCCTCCCCGGCTATCCGCAGCATGTCATCCAGCGCGGCAACAACCACGAGCGCATCCTATATGAGGAAGAAGACTATTGGTTCCTCTGGGAGAAGATCGGGGCTGCTGCCGAAAAGTTCGGATGCGAATTGCATGCCTATGTATTGATGCCGAACCACTTCCACCTCTTGCTCACACCGCACCTGGATAATGGTGTCGGCAAACTAATGCAGTACGTGGGGCGCTACTATGTCCAGCACTTCAACGCCCGCTACCAGCGCACCGGCACCCTCTGGGAAGGACGCTACCGCGCGACACTGCTTGATCCGACACATTTTCTGCTGCCGGTCAGCCACTACCTAGAGTCCAACCCGGTGCGTGCCGGGCTGGTAAGGAGCGTCGGCGATTACGGGTGGTCGAGCTACGGGGCCAACGCTCGGGGCGACGACGACCCCTTGGTCACGGTCCACGCGGAGTACGATCGACTCGGGCGCAGTGCGAAGGCACGCCGTGCCGTCTATGCCGCGCAGGCCGAGCAGCCCTTGGACGATGCCCTCCTGGCCCGGATTCGGGATGCCACCAACAAGGCATGGGTGCTGGGCGATGAAACCTTCTGCGGGGCGATCGAAACGGCGCTGAACCGGCGCGCCTTGCCGCGCCAACGCGGCGGCGACCGTCGCTCGGCGGCCTATCGGCGCGCGACGGCGCGCGCATGACTCCGCCGCTCGGAGTGATCCACACGCCGCGCGAGGCCGACGAATTCTTCACGGACGAAGGCTGCCACATCCTCGAGACCTGGAATCGTGCGGACGACCCGGCGGTCTCGGTCGCACGCGCCAGGGTCGAGCCCGGCGTCACGACACGCCTGCATCGTCTCGCCGGGATCGTCGAGCGGTATCTGATCCTCTCGGGTGCGGGACGCGTCGAAGTGGAGGGCATCCCGCCGCAGTCCGTCGGGCCGGGTGATCTGGTCTACATCCCCGCCGATCAGGGCCAACGCATTGCCAACACCGGGGACGGCGACCTCGTCTTCCTGGCCATCTGTACCCCGCGCTTCGTACCCGAAGCCTATCTGGACATCGAGACCCACCCGCCGACGTAACCCGATCTGCTCGGGATACCTTGACCGGCTCCCGACACGGACCAACAATAGCGACATGGCAGACATCTTCATCGAACGCGAGCACACATTGGGCCTCGATCGGGCGCTCGACCAGGTCGAGGCCCTCGCCTATCTGCTCGTCGAGGAGCTCGATGCTCGATGTGCGTGGGACGGCAATCGGCTCGACTTCGCGCGGCCGGGCGCGAGCGGATGCGTCGAGGTGACCGAGACCCTGCTGATCCTCGAGGTCTCGCTCGGATTCCTGCTCAAACCCTTCAAAGATCGGATCGAGCAGAGCATCACCGAGAAGCTCGACAGCCTGGTTCCGTCCCTTCCCTCGGTCTGACGCGTCCCTCTGCAACAGCCGGCCGACATGACATGAGCACCGAGGCGCACGTCAGAAGCCCAGCGGCGATCAACGCCATCAATGAGGTCTTCCATCTCTACGACCCACCCCTGTGGCTCGTGACGGCGCGCGACGGGGCACGCCGCGGCGGCTTCATCGCCACTGCCGCAACGCGCGCATCCATCGTCCACGAGATCCCGCGCATGCTCGTCGCGGTCGCCAAGCACCACCACACCTGGGGCCTGATCGAGGCGAGCGGATCCTTCGCACTGCATCTCATTGCAGCCGATGATATCGCGAGCGTTCGGCGCTTCGGGCTCGCCTCCGGGCACAGTGCGGACAAGTTTGCCGACCTGCCGCCGCGCGAGACATCCGCCGGCGCGCCCTTGATCGAGGGGGCCGTGTCCTGGATGGACTGTCGGGTCGAAGCGCGCATGGACATCGGCGACCGCACCACCTATCTGGCCGAGGTCACTGCAGGCGCGGTCTTGCGGTGCAGCCCGATCCTTACGGTCGCGGGACTGCTGCGGGATGCGCCAGAGGCCGATCGGGCCGAGCTGAAACGCCTCTATGCGCACGATCAGGAGACCGACCGAGCGGCGATCCTGGTCTGGCGCCGGTCTCGTGACGAGGCGTAAGGCAGCTGCGCGCATCGGACCGGCCACCCCAACCTCAGGGAGCTCGTGACAGCCGCTCCGCGGTTTCACGCATGCCCCTTGGCGCTCTGCGCCACGTGTCACGACGGCCGCGGTGACGGGCAAGCCCCGTCAGGCAATTCGCGAGAATCGCCAGACCCCGCCGCAGGTCGGTCTCCTGTCCGACGGACCCTAGGTTGTGCCGAGCCATGCGGGGGCCACCCAACCATCGGCGCACGTCGTGCTTCCTATCGTCAGCACGACCTACGGGTACCGAATTCTCCGGAAATCGCCTAAGACCACCCCACCGACAGACCCAACGACACGCAAACATCACAGTGCGTCGGTATAACGACAACCGCCGCGGGCGTTCGGGCGCCGGACCATCGGTGTCACGTCCAGACCGAACAACCCGGCCGGCAACCCGCACGCGAGCAGGCACTCCCGCCGGATCGTGATCTGACATCTGGCGCAAGTTATGCTTAGATGACGAGCAACCGGTCATGCTCGGCTCGGGCCCGCCCGAAACCTCGACCGAGCCATCCGAGCAACAAACCCTCCAGCAGTACGAGATCCAGACATGCAACTGCCCAACCACAAGACCAAGATCGTCGCGACGATCGGCCCGGCGTCGGATTCGCCCGAGATGCTCTGCGCCCTGATCGAGGCCGGGATGAACGTGGCCCGATTGAATTTCTCGCACGGTGATCCGCACTATCACGGGGCGCTGATCGGGCGTATCCGCGAGGCCGCGACAGCCACCGGGCGCCGTGTCGCCATCATGGGCGATCTGCCCGGCCCCAAGATGCGCATCGGCGATCTAGCCGAGGAGCCGGTCGAGCTGCTGCGCGACGATATCCTTACCCTCACGACCGAGGACATCATCGGCGACAAGTCGCGGGTCTCCATGAGCTTTCTCGACCTCCCGGCAGCGGTTCAACCGGGTGACAGACTCTTCCTCAACGACGGCTTCATCCTGCTGAAGGTGCTCGAGGTCGAGGGCTCCGAGATCCGCTGCAGCGTGCGCGTCGGCGGTGAGCTGCGCTCGCGCAAGGGGCTCAACTTTCCGGGCATCAATCTCGGCATCAGCGCCTTCACCGAAGACGATCACGGTTGGCTGCACTTTGCCGCCGAGCACGGCCTGGATGCCGTCAGTCAATCCTTCGTCGCCACGGACGACGATATCCTTGCCGTGCGCCGCGCGGCGGACGCCATCGGCTATGCCCCCTTCATTATCGCCAAGATCGAGCGCGCCGATGCGCTGGACAACCTCGAGGCCATCCTGCGCGTCGCCGACGGCATCATGGTCGCGCGGGGGGATCTAGGCGTGGAGATCCCCATCGAGCGGATCGCCGTGGTGCAGAAACACATCACGGAGCTCGCCAATCGCTTCGGCAAGCCCGTGATCACCGCCACCCAGATGCTCGAATCCATGGTGACCTTCCGCCGCCCTACCCGCGCAGAGGCGACCGATGTCGCCAACGCCATCCTGGGCGGGACCGACTGCGTCATGCTCTCCGCCGAATCGGCAATGGGGCGCTACCCGATCGAGTCCGTCGCCATGCTGGCAAGCATCGCCAACCATGTGGAGCCCGAGCGCAGCAAACAGCCCTTCGTGCGCACCATGGACGGGTTCCACAGGTCGGGGCCAATGCGCGCCGTCGACCTGATCGCCGCGAGCGTCTACCACACCATCAAGGACAGCGCCCCGCAGGCGGTCGTCGTCCCCACCCAGACGGGCAGCACACCCCGCAACGTAGCGCGCTTTCGGCTCCCGGTCTGGATCATCGCCTTCAGCCCGAACAGGGCCACCTGTCAGGCGCTGCAGTTCTCCTACGGCATCCATCCGATCCAGGTCGAGGCCGACCGCTCCGACTGGTCGAGCTTCGTGCGTCAATGGCTTTTCGAGCGCGGGATCCGCGAGGGCTTGGTCTTGCTGACCCAGGGTCCAACCGCGGAGAACCCCTGCGGCAACTATCGGATGGAGATCCTGGAGCTGGAAACGCCGTCCGGACAGCGCTGAGCTTGAGCCCGACCGGGAACCGGCGACAACAAGGTCCTCGAGAGAGCGGTTTCCGGAAAAAATCTCCATGCTGTAGGGGCTGTAGGGGCTGTAGGGGCTGTAGGGGCGACTTTAGTCGCCCCCTCATCCTCGCCCCCTCACGCCATCAAGACCGAGTCGGCCCCCGCGCAGCTCTATACTCCAGCGCAAACAAAGTCACTCCGAGACCCGGTTCAGCGCCCCAACTGATTGAGATGAAAGCGGCTCCTCAGAAACCCCTGGAAGTGTCCGACTTCTTCGAGCGCGAGCTTCAAACGCCCCTCCTCGATCCGATTCAGCCGTTCGAGCGGTAGATAATTGTTCGGCTCGCGGTCCTCCTCGAGTGCGAGCAACTGCGCGCGCAGTCGCAGGGTAACCAGAAAATCCAGGGCCGCGATCAGACTCTCCGCCTGCTCCGCGCGCAGGATCCCGGCCTCCTGCAAACCGAGCACCCGGCCGCGGGTACCGCCGTCGCCGACACCCGCCTGTAGGGCCATCGCTTTCACCCCCTCGGTGATCGGAAAGATGCCGGCCTTCTTCAGCTCGATGCTGCCGCGGTGCGCTCCCCGTTGCTCCGGCTTGATCCCCCCGAAAAACCCCAGCGGCGGCTTGAAGCCGACCGCATTGGCGGCGCTATAGGCCAGAAACAGGTTATTGGCACGCAACTGCGCCGTGATGTGGGCCTTCAAGTCGGCCTCGAAGCTCGCGTCTCCGTAAAGGGTGCGAAGATCGAAAAACATGCTGCCCGAGAGGATGTTCTCCGGCGACGGGGTCCGCAGCCATTTCTCGAGAACACGCTTCCAGTCGGAGAGACTGCGCCGCCACGCCTCGTTCTTCGCCATGATGCCGCCGGGGCACGCCGGCACGCCGATCCCGATAAGCTGATCGATCAGGTCCACGCTGAAGGCCGCGAGGCGCTCTCGCTCTTCCGATGTCAGATCGTCCGCATAGACGATCGCATTGTCCTGATCCGTGGAGAGCGTCTGTTCCTGCCGACCTTCGCTCCCCAACGCAAGGAAGGCAAAGCGGTCGGTGAGATCCTGGTAGCGCGCAGCGCGCACCAACTCGATCAAACGCACCAGGATGCGGTCGTTCAGATGGGCCACCGTCTGCACCAGATCCTTGGTCGCCACGCCCGTGCCCGCCAGGTGCACAACGAGCTGCTCCAGCTTCTCGTGCAGGATCTTCAGATCATCGACGTCGGCCGCCTCCTCGATCTCCTTCACCAACTGCTGCGGCGAGCGACTTTGCAACCGCAGTGCGTCGGTATCCGTCACGATCCCGCAGAGCGCGCCGCTCGCATCCACCACGCAGAGCCGGTGGATTCGTCGCCGACTCATGAGGTGGAGCGCCTCGAACAGATAGTCGTCCTCGCCGATCGTCACCAGCGGGCTGTTCATGATGTCGCTCACGCGCAGCTCGCCGGGATCCAGCCCCCGTGCCACGACCTTGTTGCGCAGGTCGCGATCCGTCACCATGCCGACCGGCACCTGATCCGAGCACACGACAATGCTCGAGATATTGCGCCCGCGCATCATCTCGGCGGCGACGACCAGCGACTCATCCTGCTCGCAGGTCACGACATCGCGTTGACACAGATCCCTAATGGGAACGAAAAACACATTATCAGCGGACATTGGGCCTCGATTGCGACTGATTTTGACGCCTTCATCGACGGTTGACGTGCGCGTTGAACCGCAGAGCTCTCCATCCGCGATCCGATGCATTCGTGAGATGGATCGACCCAACGGGACTGGAACGAATCCGCACACGCCACTTTAGCCCGGGGAACCCAATCACGCGAGAACGAGCGAGCAGCACCGCCGACTCACCGGCGTTGACCTCGCCAACCTTGCCTGGTAGATTGCTCCGCTGAGTCGGGCGCATAGCTCAGCGGGAGAGCACTGTCTTCACACGGCAGGGGTCGGTGGTTCGATCCCACCTGCGCCCACCATCAAAACAAGAGCTTACGAAGAACCGGCCTAGAGCCGGTTTTTTTGTAAGTGTGTGGGAAGTGCTCGGCGGGGTCGGCACTTCCGGTCGAGATCCGGGGCGAATCTGGAGACGCGCGCAGTAAGTGCGGCCGATCGCAACCTGAAGGAGGTTGCGGCCGATCTTCACGTGAAGATCGGCGAAGAGCTAACCGCAAGGGATGCAGTCAGCTCGGAAGGGTGCCGGGGCAAATTCACCAATGGTGAATATTTGGGAAAGCGGCCTGTTTCAAGTCGATCGGGGGCGGTGCCCAGGGTCGCACCAGTCCCCGAGCGATGCATGCGCCTCCTCAAGCCTAGCAAGTGCGGTTCTGGCTCTGCTCGTGCGGCTCATCGCATCTGCAACCTTGCACCCGTATCCATGTTTTTCACGGATCTGGCTTTCTCTCATCTGTGCATCCTTAAGCGATGCCCTAGCGGCTTTAACTGCATCCGACAGCGAGGGTAGATCTAGCCATGACGCCACAACCTTCTGTCGCGGTCCTTTCGATGTTCTTACGGCTTCAATGACCATGTAATGGGTCGCTTGAGTGCGTGCGTGGTGGCGTGCGCGGCCAGCGGTAAGAAAAGGACCATTGGTACCTTGCGCGATTCTTGTGCCACGCCAGCCGGGACGGTCATAGGTTCTAATCCTGACGAACATGATTGGCTAATGTAGTGACAAAGATATGCGGACACGATACCCGAACCATTGCGTAGTGACAAAGATATGGCGATCATCGGCAGGCGCGCCATAACGCCCGGACTCGCCGGGCGGTTGGGTCAATATGCCGGCTGGCTGGATTTCCGAAGATTCCGAATCAGGCGAAGCGCGTCGGCGAACTTCGATATCGTCTCGGGGTCTCCGGCCGGGTCGATCGGACGCATACTCCGGGGCAGCCGGCGACCGCCAAGCTCGCAGATATCCGCGGCGGCGGTAAGCCGCTCGACCTCCCCGTATGACTGAAGA
This sequence comes from Thiocapsa sp. C2-2m, assembly GCF_041903745.1. Taxonomy (NCBI): domain Bacteria; kingdom Pseudomonadati; phylum Pseudomonadota; class Gammaproteobacteria; order Chromatiales; family Chromatiaceae; genus Thiocapsa; species Thiocapsa sp. C2-2m. The sequence goes on along the minus strand of NZ_JBBWVD010000011.1, from coordinate 16,808 downwards.
CCTACCAGAAGCATGTCAGTGACGAGCTCCAAGGTGTCTTCCTCAATGATGCGCGCGCAGGTGTCGATGTCGGTGGTATCGGTCATGCTTGCATGCTCCTAGTTCTGGCGAGTTCCGAAAGAAATTTGATGTCGTCCATCGCCGGGTGTGACGGCGCCACGTAGATCAGGGTGATAAGGATCGAAAACAGGCGATCCGCGACGTCGTGCCAGCGTTCCAGGTGCCAGATTGCGGCGATTGCCGCCTCCACGATGAGTTCCGAGTCGTTCATCGTGTCACCTCCAACGGCGTGCGGCCTTCGTTGGCCCGGGACAGCATGCGGGTCAGCTCCGCGGTGCGTTCGCTCGGGTCGGCGGCGACCAGGTGCAACAGTGCTTCGTGCCAGCGGTGCGCATGCACCACATCGGCGGCGCGTACGGGATCGCAGCGCATGGCGTAGCGCACGACTCCGCCGAGTTGATGTGACAGGGCAATACCCTTGTGCGCGAAATCGTCGCCTTCGACCGGCTTGCCGCAGCGGTGGAGCTCCGAGACAAGATCGCGGACCAGTAGGACGGCCGCGCGGGACGGCTTGCGTTCACCTTCCATGTTGGCGAGCTCCAAGGTAGCGGCTCGCGGCGGCGCAGCGGGCCAGAGTCGCAAGGGCCCGGGTCTTGGCGGGGCCGGTGAAGGTCGCGGTGCTGGCTGCGATGTTGGCCTGCAGGAACCGCAGATAACGGCGGTCGCGGTGGGATAGCGCATCGGAAATCGATCGATTCCAATGCAGCAAAACGCGCTGCTGCGCGGTGGTACCATTGTCGTGCATCGTCTCACCTCGGTGTAGGTGGGTTGGTGTAGGACCTCGATCGCGCGCCAACGCGGTCGGGGTCCGCTTCCTCGTTACTTCGTCTTCTTTGCCTTCTTCGTCTCCCTCAATTTTCGGCAGATGTCGTGCACCAGCTCGGCGGATTCGCGCGGCGCCCAGTCATGGATGGGCACCATGTCTGCTGCGCGCATGCGGTCGCGGTACGCCTTCTGTTTCTCTTTCGGGTCGAGTGCCATGCTTTCGCCGATTGGTCACGTGTTACCCATAGCCTAGACCAGGTGTGCGGCGTGCGCAAGGGTCAAATGCGGATCCGCCAGCGGTACACGCTCCCGGAGCCGAGTCTACTCATCGTCGTGACCGATCAGGCGCGGATTTTGCGCCTACGGCCGATCATTGGCTTACGCGATTCAAGCATGCGGTGTGCCTGATAGGCGTTGACTATCGAACGGGTGCGACATGGTTTGACGCATGCGAGGGTCCGCAAGGGGTCGCGCAAGGTGGCGCCGATGCTGGCGATTCTGGCGGGTGCGGTCGGAGAGCTCGACCGGATCCAGGGTGGGTTCAGACACTACACGTGTGGTAAATCTCAGCAGCTTTAATCCGTCGGAGAGCTCGACCGGATCCAGGGTGGGTTCAGACCTCAAATCTGATAGGCGCCTATCAAATTGGAAAGTCGGAGAGCTCGACCGGATCCAGGGTGGGTTCGGACGGCTGAATGGAACATCTAACCGCCGGCGGTTAGTTGCCGGAGGGCTCGACCGGATCCAGGGTGGGTTCGGACAACGTCACGACGTCGTGACATTTCAAACTTCGCGGTCGGAGAGCTCGACCGGATCCAGGGTGGGTTCAGACGTAGGACGTCGTGACAGTCACGGCGCTTACTTTTGAAAAGTCGCGACGTCGCGACCTTCTGACCGTCACTGTAACGATTGAGGGCAATCTCGCGGCGCAAGTTTGAGCCGCGAGATTACCAGGGACGTCTCCGCACCAGTGCGGAGAGCTCACTCCACGGGCCTGCGGAGTGAGCGCAACCGGGGCAGGGATCCGTTCAGTGAGGCGGGGTCCGCATCCTAAACCGCGTCCGGCGCTTCGGGCTGGCGTCGGCGATCGGGGCGGATTTGCCCAGCAGACCGGGAATGACGGTGGCGCTTTTCGTCGGAGGGCCTACGGTTGAATATCGGCGGCCAAGGGAAGCGGGGCGGGGCATGGGCTAGTCCTCGAGGTGGTGCGGGGGAACAAGGCGAATCCGCATGCGGCGGGCGGCGGCGGCGTCTTCGCGGTCCAGGCGGCGCCGTTCGGCTCGGAACCACTCCACGAACAGGCGGGTTGCAAGGGCCTCGTCGGTCTCGAGCAGGATGAAGCCGCTCGAATCGTCGACGGCGTACAGCTCGCCATCAACAAACAGGGTCAGACTCACGGGAGGGCCCGGGCTGGCGTACCAGGTGCGCGGCGGTGGCGAGGGCGGGCGTCCGGGTGATGGTCTCGACCGTGCTGAATCGGAAACGGCATCGCAGGCACGCGCGGCGGCGCTTGATGCTGTCGGGGCCGGGTCGGCGGGTCTCCAGGACGGCCGTGTCTTCGGCGCTGCAGACCGGGCATTGCACGCACATGACGCCTCCTCAGTGATAGGGTGCCGGCGGTTGCGACCGGGCCGGCGCCGGGAGTGTCGCGGAGGAAAATCGCGAACTCGCGTCCGTCCAAAAACGCCCGCGCCACGAATCTAGGCGGCGAGCCGGTCGAGATCGGGCGTAAGCACAACCTCGGGGCTGGCGTCGGCGCGGCGGGTGATGGGCGTCGGGCTGGAGCGGATCAATCGCTCCTCGTCGAGCTCCAAGGCGCGGAGTTGGTCGGCGATCTCGGCGAGGCGGCGCGCTCGGTCGGGCGCCGTGATCCCCGGGGCCGGGTGATCTTCGGTTGCCAAGTCGACCAGTCGGGCGGCGACGCGCTGGGGGTCGGCGACGGCCATCAATGCCAAAAAATCGCGAGCGGATGCGGCGAAATGCAAGTCAGGCAATTTGCCACGCCGCAGGTACGCGGGGTTGAGGATTTGCCGACCACGCGCGGCGAGGCGCTCGACCTCCTCGGCGATGGCCGCGGCGGCTTCGGCGTGCGCGGGCCACGCGCGCGCGATGGCTTCGCGATCGGCTTTCAATCCGTCGATCAGGTCGCGGATTTGCATAAGTTCCATGTCTCAGGGTCCCGTAAAAATTCGTAAGTTGGAATTCGTGATGACCGCGGGCGCGGTCGGCGGTAGCCGAGCCCATGCGCGCGCGGTGAGATCGCTGCGGCTGAAGACCGCCATGCCGGGATACCACAGACCCGCCACGGCGCTCGGCGGCTGGTCGGCGCCGTAGGCGATCTCAACGCCATACTCGCAACCGGACTGCCCCTCGAACGCCACGCCGGCCGCGGCGATCTCGACCCAATCGCGCCCCACGTCCATGTCATCCTCCGGCCGCGATGCGGTCGGCGTGCTGCTCCAGCCATTGCTCGCAACTGAAAATCAGGGCGCCTTGCGGTTGCCAAGCGGCTTCGGCCGCCTCAATCGCCTCATCCAGCTCGGTGATACGCCGTTCCACGCTCGCGAGCTCCAGGCGCAGCTCTTGAAGATGCGGCGGTTCGGCCTCTGGCGGCGGATTGATGCGGCGGTCCTCGGTCCACAGACCGATGTGGCCGCGCAGCTCGCGGCGTTCGGTGTAGGCGTTGACGCGCTCCTCGGTCAACGCCAGAAGATCGGCGTGCGCAGACTTGGCTTGTCGGCGCAGCGTGCGCAAGCGAGCCTCGAACGGCTCCAGGCGCAGCTCGCGGTCTTTGCGGTCGGCGAGGGTCAGGCGGCGGGCAAGGATCATTTTCGGAAGCCTCCACGCTCGGGCCGCACGACACGCGACCGCGGCGGCTCAAGGCTCACGTCGTGATGTGTGCCGGCCGTTTGGTGTTTGGCGAGATAGGTGTCGATCTGCGACTCAAGGGCCGGTCGGCGAGCTGCGGGCGGAGTGTCGTCGCGGCTGCCCTCGTTGGCGGCGATCTGTGCGATAGCCTCGTCCAGCTCGGCGCGTTGCTCGCGGGGCATCGGCGGCGACTCGGGAAAGATGGCGGCGTGCAGCTCGGGGCCTGCGGGGCCTCCCATCGTCGCGCCGGCAGGTGCCAGGGCAACATGGTCGGGGTGGTCGTGTCGGCTCATTGTCGGGGTCCGGTGGTCGAAGTGCAGCCAGTTTGCGGCGAGCGGTCAACCATGAAAACGGGTCATTTCGCGGTCGGCGTTGCTGCTCACGATGCGCGTTAGACTCGTCCGGCTTGTCGGCACAGGGCCGCATTGCAGCGCGTGCCACAGCTCGACTTGCAGCGGTGTCAGCCTTGCCGGTGGTTGCGCATGGTCGCGAGACCAGCGCCAGGATGTTTGCTCGAACATCACGAGCTCGCTCGCCAGCTCGCGGACGCGCGAGGTGGTTGTGGTGCTTTCGCTGAATGCGATCAGGGTGAAGGCTCGGCAAACGTGACGGTCACGCCGGGCCAGTCGCTCGCGGGTTTCAAGACTTGAAATTCCACGGCCGCGAATCTGGAGGGCAATGTCGAGACTGCGGGCGGCGCCGGCCTGCACCAGGGCGAGCCCATCGGCGAGCCAGCGCGCGGCCTCCGGGTCGGTACCGTGGGCCGCCTCGATCGCTCGCGTGAGCAGGTGGAGCGGTTCATCCTGTCTCATGAAAGGTTTCTCGATGTATTGGACGGTTCACTTCGGTTCAACTGCTGCCGAAGGCCAGGGGGGTCGAAATTGTGTCGAAAGCCGGGGCTCGAATTTCCCGTGGTTTTGGCGCCGGGGGCAGGGTCCCATCGGCCGCGAATCTTTAGATAAGACATAGGGTTGCGCGACTCGGCGGGGCCGGATCGGGCCTAGCTTGAAAGCGTGACCCTAATTTCTAAAACGAGTAACCATCCCCCGGCAAAGCCGGGGGCTTTGAATTCGTGAGCCGCTCAAAGCGGCAAAGGGGTCGCTAACGCGGCCCCACGGTTCTTGGGCCGCCTAAAGGCGGCAAATCAGCGCCACAGTTTGAGCTGATCCAGGCGCTGGTCTTCGCTCTCTTGGTGCTGGATGTACTCTCGGATCGTCGCTTCATCCCGACCGACGGTCGAGACAAAGTATCCCCGAGCCCAGAAGTGCTGCCCCGTAAAGTTGCGCTGGCGCTCGCCGTAGACGCGCGCCAGATGGATCGCGCTTTTGCCCTTGATGAAGCCGATCACCTGGCACACGGCATACTTCGGCGGAATCGAAATGAGCATGTGAACATGATCCGACATCAGATGCCCCTCTTCGATCCGGCTTTCCTTTTGCCGGGCTAACCGGTGAAAGACTTCCCCGAGGTGTGACCGCAGTTGCCCATAGAGCACGCGGCGGCGATATTTCGGGATGAAAACAACATGATATTTGCACTCCCATTTGGAGTGACTTAGGCTCTCGAAATCGTCCATCGGGACTCTCCACAAGCGTGTGCTTGGCGGCTCACGCTGCGGAGTGTCCCCGATGGACTCCCGGAAATGTCAAACTGCTACTGTCACCCCGGCAAAGCCGGGGGATTACCCGTTTTATTCATCGCTCGCCAACAGCAGCGGCGCATTGCTGGCGGATAACGCCGTTCCGTATTCGAGCCCTGTCTTTGAGATACGCCGCGGCGGCGGCTCGGGTCTCGAAGTCGAGCCCAATGGGCTTCCATGCGCAGCCGGTCGCCTTATCCAAGATGACCCAATCATCATCGACAACGCCCACGCAAACGGGGCGCTCGACCCTGATAGCGTCCTCGTCGTCGGAAAAGGCACCTAGATCGATGTGCCATCCGACGATGGGCACCTCGCGGACTATCCAATCGGTGTCGTCGTTTTCCTCCACCCATACCGTCAGCACGACGAGTGCCGGATTCGCGTTCGGGATGACGTGCATGTCGGTGTGCGTTGGCGGTTTCATGGCATAAATTCCTAAAGGTTTCAGTAGATAGTTCGGACGATCTGGCCCTCTTGATATGACGATAATGACGATCATGACGATCTTTTGGCCATATCTCGTAAACTGTCATTACACACATTTTCCCTTCTGACACTTTCTCGCGTTTAGCTAAAACATCGTCATTATCGTCATTATCGTCATATACAACGAATTCAACGACTTGGTGGTTCACTTCAACGACTTAGGGATTCATGACATTCCGATCCTGCGGACGGCGTAGGCGATTCCGGTCATCGTTTTACGGTCCCGGTCGAGCCGTAACCCGCCGATGATGCGGCCTTGCCATGCGCGCAGCCTGTAGCCCAGCTCCCGAGATCCACCTGTCCGCGGATCGATGCCCATCGCGGACATGGCGTCATGCAGGGCGGGGGCTTTGCGGGCGGCGGGCGTCAATCCTCCGCCGATGAACTCGGCGGCGTCTTGGGCCGCACGGGCGGCCGTAACGGGCGCATCGTCGTAAATCTCGTGCCATGCGCGCAGCAGATCGCGCATGGCGATGAACTCGTGGTCCTCTTGGCGCAGGTCGCCAACAGCGTCGAGCGGGTCGGGCATTCCTGCCCAGATCAGGGGGCGTCGAATCATCCGGTCCCAATCGCCGAAGGATCCGTAGGGACTAACCGTCTCGCGGCCTTCAGGGTCGGGGCGTGCGGGCGGGCAACCCGCTCGGAAATACGCCACGGAAACGGTGAGTGCCGCAGCAATCAGCTCCGCGCGGCGGTCGCGTATCGTCTGCATCGCGTCGCGGGCGAAGGTCCGCAGCTCGGGCCGTTCGCATCCTGCATCCAGGCGAATCATGAGAATCCGGCGCGCAAGGTCGCCCAGCAGGGAAAGGTTGTTCCCGGTGAGAATGAACAACGAGCTGATCGGCGTTCGGATGCTCCGGGATGACCCGAGTACGCGAATCACTTTTGTCGAGTCGGTCGCGCAGACACACAGGGCGTCCGAGCGTATCGGAAAGGAGATGTTATCGAGCAGGATGAACGCGTCGGCGTCCAGTAGAGCCGCGTCCACGCGCTTTTCCAGTTCGGCGGGGTCTTTCGCCACGGTCATCGGACTTGCGGGGCGCCCGGTGGCGACGGCCGCGACGACGTTCGCGAGCAGTGTCTTACCGCTGGCGGGCGTGTTGGCGTTGATTGCGATCAAAGGCGCGGCGGGCATGGTCCGGCGCGATAGCCCCGTCATGATCGCGGCGAGGCACGCCGATTGATCGGCCGTGCTCACAAAGGGGAATGTCTCGACCGCTTGATACATCGCCTCGCAGGCGGCGGCCGCGTCCGCACGGGTCGGGTTGTCGGGGATTTCAATCATCGCGATCCGGCTCCAGAAGAATTAAAGCGGTCTCGGGGTCGTAGCCAGGGACGCGGATGACGCTCCCGTCCGGTAGCAGCGCGGGCGCCTCGACGAACCCCGCCAGACGTCGAAAGGGCCAGGACCCCGAGCGCGCGATGATGGTCTCGGCGACGGATCGCGGCGCGTTCGTCGCGACCCAAGCCCCATAGCGGCGGTCGAACTTGACCCACTTGACTTGGCGGGTGAGCTCATCGACCAACCACGGAACCGATAGCTCGAAGAGCAGGGGTGAACCGGGCGCTCGGGCTCGCTTGCCGGGGCGGTCGGTCGCATCGGCGCGACCGATCCGCACCAGGCGCGGGCCGTGCTGGTAGATGCCGGCGCCCGCGGACAGTAGGGCCGTGGTCGCGCTGTCCGCATTCGCGGACAGGGATCCTCCGGTGATCGGAATTGCGCCCTCGGGCGGCGGCGGGGCCGGATTCCCGGAATCGCCGGAGCCCTTCGGTTTTCGGGGTTGTGCGTTGCCTTCAGCCAGTTTCAGAAGGCGGGCGGCGGATAGGTCGGCGGGGGCCTTCATGCCGCACACTCCAGGCGCTCGACGGCGATCTGCACGCGGGCCTGATCCTCGACGCTGAGGGCCTCGCCACGCTTCAAGGCGGCGGCGGCGATCCGCAGGACTTGCCTATCGACCTCCAGGGGGTCGAGATCAACCAGGCGGCGGCGTAGGACCTTGTTCGGGCGTTGCGCCAAGCGGGCGGCGTCCCATCGATCCGGGTAGATGTCTTTCCAGCCGAGACCGACGGCGGCGAGCACGTCGTCCGCCTCGCAGCCTGCAAAGCAGTAAATCAGGATCCGCTCGCCAGTGTCGCGGATCGATAGGGACGGGCCGCGGTCTTCATGCGCGGGGCATCGGGTTATCCACTTCCCGGGGCCGGTCGACCGCACGCCGTCGAGCCGGGATAGAAGGGTCCATGCGTAAGGAGGTATGCTATGCTCTGCCATGCCGGTCCCCTCCGTGGTCGGCGTTCAGGGTCATGTTTCTTGCTGTATCCGCGCCCGCTTCGATCTGGTCCATCGAGCGGGCGCACTCATGTGCGGTGCTTGCCGGGGCCACGTCCAGACCCGCAGCCACGGCAGACGCGGCGGCGATGCGTTCTGAGACGATGCCGGCGCGGTCGAGATAGACGCAATAGCGGCGCAGCCATACCGGGCCGTGCGCCTCACCCCAATGGCCAACAAGGTGCGCGGCTTCATGGCAAACGATGCCTGAATAGCGCATCCCGGGGGGCAGAATAACCACGCGCGCGAACATCCTCGCCTTCGCGTTGCGGGTGTTTTTGTGACCAGGTAGGACCTCCACGTCCGCAAGCCCGGTCAACGCCTCGATCAGGGCGGCGGCGGCGTTCAAGTCGATGGGGTCGCGTTCACACCAGGGTTGCCGCTGCTCCCATCCATAGACCCTTTGCCGCTGATAATCGCGTGGGGCGCGGGCGCGCGGGTCGCTTGTCGCCCATGCCGCGACACGCGCGGGGTCTTGGGCCGTGTCCAGATCCAGTGCTACCCGCGCGGGCGGCGCCTCCCGGAGGTAGACGCCGATCCTACGCAGTCTGGCCAAGTGGTTGCGGTGATTGCGTGTCCGCAGGTGCTGTAGATCCTTCGCCCACTCGGGCGGCGAGCCGAACATATCTGTCTGATTGGGGGAATCGCTCATTGATTGCCCCGCTATGCCGCTGCGCGCTCAAGAGACTTCACCCATTCAGACAGGGCCGCAGGGGATACCAGGCGCCGATTCCCGACCCTGAAGGTCTTGAGCCGACCGGAGTTGATTTCGTTGTAGACACTCTGGCGACACAGCTTTGTCCGCTGCATCACGTCTTTGACGGTAAGGGCGACTTCGCCGGGGACGTACGAAGCGGGCTTATCGATCTTCATGTATCGTCTCTCAGTGAAAGGGTTACATCACATGAGATAACGATAGCGCGCAACGCGCTGTAATAACTGGCTATTTTAGGATGCTAACCGGTTAGCATCCGAAAACAATCTGGATCAGGGTCGGTCGGTGGCTTTTTCGGCGGAGTGAGCCAAACCCTTTCGCTCGTTCTCGAACCTGTTCCACCAGGTACGAACCGTGCCATCCTGTACGGTCGCCTTGATTTCTGCATTGGCCTCATTCAGTGCGGCCGAAAACGCCTTGAAGTCGGGCCAGTCTTGGCGGGTGTCGTAGATCTCTTTCGCCTTCGGCATGTACTTCGATCGCCCGGGGCCTTTCTTGCCCATGCGGTTCCGGGCCTGATGCTGGCGGTACTGCCCCCCTCCGGTCATCCGCCCGAGCCAATGGGCGGCGTTGGCGACGGCGAAGACATCCTTTCGCTGGATCGCCCTCCAGACTCCGCAGATAGCATCGATAACCCTCCCGGCCTCGATCGCGTCGGGCTCCACGATTGTCTGTGTCGGCGGGGTGCCTGCCCAAGGGTACAGATCGTCGCCATCAGGAAGGCGGTATCCGTAACGGATCAGGATCGCGGCGTTGTGGCTCCATGCCAGGGTGAGCAAGTCCATCAGCGCAGCTTGCTGCGCATAGGGCGATTGGCGGCGATCCCACTCGGCTTCGTCGATCTCGCCCGTCTCGACGTGAAGGAACGCCATCAGGCGCCCCCGATCAGCTTCGCGACGGCGGCGGCCTTGTGCTCTGGTGCAAGGTGCGCATACCGCAAGGTCATCTTCAGATCGGAGTGTCCCAACAGTTCACGAACGGTGTTGAGATCCACGCCGGCCATGACGAGGCGCGATGCAAAATGATGCCGCATGTCGTGCCAGCGAAAGCCCTCGATCCGGGCACGCTTGAGCAGGGTCGACCAGGCGGTCTTGATCTCGCTCAGCTTGCCCTTGCGCCCCGCGAAAACGAGACCGGTCGAGCCGGTTTGGTCCTGCCAGGTGTTGATGGCTCGAAGGGCTTCGCTGTTCAGGGGGATGTGTCGTGTTTGCCCCGACTTGGCGCCCGAGCCCTTTACAGTCAGGGACGCGCGCTCGAGATCCACGTCGGACCAGTCGAGATTGAACAGCTCGCCTTGACGGATCCCGGTGTTGATACTCACCAGGATCATGGGCGTGAGGTGATCGCCGAAGGTGCCGATCTCGGGCATCGGTTCATGGCCACGGGCGCGGCGCCACTCATTGCCGCGGGCGCGGCCGTCCCGGAGCTCGGCGTCCCGATCCTGAAGGGCTCGGCGCAGTCGCGCTTCTTCGTCCTGCGACAGATACCGCACGATGCCCGCTAAGTCGACCTTGCCGGGCTTCACCTTCGCCAACGGGTGCGCCTCGATCAGACCCCAGTCGAGCGCACGCGCAAGGGCGGATTTCAGGGCAGACAGATCACGGTTGACGGTAGACACGGTGCGGCCTTGCTGCAGGCGTCCCTTGCGCCACTTCTCAAGATTCCAGGCAGTGAGCTTGTCAAGCGGCGTATCTCCGAACTCGGCGAAGAAACAGGCGTCGATGCGGGCGACCAGGGCGGCGCCGGTCTTGCGGGCGGGCGTGACCCATTCGGCATAGTCGCCGGTGATGAAGTCGCGCAAGGTGGCGACCGTCGACACGTCCACGGTCTTGAGCACGTCGGCGGGGTCTCGACCTTCAGCCACGGCGCCGAGTACGGCCTTGGCCTTGAGGCGCCCTTGCGCGACCGTCAGGATATTGGCGTCGCCGATTCGTACCCGCTTGGAGCGGGCCAACTGCAGGTAGAAGGTGAGCACGCCGGAAGGCTGGACGCGCAACAGAAAACCCTTGATGTCGGCGTCCCGAATCTCCTCGGGCTTCTCGACCTTGCCCTCCCGGGCGCGCTTGCGGGTTTCGTCGACCAGTTGGCGGGTAATCGTCTTGCGCATGTCCCCTTCCCTGCCGACCCTCGTTTTACCCGGTTCGGGGCATGCGGGGGTCGGTGATTTGCACTTAGTAAGTGCTCCAGATCATACAGGGAACGATTTCGATAGACAATCATGGACACTAAGCACTTGTTTTTGTTGTATGTCTTTGAACGCAAAAAGGGGGAAATCGGCTTCACACGGCAGGGGTCGGTGGTTCGATCCCACCTGCGCCCACCAACACAACAAGTACAACAAGTTGTTACGAGAAGCCGGCCTAGAGCCGGTTTTTTTGTCGGTGTTGTGGAAGTGCATCGTGGGATCGGCGCCGTCTTTCGCTTGCCTTTCGACATACTCCAATAACGCTTGGCGGTGCATGCCGACGCCGGGCGGCAAGACATGCTGACAGCCCTTCGCGACGCGACCAACGGTGGCTTCGTCTTGGGCGGTCAACGCTTTTAGAAATAGATTGCGACGATGGTCGGTCGGCGCACGTGGCCCGGCACCTCAGGCCGACCGAGGAAAGAGTCGGCCGACTCCGCCGAGCTCCAGGTTATCCTGGAGTTGGGCGATGTCACTCAGTGCGTCACGGTCGAGGATGGTGACCTGGGCGCCATGGACATCGATCACACCCTGCGCGCCAAGATCCTTGACCACGCGGGAAAAGGTCTCCGGCTGGATCGACAGCCGCGAGGCCAGCACACCCTTGCGAACATCCAGTTTGATCATCCGCCGGTCGGGCGGAATCTTGGCGAGCAGATAGCGGGCAACGCGGCTGCTCGCGCTATGCATGGTCAGGTTGTCGATCTCGCCGATCAACCCGCGTAGACGCTGACTGAGTGATCCGAGCATCAGAAAGCAGGTCTCGACCGACTCACGCAGCATCTGCGCGAAATCCCGTGCGTCCAGACTGATCAGCTCGGTCGGCGCCAGCGCCCCGGCACAGACCGGGTATCTCGGCGCGTTGAGGAACATCAGCGCCTCGGCAAAGGTCTGCCCCGGCGACACCAGCTCGATCACCTTCTCGGCGCCACTGGGGGAGAGCCGGAACAACTGGATCTGACCTGCAAGCACCAGGTAAAAGCGCTCGGCTGAATCACCCTGACTGAACAGGATCTGCTCCGCCCCCAGCACCACGCGAACGGCATGCCGGCTCACACGCTCCAGCTGCTCTGTGCTCAGGCCGGCCAGCAGGGGGGCCGTTCTCAACGCTTCGATCATCTCGGGCCTTCTCGCGCTCTCGGCTTGGTTGACGTGACAGACGTCCCTCTTCGCGCCCGAGCGACCGGACCCCGGACGGCCTGTCAACCCGTTACAGGGCCGTGGTTGTCGGAGAGCAGGCTTGCTCGTGCTGATCCAAGCCCTCGACGCGCGGCGGGATCCGGCCCCTTTTCGTGGAGCATCCACTCGGGTTAGGCTGCACGGCCACGGCCACCGTTGCAAGAGTGTGACCGGGGGCAGTTGCCGATCCGAGGAACCTCTCGATCGCGCCAACCGACCATCACATCCATCACGTCGGGGACATCGCTATGCGTCTTTTATCCACACTTTTCGTGGCCTTCGCCTTGACCGCCAGCGGCCTAACGGCGCCCCTCCTGGCTGGCGACGGCGATCCGCTCTTCATCAACCTGACGACGGATGACCCGCACCGCGCGAACATGGGCATCACCTTCGGCAAGAATCAGCTCGAACGTGGCCACCCTTTGACCATCTTCCTCAACGATAAGGGTGTCTTCATCGGGGCCAAGGCAAATGCCACGACCTTCGGGGAGCACCAGGAGAAACTGGCCGCGATGATCGACAAGGGCGCCCTGGTGCTGGTGTGTCCCCTATGCATGAAGCACTACGGCGTCGCCGAGGCGGATCTCATCTCCGGTGCTCAGGTCGGCAACCCCGAGCTGACCGGCGGCGCACTCTTCAAGGACGACACGCAAACCTTGACCTGGTAGTTGCTCGAAGGGCAAAGCCGTCGCCGGCTTTCGCCCTTCGATTACTCTCGCGGACAGGTCGATGATCGCCGGACCGTCATCTTCGCTGCCGACCCGATGCCCTCCCCCGGTCCTGAACCGCTCCGGCGCGATGCGTCCGCCCAGATAGCCGATCAGGCCCGCGCCAAGCGCGATCGCCGGAAACGGCACGTTCGGCGCATGCAGGAATCGATGCTCGCTGATCCAGCGTCGCCGCTCCACCAGCTCGGTATTCCCCCCTCCGGGGTCTAGTTTCGCAATGGTGATCCGGGATTGGACGGTGAGGATCTTGCCGATGGCGGTCCTGGTCATGCAACCGAGGCGCGGGCTAAAGCCGACGGTGCCGCCTCACCGGATAGCGCCTAGCATGCAGCACCGCCAGTGGTACAGGGCTTGCCAAAAACCCGTGGCAGCCGCATAGCTTCGACGTTGGCGCCGCGCACCGCAGCGGGGCTAGACTTGCTAACGACGGCGAGGTTTACGAGGTCACGGGGAGGTTAGCGATGGGTCGCGAGGACCTAACCTCGTGGGTGTGCCCGCAGGGCGGCCGGCGTTTGGCTGTCTGTTTGCCGGTGCCGGTACCCGGCGAGCAAGGCGCGCCCCGCTCCGCTGACGCGGCGGAGCGCGTAACCGGGTCACGGAAGGCGATCCAACCACCCACCGCGCCCAGCCCCACGACCACCCCCGTCCCGCCCAACCACGACATGGCCGTTCTGAATGGCACGCTGCAATGACTGGCACCGAGTGCGCCCCGCGGGCCACGGTGGGCCGGTTGGCGCCACCCCTGACCCTGGGGGGCGCTGGTGCCGGTGCGCGACCTGCTGCAACAGCCAACTGAGAATGAATGAGGAGGGGCCATGGAGAGAGAGCCCGGATCAGCGGAACCTGGCGAAACGATCACGACGATTCTTGTGGTCGACGACGAACCGGCGAATCTGACGCTGCTGACGCATCTGTTACGGCCGGTTTACCAAGTACGCGCCGCCAATTCGGGGGAACACGCACTGCGTGCCGCGACCAGCGAGCCGCGTCCGGGCCTCATCCTGCTGGATGTCATGATGCCTGGGATGGATGGCTACAGGGTGCTGGAGCGCCTGCGCAACAACCCGGTCACCGCCGACATCCCGGTGATCTTCCTCACCGCAATGGCTGGCACCGAGGATGAAGAGCGCGGTTTGCAGCTCGGTGCTGCCGACTACATCGTCAAGCCGATCAAGCCTGCACTCGTTCTGGCCAGGGTGCGCACGCAACTCGAAGCAAAACACACCCGCGACTGGCTGAAAGACAAAAATGCCATCCTCGAGGCCGAGGTGGCCCGGCGGATGGCCGAGAACGACCTGACCCAACTGGTCAGCATCCGGGCGCTGGCGCATCTGGCCGAAACGCGCGACCCCGAAACCGGCAACCACATTTTGCGCACGCAGCACTATGTTCGTTCCCTGGCGCTACGGCTCCGGCAGCATCCGCGTTTTTCCGCCTTCCTCGACTCGCGCACCATTGACCTGCTAACCAAGTCGGCGCCATTGCACGATATCGGCAAGGTCGGCATACCGGACAGCATCCTGCAAAAGCCCGGCCCGCTGACGCCGGAAGAATGGGTGATCATGAAAACCCATTCCCGGCTGGGTTCAGATGCCATCGAACAGGCCGAGGCCGATGTCGATCAGCCGATCGACTTTCTTGTGCTGGCCAAGGAGATTGCCCACTGGCACCACGAAAAATGGGACGGCAGCGGCTATCCCGATGCCCTCAAAGGCGAAGAGATCCCGGTTTCCGCGCGCCTGATGGCCGTCGCCGACGTGTTCGACGCCTTGATTTCGTCGCGTGTCTACAAGCCCGCGATGAGTTATGAAAAGGCCCGCGAGATCATTTCCGAAGGCAGCGGCAGCCATTTCGATCCGGATATCGTGGCGGCCTTTCTCGACGGCTTCGATGCCATCACGGCCATCGCCGATCAATACCAGGACCGGGGCAACCCGAAAGGCTAATGGGCACCGCAACGGGGTCACGCACGATCGAGCCAACTGAGGCCGCTGCAGGGATGGGTGTTGCTGTTCTAATAGGACTGCTGCCAGAATAAACGCCAATATGATCAGACCACTGCAGCGCTCGCTCAAGACCCGCGTCACCCTGTTCTCTCTGGTGATTTTTGCCCTCAGCCTTTGGGCGCTCGCCTACTACGCGGCGAAGATGCTGCGCACGGACATGGCGCAGTTGCTGGGCGACCAGCAACGCTCGACAGTGGCCTTGGTGGCCGCAAACATCGATCAGGAGCTGAAGGACCGCCTGACTGCCCTGGAGACGATCGCGGCCGACTTTGGCAAAAGGGAATTGAAATCGCCAGCAATGCAGCAGGACAACCTCGAGCGCCGGTCTATCCTGCCCTTGCTGTTCAACGGTGGCTATTTCGTCACGGATGCCGCAGGCACCACCACCGCCTCCGTTCCGGTCAAGGCCGGTCGCATCGGCATCAACTACAGTCGCTTCGACAACGTTGCTGCGGCGCTGGGTGAAGGCAAGTCGGCAATCGGCGCCTTGGCAATCGGCGTGGTATTACGGGTTCCGGTCTTCAGTCTGGCGGTGCCGATACGCGACATGCAGGGGAAGGTCGTTGGCAGCCTGGTGGGTGTGATCAACTTGAGCGCGGACAATTTCCTGGACAGGATCACCTCGAATGCCTATGGGCGAACGGGAGGCTATGTACTCGTTGATCGGCAGCAACGGTTGATCGTTACCGGCACCGACAAGAGCCGCATCCTGGAAGCCCTGCCGCCGTCCGGGGTTAGTCCGGAAATCGACACCTTCCTGGCCGGGCGGGAGGGCTCGGTCATATTTCGCAACCCCAAGGGCGAGGAGGTGCTGGTCTCGGCCAAGAACATCCCGGTGGCCGGCTGGTATGTGGCCGCAACGCTGCCGACCGCAGAGGCCTTTGCCCCGATTCGTGACATGCAGCAGCG
The DNA here is from genome assembly GCF_041903745.1 of Thiocapsa sp. C2-2m. Lineage (NCBI taxonomy): Bacteria > Pseudomonadati > Pseudomonadota > Gammaproteobacteria > Chromatiales > Chromatiaceae > Thiocapsa > Thiocapsa sp. C2-2m. Next base: position 939 of record NZ_JBBWVD010000011.1, on the reverse strand, counting down.
CATGCTGCTGGCCACGATCCTGCTCACCCTGATCGCCGGCGGACTGACCTGGTGGATGCTGCTGCGCCAACTGGCGCCGATCGGCGCCGCCGCCGCCGCCCTCGGCGCCCGCCCGGGGCAGGGCTTGATGCCCGCACCGCTACCCGTAACCACGCGGGACGAAATTGGGCAATTGATCAGCAGCTTCAACAGCCTGCTGGATGCGCTGCGGAGGATGGTCAAAGATCTGAGGGCAACACAGCGTATTGCCCATATTGGGAATTGGCGTTTGAACTTGACGACCAATCAGGTCGTTTGGTCGGAAGAACTCTACGAGATGTATGGATTCGATCCCTCGCTGCCTGTTCCGCCCTATACCGAGCACATGAAACTGTTCACCCCTGAGAGCTGGGAGAGGCTGTCGGCAACCCTAGCCCATACCAGGGAGACCGGCGTTCCCTACAGGCTCGAACTGGAACTCGTCAGAAAAGACGGAAACACTGGATGGATGTGGGTGCAGGGCGAGGCCGAAGTCGATTCGGCAGGCAAAACGGTTGGCCTCTGGGGCGCTGCACAGGACATCACCGAGCGCAAGCGGGCCGAGGAGGAGATCCGTCTGGCTGAAGCCCGTTTTCGGGCCATCATCGATGTATCCCCGATCCCGTTCGCGCTGAACGATTCAGCGCTGAATATTACCTACCTCAACAGTGCCTTCACCCGAACGTTCGGTTACGACCGAAAAGATATCCCGACGGTGGAAGCATGGTGGCCTAAAGCCTATCCGGACGAAATGTATCGCCACGAGGTCGCTAAAGAGTGGTTGTTGCGTCTTGATGTGGCGTAACTGTTCAGGTCGCCAACCGCCTTACGGCAAGCGCGGCATCGGGGGCTGACCTCGGAAGGTCATCACCAGGGCGGGGTAGAGAGCGATCGACTGCTTGCGCAGGGTGGACAGATAGG
>NZ_JBBWVD010000088.1:0-5403 GCF_041903745.1 Thiocapsa sp. C2-2m | reverse complement strand
AAGACGCATCTCGGCGACTCTATGCTGGCCCGGCGACGACAGGCGTTCAAGGCGCCGAAGCTCGACATGAAAACGGCATGAAGGTTTTGATGGGAAAGCCTGGGCGATTGAACATCCTAGCCGCCGACGCCTGCGACCAATCGGTCAAGGATCCAGGCGTCCAGACTCTTCTGCTCGCGCGTCGCCGCGCGGATCATCGCGGTTTGCAGCTCCGGTGCGATATCCAGGACCAAATGCCCAGCGTCCGGGCGATCGGGTTTCCTTTCCCTGCTCGGCGCAGAAGTCAAGATAGACATCGATGGAGGCTCGAAATTCGCGCATGATGTCCTCCGCGCTGGTGCCATGAAAGGTGACGACATCACGCGCATTGATGACCTCGCCGTGAAACAAACCGGCCGCGTCGTCGAGTGCAACGCGTCCGATATAGCCTTTGTATTCCATCATGGTGTTTCAGACTCCGAGACGGCAGGTCGGTTGCTGTCTTTGCCGAGCAAAGCAGCTCGACCGATCGCCCGCCCGCCAGGCTCGGCGTGGGCATGATGGCGTCATGGCGTCACCCGAAACACCTTCATCACCTTGCCCCCAGGACAGCGGATCGTCGAAGTCGGTGCCGAAGATGTCGATTGGGTGATGGTGTCCGGAAAAGCGGTCAGGCTCAATTCCTGCTGTTGCCGCAACGCTGAGTGCATGTCCCGCCGCGCACGAATCCACATCGACAGTCGGCCGGTGACTTCGTGCAGTGAACCGATCAAGCCTGGCCCCTTTTACTTCAGATGTTCAATAAGGCTTCGGAATTCGCCAGACCGATGTACTCCAGCCTCGCGCAGAGTTCGATAAAGGTCTCTAGCTCCGCCAGCGAGCCGCGCGCCATACCAAGCGACTGGAGAAACTCCCCCGTCGTTCTTCGCGCCTGTTCCTCGGCGATGTACGCCGCCACCGACGAGGCCGCGCGACGCATCTGCGAGGAAATCCCATATCTCTCTTCGACGGGCAATTGCCGCGTTTCGGCATAGATCATCACGGCCAAGTCCATTGATTTCTTCCAGACGATCAAGTCCCGATATGAATTGATAGATGTCATAAGGCGCCACCCGCTCTCCAGTGCTATCCACTAACCACTCTTCACTCGCCACTGTCATATCGGGCTCGCCGAAGATCACGAAGAGGTTGCCCGTGTTGGTGGCCTTCAGATCCTCGGCCATGTGCAGGTCGGCATTCATGCGCGCCTTGAGCACCGGGATGCGTCCGAGGGCCATGTTCATAACTCCGACCACACGGCCGCGTGACTGCGTAGTCAGGCCATCCTGGCCTGACAGAGTCAGGGCTGGAAGCCCTGACTACGCACGATTCGTCGGCCGCTGGCCGGGATTATGATCAAGGCCCGTCCGAGTTTGTTGCACTCCGTGGCGTGGGCCTCGTAGTTGAAGGCGCAGGCGATCAAGACATCGAAATCGGCGTCGCCCGCCTCGCGTGCGGCGGGCTTGTTCATAATTCCGACCACACGATCGGCTACCTGCGTAGTCAGGCCATCCTGGCCTGACAGAAACAGGGCTGGAAGCCCTGACTACGCATCTCACGCGCGCTGCTGGTCGGGATAACGATCAAGGCCCGTGCGGCGCTCACCAGATCCGGGCGGGTGACGGTGCCGAACTCGGGACCGATGAAAATCGCTGCGCGATTTTCAGTGGTGAGTGGCGAGTGATGAGTGGATAGCTGGGAATGGTCCGTGGCGAGCGATCTCTGACTCTCCACTCGCCCCTCGCGACTATCCACTGAAAACCTCCCCTCCGCGCAGATGAGCCCGCCGGGCCAAGGGGTCAGCGAGGTAAAGGTGATCTTGCCGTCCTTGTGCGCCTGCTGCACCCCGGCGACCTTGAGGTTGTCCAGGATCATCTGGGAAAAGGTCGGCTTGTCCCGGTTTTCTTCCCGGAACTTCGTCATCTCGACGCGTCGGCGCAGAGCGCCAAGCGCGGCGTGACACCACAGGAGCGGTGTCATGAGAAAATCTTACTCCCAGCCGATCGCTGTCTTCCACTTGCCGTCTTCTTCCAGGTAGGAGGTCATTAGGATACACATCTCTGCAAGCGAGTCCGGGGCTCTTGACGAAACGAACTCTCTGCCTTCGGCCATGTATCTCGCGCTGAAGCCAGCCGAAGTGCTGCCAGATACCTCGAACCAATTGTCTTCGTCACGCTTTAGGACGAGGAAAGTGATGTCGCTCCATGGTTGGTTCTCGATAGTGTCTGCGATCTGCCTCTGGGTCGCTACGTCCGAAACGATGGACACTTCGTTATCCGGCGGTGCGTAGAGTTCGAGCTTCATTGCGGTCTTGTCCAACGGTGATCTTTCTGGGCTGGTTGTGACTTGCCGCTCGTCAGGCGTGGGTGATGGTGCGGGGCCGCCGGCGGACGCCGCGCCCCTGCCGACGTCATAGATGAAGTGGAACCGGCGGCGCTCCCCCGCCCCGCAGGCGATGCCGAAGACCGGTGCGCCGAGCACCGCCGATAGACCCCCGGTGGCCCCGAGGCTGGACGGATCGATCGCATCGCGACAGGCGGGCTGGTCCCGGTGCGCGCGGTTCAAGGCCGCCAGCAATTCCGCGCGCAAGTCGACCGGAATCTGCGCCCAATCGAAGTCGGCGGTCGTGAAGGTGCGGTAAGCCTCGGGCGCTCGTACCGCAGTCAGGTCCGTCCGTTGTACCCAACCCTCCGCTCCCGGTTTAGTGGAGCGGCCCCGTCCTTCGATCAGTCGAATCCTGACCCAGTCGCCGTCGCTGACAAGGACCTCGACGTGCTCGGCGCGCGAAGGCGTCACTGCAATCGACCGACCCTCGTCCATGGACAGCGGCACATCCAGGACCAGGGCCGCATCCGCCCCGGGGCCGGCGCGCAGGCCCACCCCGTCCGTGGCGACTTCCAGGACCTCCCCCGGCACCAGTGCGCCGTCGCCCCCAGGGCGCGCCTGAGCCGGTAAGTCTCCAGGCAGCGCAAAGGAGCAGACCAGTATCGCGGCGAGCCAAGGCCCAGGACGGCCGCCGCGGCGCTTCGGCATGGTTCTCGAAAAGGCAGTGCTCATGGGTTCTCCCAAGGGTGTCGTGCCCAGAGGGCGGACGGGAAGGCGAGACCGGTATCCGAAGCGAGGTCAGGCGCGGGCAATTCCGGGAACAGTTTACTTAATCCCGTTCCGGCAGCTCAAAGAGATCCCGGGTGTTAGAGTCTCGTCGCGATGGTTTCGGCCCTGGCTTTTGTCGCTTGAGAGGGCGACCGAGGCGTTCATCCAGAGCTTCGACAAAGGAATCCGGACCGAGCGGTCGACCGGTGCCGGCATGCGCGTGCAGAAGGTGGGCGATGTCCGTGGCGTCAGTCTCGCCGATGAAGCGATCCCAGTCGGAGATCAGCTCCAACAGCGGACCCACGCTGACGAACTCGTCGTCAGCTCCGGCCAGATGGGCTCGGGCGCTCGACCACGGCCAGTCCTCCGGTCGTGCACAGAGCCGCGCACGGACGGGATTCAGCTCGACAGACCTGGCAGCGGCGATCAGATGCCGCTCGTCCATCACGAACGAGCGAAAACGCTCCTGCCAAAGGTGCCCTCGCCAGCCTTCGCGGAAATTGATCATGCGCGTGTAGCGACGATGCGCCTCGCCCAGGGCGTCGCGCAAACCGAACTCATCGGCCGGGACCAGGATCAGGTGCACAGGATTCGGCATGAGGCAGTAGACAAGCACCTGCGTGCCACACGCTCGACAGGAGGTTGACAGCAATCGCCGATACTCGGCGTAGTCCTCGTCGCAAAAAAAAGGTCCGCTGGCGTCGATTACCGCGCTGGGTCACATGATGTGGAATTTCCGGGACGACCACGCTTCGAAGTCTGGCCATCGGTCGGCCAATCCCTCGTCACAGAAACATCATTTCGTGTTCTAATCGATCCGAATCATCTCGTCTAGGGTATTAAGTAAACTGTCCCTGGAACTCCCAACTCCCGGACGCAACACTCGAGACGGGTGGGTGGCTAGCCCTTACCTGACCCGGACTTGCACCCGGTAAGAAGCGCCAAGCTTCGCTTGGCGCACTAACGTTCAAGCTGAGCGGGCGACTACGGCTGGACGCCAGGCCTGGGCTGGCGAAAATGTACCGCGTACCGCCAGACCGGGCCTGGTGGACTGCCGTTGGCGCTCCGCTTGCGCGAGGGGTTAGGCGTCACCGCGTCGGCCGGTTGCAGGGCTGCGGCAAGCGCTGCTTGCATGTCTTGTGGAAGGCTGGCGACACCTTTCAGCACCCCGGGTCCACCGCTATTCCACTGGACGGTAAATGTCCGTGGCTTTGCCTTACCGGAGTTGAACTCAGATACGTCTAGAACAGCTTCGGTGCCGCCCTCTACGAGCGCTATTGACGCACCAATCTTGACGGTTGGTCCCAGTTCCCGCACGGATACAAGGACGACGTTGCCGCTTTGACTTGCCGCTGCAGCGGCCGTATGTTTTGCCTGTTCCTCAGAGAGTTGCGGCAGGCGCTTTACCGAAGCAGACTTGAAGCATCCAGAAGACTCGAAGAATTGACCGATTCCAGCGGCGGCCGCAGTCTCTCGTTCGATAACATCCTTCTGATCTGCGCGCCACTGCGTCCGCCACAAGACGAGCGCTGTCACGGATGCCTCGCAGACTGGAGTTTGAGGTGACGGGCTGATCCTGATGGTGGGCGTTGGAGCACAGCCGCCAACAGCCAGTACGAGCGCGGCGCGGAGGATGAATTGGGAGTGGTGCATAGCGCAGGTTTGTCTCGTGCGAATTACGGTGACACTTTACCGTTTACCACAATTCCAGTTGTCTTGGATCCTTGTTGTTGGAAGAGGGTCGACCACGTGTTGCCAGTACCGGGACGAAGCGTTCGGCCAAGCCGCTTCTCAAGTTCGGCGAGTTCGTGCTCGCCCATCAATGGTCGTCCGATGGTCTGATCCCGAGTGAACGCGGCGACCCGTTCAGGGTCCGCTGGCATCTCCAAGAACTGGGCGACATTCTCCACGCGCTCCAGTCAAGGTCGAACAGTCACCAGGCCGTCGTCTTGGCGCCGGAGATGCGCGGGCGTGCTGGACCAAGGCCAATCGGCAGGCGTTGCAGCACGCCTCGCCTTGACGGGATTCAAAGCCACGTACCGGAAAGCTGCCATCACGTGTAGAGTCATCCATTGCCACGCAGCCGAACCGCCCTTGAAACACATGGCCTGTGACCCGCAATCGCGCGTTGATGTCTCCGCTGAATCGACAATGTGTTTCGCCGATGGCGCGTAGGATGTTCAATCGCCCAGGCTTTCCCATCAAAACCTTCATGCCGTTTTCATGTCGAGCTTCGGCGCCTTGAACGCCTGTCGTCGCCGGGCCAGCATAGAGTCGCCGAGATGCGTCTTG
>NZ_JBBWVD010000087.1:0-5404 GCF_041903745.1 Thiocapsa sp. C2-2m | reverse complement strand
GGTCACCCCTCACCCACTGGGTAACGCTATCCAATTTCACGGTCTCCGTTCCGATTCCAAGGATCTGAATTTAACTTGACACGACAAGGCTCGATACTGGGCTCGCGGCGCACGATTACCCAGGCGGGGCTCTCACCCGCTAGAACACGCGGCCTTGCCAGGCCGCACTGTCCCCGGTTTCTCCGGGTTGAAACTCGAAGACTGGACGATCGAATGAACATCTGCGCCGGGGCGCGACCGGAGAGCAAAAGGGGCGGGGTCGGCTTGATGATCTCAGGCCCAATGAAATTTTTAGAGGCCCGCCGGAGTTAATCGGTGACTCCTTATCTCTCAGGCATCGCAGAATAAGGGGACCCGTCGGGCCCCCTGAACATTACGATGCCATGCGATCGACGGTTGTCCTTGGTTGCCCCCGTCGCATGCTGGCCCTACCTAGTTCTGGATGTTGTAGACCTCCTTTCGCCCGCGGGTGAACCAATTGAATTGGTTGGTCCCGTTGATCAACTGATTGAACGCCCACGCGGAACCGGCCTCGTTCGGGTCCACCGTAATCGCGGAGTAGTCTCCCCAACGGCAGGACCCGCGAACGTCGTTGTTGCACAGCGTGCTTCCATTCGTGGTCAGGAACTGACTGGTCGAACTCGCCGCAAGGTAGCCCAGCCATCCCGTACTGGTGCTGTTCGGACCGGAGTACGTAATCATCGAGGCCAGACAGCTCGATGTCGTACAGGTCGGGACGGTGCGTGAGGCGTTGATAAAGGCTGGCGCCCCGTCGATGCCCGATCCGGTGACAAACGATGGGTTGAACAGGTGGCCGCTCGTGAACGTGTTGGTGCTCAACACGGAGGATGCGGCCCTACTCAGCCGGTACCAGCGGATCACAGGGGTCGCGCCGGAGGCGATGGTATGGATGTTCCAGATTCGATCTCGCGATTGGATGCTGGCACTCTGGAAGCGGCCGTCAAGGCTGTCGAGCCTCTGCCCGTTGGGTTGGACCGCGTCCGGTGGGACTGCCCAAGCGGCGATGCCGTAATTGGCCCCCGCAGTCAGGGTGTCGGCGCCCAGGGTGGCTCCCGCACGATGATTGTAGCGACCGATGAAGGTTGAGCGCGGGTAGAGGAATACCGACTGCGAGGTCAAGCTGTCCAGAACAATGGGCGGCGCGACGTTGAACGCCAGGTTGTTCCAACAGATGCCGCTCGTACCCGCACCGGTCAGGGTCGGCGCCTTGTCTATCGCCAGGATCGCCCCCGTGACGCTGCCGGACACTGGGAAATCATTGGCGGTGATAAACCATCGGTTGGCGCTCTTGCCCGAGGACGGGTAGTCCCAAAAGCTGTTAGACGCCCGTTTGCAGAAGCGCGTAGTACCGAAGCTTAGCGTAAATCGATACCGATTCCAGGCTGTGGCCCCGTTGGTGGTGGACACCGCGAAGTACTGATACTGATCGGTGTTGCCCGTCCGGTTGTCGCGCGATTCCGCCGTCACGAAAAACCGTCCGGCGGCGCGGTCGTAGATGACTTTGGGGTCGAACAGGGTCTGATTTGCGATATCACTGAAACCGGCGAATAGGGTCTTTAATGGTACACGGCTAATGATTGCGCAGGTGGACTTGCTGTAGACCCCGACGTCAACGTTGGTCACCACCACCAGTACGGCGGGCCCTGCCGCGCCGTGGATGTCCGAAGGCGCAAAGCCGGTCGCCACGTTGGTGTTGCACGCCGTATTGGGGACTAGGGTATCGGGTGCGGCTTCGGCACTCTCGGCATCCGCACTTTCCGCATCGGCGTTATCGGCAGTGACACCGATACCGAGCCGTTCAGGCACGGTGCGAGGCGGGGCGCCGACGTAGTCCGCGAGACCGATGGCGCTAAGCTCTTTTTGCTCCAGCAGTTGCTCCTCCCCCATGGGTATTCCGGTCCGGATCTCTTGGTAGTCGAACACCGACACGGTGGCCGGCTCGAACTGATCCCCGGCGGGCATCTCGAAGGTGCCGATGGACTGGGCCTTTTGCACCTGTCTCGCGGCGAAGGTAGATGGCGTGGCGAGTGCAAGGGTAAGCACGCCAAGCACTGCAGCCAACAAGTAAAATCGGCTACGCGAACACATAACGATGCCTCCTTAGTTGCTGATCCGCTGATCGTTGGTCCGCCATTTTCATGGGAAGAATGGCGACCGGGCTTGCGCTTTTAGTTTAGACGCCGGCCACACTTCTGCTTTAGAGTTCGGTGACAGAAGAGGGGCGATTGATACAGGTCAGCTTTTCTTGCTGCAGCAGCCGTTACCGGCCTAAACCGGAGGCCGCCGCGCACGGATCTTGCCTCGCAGCTAAAGGAGCGCAGGAACGGAGTCAGAGGGGTTCGGGGAGGGGGTTCGGGGAGGGGGTTCGGAGGGGGTTGGAGGGGGCGGTTGGGTCAGGTCTTGTAATGCAATATTTTGGCTGCTGTGAGGCGCCAATGCGGTCAGAGGGGGCGGTGGGATCAGGTCTTGTAATGCAATATTTTGGCTGCTGTGAGGCGCCAATGCGGTCATGACTCGTTCCGTGCCTGGGTTTGAGCGTGAAGATGCCGTGACCATGCGCGACGCCGACGCTTTAAAAACCGCCGGAGAAAGCTCATGTGGTTTTGTCTACGTTCGGCCGCCCCGGGATGCTAACCGGTGAAGTAGTTGAGGACATCCATGCCCTGATGTGGGACGCCGATAATATCAATCCCATCCTCGCTCATGAGATAAAAAATCACGTGGGAGCCTTCCGGGTAGCTGCAGTATCCGTCACCGACCTCCGGACGAGGCTTCCCGAGACTTGGATTCTCCGCAAGCCAGGAGAACCGCCGGTCGATGGCTGAAAGATAGTGCTCGACCGAAAACCCCGTTTTTTCCCGCCCCGGCACCTCGCCCTGAATGGCGGGCCGGGGCCAGCGTATTCAATCGAGCCGCATTCGATGCGGATTCGTGGAATTAAACCGGATTAATGCGAATGACTCGCATCACCGCCATTCCGCAGGCGCACCACTCCCGTCGGGGTCGGCACCGGACCCGATCGAAAGGGTCAAGCAGCGCGTCGGCGGCGCTGTCGTTCCCGCTCGCGCCGCGCCTCCTCGGCCTCCTGCGCCAGCAGCAGCGTGCCGATGCGCTGGATGTTGCGCGCCACCACCGCCAAGGCGACGTAGCGCTTGAAGCCGTCGATCCCGTGATCGCGACAACGGTCGAGCCCGTGGACCTCCAGCGCGTTGATGGCGGACTCCACGGCGGAGTGTTTGCGGCGCAGCTGGATGAAGCGCGGATCGCCTTCGCGTTCGCGCTCCGCGGCCGAGCACTTGCCCTTCTTCGGCAGCACCGGAAAGTCGATCACCTCGGCCAAGCCGCGTTGGTTGGCGGGGCTGTGAAAGCCCTTGTCCATGCTCGCGCCGGCGACCGTCGGGAAGCGCTCCGCGGTCTCCTCCACCAGGGGCAAGGCGACCTGGTCGTCGGTGATGCGCTCCATGACCCGATGGTGCAGGATGAAGCCGTACTGGTCCTCGCTGATCGCCACACGCAGACCCAGCTCCACCGGCACGCCGGCCTTGCCCTTGCTGATCCACTCGGTGTGGGGCTGGAAGATCGAGAAGACTTTCTCGGCATGCGGGATGGTCTGACCGCACAACACCCGGCGGCGGATCTGGTCGATCTGCCGCTCGCCGTGGGCGATGAAGGCATCCAGCGGCGCGAGCTGGACGTTCGCAAGCCCCGCGATCAGGTGCAGGCGGATGCGCGTCTCGCGCGCCCGCATCAGAAAGCCCCCGGCCAACTCCAGATAGGCGGCATGGGCCGCTGCGATCTCGACACGCCGTGCGGCCCGTTTCTCCGGATCCTGCGCGGTGGAGTGCTTGAGGGTTTGCGCCCGCCGATAGGCTTTCTTCAGGCAGCGCACGTTGTAGGCGCTTTGCCGCCAATCGCTCGGGCCGGCGTCCTCGCACAGCCCGGCGCTGATTTCGATGGCCTTGCGCGCGGCATCGTCGAGCAGGCTGATGTCGGTCGGGTAATGCACGTGGGTCTCGACCACGAAGGAGTCACACCGGATCGCGAGGGGCTCGTCGGGATTGGTTTTGACCAGGGCATGGCCGGCATCCACGACCGCTTGGTTGATGCGCTCGAGCAGCTCGGGCGTGAACAGGCTCAGGTTGTCCTTGAGCGTCTGCAGGCTGTCGGTGGTGTCGTCGGCCCAGTCGGCATGACCGATCATCTTGCGCAGGGTGGTGTGCTGGTTGGCCAGCTCGAGAATCCGATCGTCGTCGGCATTGAGCCCCAAGCGCAGCACCCCGAGCCCCGGGATCGCCCACTGCGACAGACCGGGTCGCCCGGTCTCGGGGCACGCCTTGCCGTCCTCGCCGCGGCCCGGCGGGCGCACCTCGGCGAGGATCGCGAACACGGGTTCGCGCAGCTGCGGGGTGGTGTAGAGGTGCTGCAGTCCACGCAAGAGCTGCGGGATATCGTCGCGCGAGCGCGGATCCAGAGCGATGGCGGCGATATCCTCCTCGCCGAGTTTCAATTGCGGATCGATTACGTTGCGCATAGTGGTTCGAATCACGAAGTTCATGAAGACTCATGGCATGCCCCGGCGAACATCGGCCGAAATCGCCTTCGAGTCATCCGGAAATCAATAGGTTAGCGTTTTCTCTGCCCCTCTCGATCGAAAATCGGCATGATCTTCGATCATGGGGACATATTATAACCCACTGTTCGGAAATAGAAAACGTGGTTTCTGTTCAGGCACAAGATTGGCATTCACTCGATGTGCCGAACGCGCCTTGAAGGCTTTCAGGACCGAGGGTAGCGACAAGGAGTCATCCAGCTGAAGTAGCCAGTGAATGTGGTCCGGCATCACCACCCAAGCCAAGGACGTGACCGCGCGATACTCGGTCAAGGCCCGCATCTCGGTGTCCAAACATCGGGCACAGACGAATCGCTGAAGTAGCGCTTCTCTCGCTCCGCCAAGACCGAAGTGACGAAATAGGCTCGGCCGGGCTCGCTGAAACGGCCTTTGCGCAGGTCATCGAAAGCACGGTGGGTTTGACCCGATGCGTCCGGCGTAGGGACTCCGGTTACCCGGAGCCCCCGCCACAGACCCGGACGTGCAGTTTTCCCGCATCCGGTTCCTCGGTTGTACTCGCTTTCGCGCAAGCAAAAGGTTCAAACAAACACCAATTCGCGTTGCACAATCGGCGGCTCCGTGATGCGAGGACGGGCGGCGCCGAGCCGCTTCAGGGCTCGAAGAAACACCTCCCAGGTGAAGCTTGCCCGCTTTCCCCCGCGTCGATTCAGCCACTTGTACGCTGCGACGACGGCCGCATGGTAAAAACGCCACAGGCCCGACGCGTTGCCGCGCAGCCCGTAGTCGTTGTAATGTCCAATCAGCCGTCGGTTC
>NZ_JBBWVD010000040.1:0-49879 GCF_041903745.1 Thiocapsa sp. C2-2m | reverse complement strand
CCCCGAACCCCGAACCCCGGAGATCGTCATGTCCAACGAAGCGACCTTGACCGTGGGCGACGCGACCTATCGTTTCCCGATTATCGAGGGTACCGAGGGGGAGCGCGCAATCGATATCCGAAAGCTGCGCGCGGAAACGGGCTTGATCACCCTTGATCCCGGATACGGCAATACCGGGAGTTGCCAAAGCGCCATTACCTTTATCGATGGCGAGCAGGGGATCCTCCGCTACCGAGGTATTCCGATCGAGCAGTTCGAGCAGGCGCCGAACTTCGTCGAGGTTGCCTGGCTGCTGATCTTCGGTCATCTGCCGAGTCCGGAGGAATACGACACCTTTGCTGCCGATTTGACCGGGTGCGCGAACCTCGACGAGGGGATGAAGCATCACTTCGAGGGTTTCCCGCGCGCGGCGCCGCCGATGGCCATCCTCTCGGCCATGATCAATGCCCTGTCCTGTTTTCATCCGGAGATCTTCGAGCTCCAGGACAAGGATTCGGTGCGGATCGCTGCGGCGGGGTTGATCAGTAAGATCCGCACCATCGCCGCCTACGCCTACCGTCACTCCAAGGGGCTACCCTACATCTATCCGGATCCCAAGCTGAGATATGTGCCGAACTTTCTGCACATGATGTTCTCCCAGCCCTTCGAGCAGCATGTCTGCGAGCCGATCGTTCGAGACGCACTCAACCTGATCCTGTTGCTACACGCCGATCACGAGCAGAACTGCTCGACCTCGACCGTTCGGATGGTCGGCTCGAGCCAAGCCAATCTCTTCGCATCCTGTGCGGCAGGCGTCTGCGCGCTTTGGGGTCCGCTGCACGGTGGCGCGAACGTTGCCGTGCTCGAGATGCTTGAGCAGATCCATCAGGGACAGATGACCCCGGACGACTATGTGCGTCTGGCGAAAGACAGGGACAGCAAGGTCCGGTTGATGGGTTTCGGTCACCGGGTCTATCGGAATTTCGACCCGCGCGCACGGATGTTGGCGAACGTCGCGGAGCGGCTCCTGCCGCAGCTCGGTTTCAAAGATCCGCTGCTCGACATTGCGCGTCGGCTCGAGGAGATCGCGCTCGAAGATCCTTACTTCGTGGACCGGCAGCTCTATCCCAACGTGGACTTTTACAGCGGCATCATCCTGCGCGCGATCGGGATTCCGGTGAACATGTTTACGGTCATGTTCGCGATCGGGAGACTTCCCGGTTGGATCGCCCATTGGTGGGAGCAGGAGCAGACGCCCGGCAATAAGATCGCCCGGCCGCGTCAAATCTATGTCGGGCCGCGAGAGACCGACCGCGTGCTGTTGAGCGAGCGACGCTGATGCGCGACGCGGGTCGGGCGGAGTGCGCGCGCCGGACCGCGCGGCGCGGACTCAGGCGAATTCCGGAAACCGTCATCCCAAGAGCATAGGTTGTGCCGAGCCGTGCGAGGTACAACCAGCCGTCGGCGCACGTTGTGCTTCCTATCGTCAGCACAACCTACGGGTATCGAATCTTGCGGAAATCGCATCAAAGGTGGAGGTGCCGAGCTTCGATGTCGGCCTCGGCGTGCTCCCACATCTGCTCGAAGTCGGCACTCAGCCGACGCGCCTCCCGTCGCCCGTGCATATCGGCGACGCCTTCGCTGCCTTCCGCGGATGGCCGCTTGATGTAGGCGCGCCGGTCGCCGATCAGAAAGGCATCGGGGCGATCCGCGGCGTCGTCCGCAAGACGCCGGATCGCGATCCTCGATGTTAGACGCTGAGCTAGTCCGACGATGCGGTCCCCGCCTTGGTTGCGTTTGTCCGGATGGCTCAAAAGGACATGGACAGGCGAGTCCGGCTGGGCGAGTGCAAGCCTCTTGACGGCATCGATGAACTCCTTCGTGTTGTACAGATCGAGGTCCAGCGTACGATCGAACAAGAGCAGCTCGCGTTGCGCCCCTTGTGCAATCGCAATCCCCGCGTCTCGAATTTCGCCCCGCGTTGCGAGCATGCGGGGGCCTGGCTGGTGTCGGGTCCCGTTCATGTTATTAGGGCTCCTGCTCTGCGGGCCTTGAGTGCGTGCCGTCCGGCCCCGATCGCTAAATACTGCCTCCCGGTGTCCGGACGTGGCAGTTGTGAATACGCAACAAACCTCGGCGATTGTTCGCAAGCCGCGTTGTTGCTTTGATTGAGGATCGCTTCGCCGATCGTGGCTGTGGTATTGAGAAAGCGGTCGTTGCAAATATGTCTCGCGCACCGAAAAAAGTTGCACTTTTGTGCCTGTTGTAGGCTAAAATGTCGTTGTCCCAAGTGCGGTCTGTCGATGCCGTCCGCGCCCTATCTTAATCGATGAGTTGACCGAAAGACGGCAGACCCGCGGCGAACGAGCGATCCAACGACGACGATGATGTTGCTTTTTCCTGACATGTCTTCCGCCCAAGGCCAAAGCCGACGCTTGAATCATCATCCATCCACCTGAACAGGAAACCAAAAGATGCGCAAACAGAAAAAGACCTCAAGGCTGGCCGCGCTCGCAGCCCCGCTTGCGATGGCCGTTACATTGGCCGCTCCGCTGTCGGTCCAGGCCGACTACAATTACGACCACTTCTGGTCCGCTCAGCCCAAAGGCACGGCTTGGGTGACCAGCTACGGCGAATGCTGGCAGAGTCTCCACGGCGCGAATGATTTGGAGCCCTGCGTGAAGGCCGCCGTGGTTCCGAAGGAATTCGTCGTCCGTCTGAACTTCGAGTTCGATAAGTACGAGATTCAGAACATTGTGAACGACGCCGAGCTGCAACGCCTCGACGACTACATCGCTCAGGTGAAGTCGACCGATACCCGCGAGGAGATCTCGCTCGTCGGTCACACGGATGCTAAGGGTTCCGACGAGTACAACATGGCGCTCGGTATGCGTCGTGCCGAGACGATTCGTGACTACATGGTCAACAAGGGTATCCCGGCCAGCGATATCGTGTCGGTCACCAGCATGGGCAAGCGCGACATGCTGCCTGAGTACGACATCTTCTCGGTGCAGCAGCGCCGCGTGAAGATCCTTGCCGAGTACGAGGGCAACTAAAGCCCCCGACGCCGACACGCGTTGCCTCGATCGCCGGTTTCGAGCCGGCGATCGAGCCGGCCGAGATTAACCGGCCATCGCTTTACCTCTCTCTTGTCCATCCCTTTTGATTACCACGACGATCACGTCAGTGCCCGACGTGGCAGGGTCCAATAAGCCTCATCCCCCCGACCGGGGCTTATGGGAGGGCCGTTCACGTCTCGACGTGAGCGGCCTTTTTATTGGCCCATCACTCAGATTTCGCGTGCAAGCCGAGCGGCGTCCCCGAGATAGGTCGCGGGTGTCAGTGCCGCAAGCTGGGCCTTCGCCTCTTCCGGGATCTCCAATCCATCGATGAAGACCTTGAGCGCTTCCGGTCCGATGCGGTGCCCGCGCGTCAACTCCTTGAGCCGCTCGTAAGGGCGGTCGACGCCGTAGCGGCGCATCAGGGTCTGGATGGGCTCTGCCAAGACCTCCCAGTTCGCATCTAGATCGGACGCCATCCGTGCAGGATCGGCCTCCAGCTTGCCGATTCCGCGCAGGGCCGATTGGAGTGCGATGCTGGTGTGGGCGACGCCGACGCCAAGGTTCCGCAGAACCGTCGAGTCGGTGAGGTCGCGCTGCCAACGCGAGATCGGCAGCTTCGCGGATAGAAACCCCAGGATGGCGTTCGCGATCCCGAGGTTGCCTTCGGCGTTCTCGAAGTCGATCGGGTTGACCTTGTGCGGCATGGTCGAGGAGCCGACCTCGCCCGCGACGGTACGCTGCTTGAAATAGCCCAGCGAGATGTATCCCCAGAGGTCGCGTGAGAGGTCGATCAGGATGGTGTTGAAACGCGCCACGGCGTCGAACAGCTCCGCCATGTAATCATGGGGCTCGATCTGGGTCGTGTAGGGGTTCCAGGCGAGCCCGAGAGACGCGACGAAGTCGCGGGTCAAACCGGGCCAGTCGACCTCCGGATAGGCGACGCGATGAGCGTTGTAGTGGCCGACCGCGCCGTTCATCTTGCCCAGCAGCGTCACCTCGGCGACGCGGTCGCGCTGGATGCGCAGCCGGTGGACGAGGTTCGCCATTTCCTTGCCGAGCGTCGTCGGCGTGGCCGGCTGTCCGTGGGTGCGCGAGAGCATCGGCTGATCGGCATAGCGATGCGCCAAACCCCGGACGGCCGCGATGACGGCGTCCATCTCGGGCAGCAGGATCTGCTCCCGCCCGGCGCTCAGTATGAGCCCGTGGGCGAGATTGTTGATGTCCTCGGAGGTACAGGCGAAGTGAATGAACTCGCTGGCCGCGTGGAGTTGGGGATGTGCTGCGACCCGCTCCTTCAGGAAATATTCGACCGCCTTCACATCGTGATTCGTCGTGCGCTCGATTTCCTTGATGCGTTGTGCATCCGCGACGCCGAACTGCTCCGCGATGTCGTCGAGCAGCCGGTCGGCATCGGTCGAGAAGACCGGCACCTCCGGGATTCCGGGGTGCCGCGATAAGGTTTGCAGCCAGCGGATCTCCACCAGCACCCGGTAGCGAATCAGCCCGAATTCGCTGAATATAGGCCGCAGATCGGTCGTCTTGGCGCCGTAACGCCCGTCGACGGGCGAGATGGCGGTCAGGCCGGTGAGATCCATCGCCATCGGATCAGGCCGCGAGCCGACGCAGGACGTAGGGCAGGATCCCGCCGTGCCTGTAGTAGTCGATCTCGTTCGGGGTGTCGATCCGCACCTTGGCCTTGAAGGTCTTCACCGACCCGTCGGGCACCGTCGCACTGACGGTGACCGACTTCGCCTCGGCGTTCTCGAGCCCGGTGATGTCGAACTGCTCGGTCCCGGTCAGGCCCAGCGATCGGGCGTTCTCGCCCGGCAGGAACTCGAGCGGCAGGATGCCCATGCCGACCAGGTTCGAGCGGTGGATGCGCTCGTAGCTCTCGGCGATGACGGCGCGCACGCCCAAGAGACGGGGTCCCTTCGCCGCCCAGTCGCGCGAGGAGCCCGAACCGTATTCCTTTCCGGCGATCACGATGACCGGCGTCCCCTCGGATTGGTACTTCATCGCTGCGTCGTAGATCGACATCTCCTCGCCGCCCGGCTGATGCAGGGTCACGCCGCCCTCGGTGCCTGGGGCCATCAGGTTGCGCAGACGGATATTGGCGAAGGTGCCGCGCATCATCACCTCGTGGTTGCCGCGCCGCGAGCCTAGGCTGTTGAAGTCCTTGGGGTCCACGCCCTTCTCGATCAGATACTTGCCCGCCGGAGAGTCCGGCTTGATGGAGCCGGCCGGCGAGATGTGATCGGTGGTGATGGAGTCGCCGAGCACGGCCAGGCAGCGCGCACCTGCGATGTCCTCGGCCGGGGCCACGTCCAGCGTCATCCCGTCGAAATAGGGCGGGTTGCGGATGTAGGTCGAGTCCGGCCAGTCATAGGTCTGGCTTGCGGCCACCTCGATCGACTGCCAGCGCGCATCCCCGGCGTAGACGTCCGCGTAGGCGGAGGTGAACTCGTCGACGGTGACGTTCTCGGCGATGGCCGTGTTCACCTCGTCCTGGGTCGGCCAGATGTCCTTGAGATAGACAGGTTGGCCGTTCGGTGCGGTCGTCAGCGGATCCTGGTAGGGATCGAGATCGATCCGCCCGGCGATGGCGTAGGCGACGACCAGCGGCGGGCTCGCCAGATAGTTCATGCGCACCTCGGCATGGACTCGGCCCTCGAAGTTGCGGTTGCCCGAGAGGATGGACACGGCGCAGAGGTCATTGTCCGCGATGGCCTTGGAGACCGGCGCGGGCAGCGGGCCGGTGTTGCCGATACAGACCGTACAGCCGTAGCCGACGTTGTGGAAACCCAGTGCCTTGAGCGGCTCGGTGAGCCCGGCGCGATCCAGATAACGCGTCACCGCCATCGAGCCCGGGCCGAGCGAGGTCTTCACCCAGGGTGCGGCCTTGAGCCCCAGGGCCGCGGCCTTCTTGGCGACCAAGCCGGCGGCGAGCATGACGCTCGGGTTCGAGGTGTTGGTGCAGGAGGTGATGGCGGCGACCACGATGGAGCCGTCGCAGATCTCGACCTCGTGCCCGTCCATGACCGCCTTCGCGGTGCCCTTGCTCGGGATGTTGCGCTCCTTCTTGAGCGCGGCCAGCGCGGCCGGGAAGTGGCTTGCCATCTCGGTGAGCGGTACCCGGTCCTGCGGGCGCTTCGGGCCGGCGAGCGAAGGTACGACATCGCCCAGATCCAGCCCCAGGGTCTCGGAATAATCGGCCTCGGCAGCGTCGGCGGTGTGCCAGACGCCCTGTGCCTTGCAGTAGGCCTCGACCAGGGCGATCTGCGCCTCGTCGCGACCGGTCAGGCGCAGATAGTCGAGCGTGACCTGATCGACCGGGAAGAGACCGCAGGTCGCCCCGTACTCAGGCCCCATGTTCGCGATGGTGGTGCGCTCGCCCATCGGCAGGGTCGCGATCGCCGGGCCGTAGAACTCGACGAACTTGCCGACCACGCCGTGCTTGCGGAGCATGTCCACGATCGTCAGGACCAGGTCGGTCGCGGTGACGCCTTCGCGGAGTGTGCCGGTCAGCTTGAAGCCGACGACCTTGGGGACCAGCATCGAGACCGGTTGGCCCAGCATCGATGCCTCGGCCTCGATCCCGCCCACGCCCCAGCCCAAGACTCCGATCCCGTTGACCATCGTCGTGTGTGAATCGGTGCCGACACAGGTGTCGAAATAGGCTTGGGTGCGGCCGTCGAGCGGATTCGGGAAGACGACGCGCGACAGAAACTCGATGTTGACCTGATGCACGATGCCGGTGTCGGGCGGCACGACCTTGAAGCCGTCGAGCGCCTTCTGGCCCCACTTTAGGAACTTATAGCGTTCCTGATTCCGCCGGAACTCAAGCTCTGCATTGAGTGCGAAGGCGTCGTTCGAGCCGAAATGATCGACCTGCACCGAATGGTCGATGACCAGCTCGGCCGGCTGCAGCGGGTTGATCTTGCGCGGATCGCCCCCGAGCGCCTTCATCGCATCCCGCATCGCGGCCAGATCGACTACGGCCGGGACACCCGTGAAATCCTGCATCAGCACGCGCGCCGGGCGGTATTGAATCTCTTTGGAGGGCTCGGCCTTGGGATCCCAGTTGGCCAGGTCCTCGATGTCCGATCGGGTGACGGTGACGTCGTCCTCGTTGCGCAGCAGGTTTTCCAACAAGATCTTCAGCGAGAAAGGCAGGCGCGCGCTGCCGGGGACGGCGTCGAGCTTGAAGATCTCGTAGTCCGTACCGGCGACGTCGAGTGTGGCTTTGGCGTTGAAGCTGTTGGTCATGCGGTGCTCCGGGTTCGGCGAACAGGTTGGATCCGATTCTAGCGGCCAAGCCCGTGCGGCGCTATATGCTGCGGTGCAATATTCCCGGCTCGCGCAGCAGCGCTTCGATCCACCCGAACGACCCGAAATCAGAGTTGTTCACGTGCGCAAGAATGTGCGCGGGTCCGGCACAGCGACGATTCACAGGTGAGCCGACCCAAGGTCTCGACGACGAGGCTCCGGCTCCGGCCTCGTCATCGAGAAGATGCTTTGATCTCCCGGGGCGGTGCTCGGGGTGACTCGCTACATGGCTGTCTCCGTGGCCTTGGCCTCGGCCGTCGGCTGGGCGCCGGCGTCTTCGTCCGCGTCCTCCGGCTTGGGCTTGATCCAGGCTCCCCCCTTTTCGCCAAGCCACTGGAACATGACGTAGAGCGCGGGGATCAGCAGGATGCCGAAGATCACGGCGAAGAGCATGCCGCCGAGCACGGTGGAGCCCAGGTGGATGCGGGCGTTGGCGCCGGCACCGGTGGCGAGCACCAGCGGCATGAGACCGATGATGAAGGCGAGCGCGGTCATGAGCACGGCGCGGAAGCGCATGTGCGCGGCGATGAGGGCCGCATCCAGCAGGCTCTTGCCGCCTTCGCGCTGCTCCTTGGCGAACTCCACGATCAGGATGGCGTTCTTGCCGGCGAGGCCGATCAAGAGGACCAAGCCGATCTGGGTGTAGAGGTCGTTGTCGAGTCCGGCGAGCCAAAGGGTGACCGCGGCCCCCAGGATGGCGACGGTCACCGAGGTCAAGACGGCGAAGGGGATCGACCAACTCTCGTACAGGGCGACCAGGAAGAGGTAGCCGAAGAGGACGGCCAGGCCGAAGACGGCAATCTCCCCGCCTGCACTCTGCTGGGCCTCCTGTAGGGACAGGGCGGTCCATTCGAAGCCGTAGCCGTCGGGCAGGGCCTTCTTGGCGGCCTCCTGCATGGCGGCCATGGCGTCGCCGGCCGAGTGTCCGGGGGACGGGCTGCCGCTGACCATCGCCGTGAGGAACTCGTTGTAGCGGAAGACCAGGTCCGTGCCCAGCTGCTCGCGGATGGTCGCCAAGGTGCCGATGGGGACCATGGCTCCGCTCGCCGAGCGGACATAGGCACCGGCCAGATCGTCCACCGTCATGCGCGCATTCTGGTCGGCCTGGACGTTGACCTGGTAGGTCTGTCCCTGATAGGTGAAGTTGTTGACGTAGGTGCTGCCGAAGGTGGCCTGCAGGGTGTTGAAGACATCGGCGACCGGGACGTCCAAGTACTGCGCCTTGGTCCGATCGAGCTCCAGGTAGAGCTGCGGGACGTCGGCGCTGAAGGACGAATAGGCCCGGCCGATGCGCGGGTCCTGCTGGGCCGTGGCGATCAGACCTTGCAGCGTCTGGGTCAGCTCCATTGGAGACTGCCCGCCGAGGGCCTCGAGCTGCATGGTGAAGCCGCTGGCCTGGCCGAGGCCGGGGATGGGCGGCGGCGGGAAGAGGAACACCGTGGCCTCGGAGATGGCGCTCATCTGCCCTTGGAGGTTTTCGAGAAGACCCTTGATCCGTAGCTCCGGGGTGGTGCGCTCGTCCCAGGGATCGAGGACGATGACGCCCATGCCGCTGTTGGAAGAGGGCGCGCTGGTCAGCATGCTGAAACCCGAGACCGTCATGACGTTGGCGACACCGGGTGTGCGCGCGGCGATCTCTTGAACTTGGGTGAGCACCTCCGTGGTGCGCGGTAAGGCGGCGCCGCTGGGCAGACTCACATCGACGAAGAGAACGCCTTGGTCTTCATTGGGGATGAAGCCGGTCGGCAGGCGGTCGAGGAGCAGCACCGCAACCGTTCCGATGAGCACGATCAGCAAGCCTGCGATCGGGGCGCGCCGGGCGAAGATGCGCACGATGCCGACATAACCGTCGCGGGTCTTGTCGAAGCCTGTGTTGAACCAGGCGAAGGGTCCGCGTTTCGCCGCCTTCGGCTTGCGCAGCACGAGCGAGCAGATGACCGGGGAGAGTGTCAACGCATTGAGCGCGGAGATGGCCACCGCGGCGGAGATGGTCAGCGCAAATTGGCGGAACATCTCGCCCGAGATGCCGGGCAGGAAGGCGACCGGCGCGAAGATCGCAAAGAGCACCAGGGTGGTGGAGATGATCGGCCCGGTCACCTGCTCCATGGCCTTGAGGCTGGCGGCGCGTCGGTCGAGCCCCTCTTCGAGCATCAGACGCTGGACGTTTTCCACCACGACGATGGCGTCGTCGACGACCAGTCCAATCGCCAAGACCACCGCGAAGAGACTGATGGTGTTGGCCGAGAACCCCGCCGCGAGCAGGACGACGAAGACACCGATCAGGGACACCGGGATGGTCAAGGCCGGGACGATGGTCGCGCGCAGGTCCTGCAGAAAGATGAAGACGACCAGGAGCACGATCACCGAGGTGATGCCCAAGGTGAAGATGATCTCCTGGATCGACGCCTTCACGAAGAGGGTCGAGTCGTAGATGACCTCGGCCTCCACACCTGCCGGGAACCGGGTCTTGAGTGTTTCGAGCTCGGCACGGACCGCCTCGGCGACGTCGAGCGCATTGGCCTGGGGCGATTGATAGATGCCGATGGCTGCGGCTGGCTTGCCGTTGAGGAACGAGATCTGGCTGTAGGATTCAGCGCCGAGCTCGACCCGGGCGATGTCCTTTACGCGCACGATAGCCCCGTCCTCTCCGGTACGCACCACGATCTGCTCGAACTCGCTCGGCTGGACCAGCTGGCCTTCGGTCACGATCGCGTATTGGAGGACCTGTTCGTCGGCGATGGGCGGGCCGCCGATCTGTCCGAGTGCGGCCTGAAGGTTCTGGGCCTGGATGGCGTTGATGACGTCGCTCGGGGTGATCCCGAGCGCGGACATCAGCTCGGGCTCAAGCCAGATGCGCATGGAATAGTTGAGTGGGCCGAAGAGACTGGCCTCGCCGACGCCCGGGATGCGCGCGACCTCGTTCTGGATATTGATGGTCGTGAAGTTGGACAGGAAGATCGGGTCCTTGCTGCCGTCCGGCGAGAAGACGTTGATGAACAGCAGCAGATTGGTGGACTCGGCCTGGACCGTGATGCCCAGCGCCTGGACCTCTTGGGGCAGCTGCGCGAGGGCTTGGGAGACCCGGTTCTGGGTGTTGACCTGGGCGATGTTCGGGTCGGTGCCGACCTCGAAGGTGACCGTCAGGTTATAGGTGCCCGCGGAGGAGGCGGTCGATGACATGTAGATCATGCCCTCGACGCCGTTGACCTGCTGCTCGATTGGGCTGCCGACGGTGTCGGCGATGGTCTGGGCGTCCGCACCCGGGTAGCTGGCCGTGACCTGGACTACCGGCGGGACGATGTTCGGATACTGAGAGACCGGGATGCTGAAGATCGACAGGAGCCCGGCCACCACGATGATGGTCGAGACCACTGCCGCGAGGCGTGGCCGATCGACGAAGACCTTGGAGATCATGATCAGCTCCCTGGCTTCGGCGCGGGTCGGGGTGTGGTCTGATCCGCGGGGGCTTTCTCTGCTCTTTCCGGCTCTGCTTTCTCCGGCTCTATCGGTTCAGGCTTGGTGCCGGCGGTTTCGCTCGCGGGCGCCGGGGGTGTCTTCTCGGAAGAAGCGTCGCTTGTGCCGTCGGTCTTGGTGCCTTCCGCGTCTTTAGGTGCAGCCGCTTGAGTCGGTGTGACCACCATCCCCGGCTTGATCTTCTGAATGCCGGAGACGACGACGATCTCGCCCTCCTTCAATCCGGCATCGACGACGAAGTCGGTCCCCATCTGGCTGCCTGTCTTGATGGTCCGCAAGGCCACCCGGTTGTCCGAACCCACAACATAGACCTGTTTCCCGTCCTTGGTCTGGATGACCGCCCCGGCCGGGATCACGGGCTGGCGCTTCTGCTCTGCGGTGTGGATGAGTGCCGTGATGAACTGGCCCGGCAGCAGCACGCCTTCCGGGTTGGGGAAGTCCGCATAGATGGCGATCGAGCCGGTGCTGGCGTTGATCTGGTTGTCGACGAAGGCGATCGTCCCTTTTTGCGCATAGGTCACGCCGGTCGGGAGGATCAGCTCGGGCACGTAGTTTTGAAAGTTCTCGCCCGGGGTGCCGGCCGCCTCCGTAACCCGCACGAAATCCGCGCTCGGGATCGAGAAGACGGCACGGATCGGGTCGAGCTGCACCACGGTGGAGAGGACCTTGCTGCTCGGCCCGACGAGGTTGCCGACGGTGTAGTTGGTCGCACCGATGCGCCCGTCGATCGGGCTCGCGATGCTCGTGTAGCCGAGGTTGATTTGGGCGGTCTTGATGTCGGCTTGGGCCTGAAGGACGGCGGCTTTGGCCTTGTCCAGGTTCGCTTGGGCCATGTCGCGTTGAGCCCTCGACCGGTCGAATTCGGCCTGGGATGTGTCGCCCTTCTTCACCAGTGCCGAGAAGCGCTCGAACTGGGCCTGCGCGTCCAACAGGCCTGCCTCGGCACTCGCGACTTCCGCGACAGCGGAGGCCAGCTCGGCGTTGGCCGCGTCGAGTTGGGCCTGGAACGGCGGTTGCTCGATCTGGTAGAGGATCTGTCCGGTCTTCACCGGCGAGCCCTCGTCGAATGCGACCTCATCCAAGAACCCCTCGACCCGCGCCTGGACGCTGACCTGTTGGATCGCCTGTATGGTCCCGATGAAGCGCCCGTGATGATCGACGAGCTGCGTCTCCACCGCGGCAACGACGACAGCGGGCGGGGGCGGGGTCCTCTCGCCACTACCGGCCGGCGGGTCCGCGGCGAGCACCGTCGAGCCGACCGTCAGGGTCAGCAGCGAAGTGGTTAGCATCGGCAGCGTCGCGTTGAGCCACGCGCCCGCGGGTTGGCCGGGTGTTCTTGAAGGCGTTGTTCTCATGGGCGATGCCTCTCCTTGGGGCAGGGGGATATGCGCCGACATCCTCATCCGGGATTCGAGGGCGGCACGGGCTGGGGGTCAAGCTGGGTCCGGGGCAAGGCGTCACGTTATCAAGCATCGAGCGATGCCGGACCGAATCCTTCGGGGTGTTGGCGCGGTGACGGGGATGCGGTCGATCATGATGCTCCCGGAGATGGCCTCGGACGGCTGCATGAGGCGGGTCGCGATGGGGGATTGTACCGCGCAGTCGCGCGGACGGGGGACCGGGAAGACGCTGAATCATGCGCGGAATGCGACGCGCTCGACAGCGTCGTGCACGCTCGACGCTGGTCTCGCGCTCGAGCGCCCCCCGGAGCGGGGCTCCTCTGTCGGAGCGGCCCCGGCGATCACGGTACCGCCGTCATCGACATACGGAATGCCGGCTCCGCTAACTGCTCGGACTGTCACACCCCGCACAATACCGACTCGCCCGATCGGACCAAGGTCAAGCTCGCCATCACCGAGAACTGCGGGAGCTTCCATCAGAAGCAGGTCGAGACCTGCTGAAAGTCCTATCACGGCCAGGTGGTGCGTCTGGGCTACACCCATACCGCCAAGTGTACGACCGTCACGGCCTTCGGTCATCTGATCGTCGTGCTCGTCAACATCGTCCGGGCCGGCAAGGCTTCCAGTGGTTCGGTCCGACCTCGATGGTGCCCAATTGGCAGGACATCCGCGACAGCGGGGCCATGTTCAAGCCGTTTCTCGGGATGGCCCCGCTGCCGAAGCTCGACCGCTGGTCTGATTGGGAGAAGTACGATATTGCGACCGGCGCCGTGCCTTTGGAGGAGCTCAAGCGTGACCATGCGCCCGAGTACGAGCGGCTCGAGGCGGGCGGCGAGCTCGAGAAGGATCTGATCAAGCCGCCGACCGAGCGGGCGCGCCGACCCGGTCGCAAGGTCACCGGCTGGATGATCAATATCGGCCTGATCTTGGCGGGGCTGGTACTGGAGGGGGTATTTCGACGTTTTAGGCGATTCCCGGAGAATCCCATACCCGTAGGTTGTGCTGACGGTAGGAAGCACAACTTTCGCCGGCGGTTGGTTGTGCCTCGCACGGCTCGGCACAACCTACGGCCTCAAGGATTTTCGGAATTCGCCTTAAGGAACGGTCTAGGGTCTAAAGTAAGCAAAACAACTCGACGAGAGGATACCTTTGCCACGGTTGTCGTTGTCGCAATCGGCCTTGCTCGTACCGACTCCGGCCATCGTGGCACCTGGCGCAGAGCGCCGGAGGGCATGCGTGTCGTCATCGTTCGCCTGATCGCTCTTAACGCAGGCGCCGGCGCTGAAGGGCGTCGTGGTGCCGGCGCGTGCGGCGTAATCCCATTCCGCCTCGGTGGGCAGTCGGAAGCCCTTGTCGGTCAGGCGATTCAGCCAGCGCAGATACTCCTGGGTGTCGTTCCAGGAGACGTTGATCACGGGGTGATCGCCGCGACCCCAGCCCTCGTCGGACGGGTTTTGGTGCAGCCCTGATCGATCACGCAGGTATCCCATTCGGCGAAGATGACTCTGCGTTTGCCGATCTCGAAGGCGGGAACGCGGACCTCATGCTGTGGTCCCTCGTCGGAATCGCGCCGGGGCTTGTCGGCCGGACTGCCCATCAGGAAGCAGCCGGCCGGGACCGAGACCACGGCGATCTCCGGGGCGAGGCTGAGCTGCAGGGTCTGCTCCGTTCCGACGGCGACGAAGTTATCCTGCTCGGCCGGGTCGAAGCCGTCTCGGCGGGCCGTGATGCGATACTCGCCCGGGGCGAGATGGATCAGAAGGTCTCCTGTCGCGTGCTCGGAGCGGTGGCTTTGCGCTCGCCGTCGACAAACAACTGCGCGTCTCCGGGGATGGTGAAGATACGCACTGCGCCGGTCGTCTCCGCGGAGAGTGTCGCACCGGGCAAGAGTGCAGCCACGCCTAAGAGCAGGATCGTTGAATAGCGCGCGGGATGGATCCCTCGTGTTCGGGTTGGGGGATGAAACCTGCTGCAGCACTGCAGAGGTGTCGAGACCGTTCGTTGTCGTTGTCGTAATCGATCATCACCACGATTACGACAACGACAACGAAAATGATCTCGGACGGTAATCTCTGCACCGATCGACTCGATTAAGCGCGGTGGTGGACCGCCGGAGAACCGGACTGCGCGGCATCACGACAAGCGGATTCTAAACCGCGCGTCTTTCTGCGTCTGTGCCTGTGCGATAATTCGGCGCGATTTTAGTCTTCACTTCAGCTCGGATGACGACTGGCGATATGAGCTTTCCCGAGGTCAAGACCGGCAGCCGGCGTTCGCTGTCCTGGCGCGAGCGCCTGCATGCCTATGTGTTGCTGGTGCGCCTGCATCGGCCGATCGGCATCTTCCTATTGATGTGGCCGGCGCTTTGGGCCTTGTGGTTGGCCGGGGAGGGACAGCCGCCCTGGCAGGTGGTCACCGTCTTCGTGCTTGGGGTCGTGTTGATGCGCTCGGCCGGATGTGCGATCAACGATTTCGCAGATCGGGACTTCGACGGGCATGTCGCGCGCACCCGTGAACGGCCGTTGGCGACCGGCGCGGTCTCCCCGCAAGAGGCGGTGGCGATCTTCGTGATCCTGTCGCTTGTCGCGTTCGCTTTGGTGCTCTTCATGAACTGGCAGACGGTGGCCCTGTCGGTGGTCGCGGCCGCGCTGACCCTGATCTATCCCTTCATGAAGCGCTTCACCCATGTGCCTCAGCTGTTTCTCGGCGCGGCCTTCGGATGGGCGATTCCGATGGCCTTCACGGCCGTGACCGGCGGCATCCCCGGGTACGCCTGGCTCTTGTTCATCGCGACCCTCATCTGGGCGCTGATCTACGATACCCAGTATGCGATGGTCGATCGTGAGGACGATCTGAAGATCGGGATCAAGTCGACCGCGATCCTCTTCGGCAAGCGGGATCGGCTGATCATCGGGTTGCTGCAGCTGTCGATGCTGGGGCTCTTGGTCTGGATCGGGCTGCTGGCCGAGCGCGGGTTCTTTTTCTTCGGGGGGGTGGCGGTCGCCTCGGGGCTCGCGTTCCATCAACAGGTGTTGATTCGGGAGCGCGCACCGGCGTACTGCTTCAAGGCATTCCTGAACAACAACTACTTCGGCATGGCGATCTTCGTCGGGCTGTTGCTCGACTATGCCTTCGCCACGGGAGCTTGATGCCGGGCGGATCGACTGATCAGCCCGGATCGGTCGAGAGTCTCAAGGTGAGGGATGGGTGATGTGCGGTTCCTCCCTGATCACCACGGCATCGGCGTTCGGGAAGCGTTCGACGACCCAATTCGGGAGCTTGGCCTGGTTGGCGTGATAGAGGGCATCGGACTCAATGATGATCAATATGAGAACCGTCGCCATCACGGGTAGGATCCCAACACCGATCACCAGCGCGAAGACCGCCTCCTTCATCATCCCGCCGTAGGCATATCCGATCCAGCCGACCACGACCGCGACGAGGAGCAAGCCGAGCATCACCAAGAAGATCCGGCTGCGTCTGGCACAGATCTGCCAGTGACACATGACATACCAGGAGTCGCGGCCGATGCCGCGCTTCGCACGCCAAAGCGTGAAACCGAGGATGCCGAAAGAGATGGCCGGGATGATGGCCATCACCCAGGGAAAGCTTCCGGCCAAGCCGCCCATCGCGACCGCGAGCAGGATGTGGTTGGCGATCAGGTTGGTCAGGAATAATTCGTGCGGGATGTTGGCCTTTTTGATTTGATCGGGGCTGATTTCGAAGCGCATGAGACAGATGACCTGTTCGACTGCTTGTGTGAAAGGACCGGGTGCGCCTGTCCGTGAAGATGCGCCCCGATATACATGGACGTGCGGCGGGTTTTCAGTCGCTTGAGCCGCGGAAACCACGTTTTGGTTTTGTGTGCTGATTCTTGCCGTCGAGCCCGAATCCTCGGCCTTTTCTCAAGCCCGCCTCACGGAGCAGACCGGGCACTGCGGATCGGAAGGCAAGCGCAGGCTTCGCCACTGCATGAGCGCAGCATCGAGCAGCAAGAGGCGCCCGAACAGGGGCTCGCCGAGTCCGGTCAGGATTTTGATCGCCTCTGTGGCTTGAATGCTGCCGATGATGCCGACCACCGGGGCCAAGACGCCGTTGGTCGAGCAGGTCTCGTCGATGCCGCCGTCGCGCGGGTAGAGACACTGATAACAGGGTCCGCCGGGTTGGCCGGAGAAGGCCGTGACCTGGCCCTCGAGACGGATCGCCGCGCCGCTGACCAGTGGGACACCGGCAGCCACACAGGCCGCGTTCACGGCAAACCGGGTCGCGAAGTTGTCGCAGCAGTCGAGCACCAGATCCACGTCGGCGACGATGTCCGGCAGCGTCTCTTCGACGAGGCTGCGCTTGACGGTGACCAGCTCCACGTCCGGGTTAATCGCGGCGAGTGCGATGCGCGCCGACTCCGCCTTCGGCCACCCGATCTGCGCGGTCGTGTGGATGATCTGGCGCTGGAGGTTGGACAGATCCACCGCGTCGAAATCAGCCAGCACGAGTCGCCCGACACCGGCCGCGGCGAGATACATGGCGACGGGCGAGCCCAGTCCGCCGAGCCCGACCACCAGGACGCTGGATGCCCGCAGTCGCTCCTGACCCTCGATCCCGAAATCGGACAACAGGATCTGGCGGCTGTAGCGCAGAAGCTCGGCGTCGGTCACGCGGAGCCTCCGGATCCGAGCCGCCAGCTTCCTGCCCCAAGTCGACAGCCTCCAGCTTCCAGCCACCAGCTCCCGGCCTCAGGCCCCCGGCCGGGCTGGCTCCGTAGCTTTCGTCGAATGACGAATCTCCCGTGGACTTCGTGTTGTCCGATAACGTTGCTCTCGTGCGGCGCGGCGCGCTGGATCTTGGTGACCTGGGTGAGTCGTGCTGTCAACATGCTGGAGGCTGGAGGCTGGAGGCTGGAGGCTGGAGGCTGAAAGCTACAAATACCGCCGCCAATGCTCCGGCCGATCGTCCCGGCAGCCGTGCTCGATCATCTCGTAGCGCTTGGCGAAGACCTTCTTGGTGCAGTTGCTCTCGCCGTTCGGACAGCCGCAGTTGGCGCGGAATGTGTCTTCGGTGTAGTAGTAGAGCGCGCGTTTAACACGGTAAATCAAACGGTTGTCGATGTGGAGGCCGAGCTCCGTCAGGGCCTCCTCGATTTCTTGGAGGCGGGTGACGAGGACGTCGTAGGTGACCTTGAGAAGGATCGGTGCGACGGGGTTGGTGTCGAGGATACCGTCCACATCCTTCAGGAACCGTGCGGCGGTTGCCGCTTGGTGCGGATCCGGATGGATCTCCTGGAAGGGGATCTCGCGGGACTTGATGCGGTCGGCGTCTGAGATGTGCATGGTATCCTTATGCTAATCGCGGCATCGCAATTCTCAAAGCGGAATCCTGCCGGCTCGCTCGCTGCTCGATCGAGCCGGGATGTTGCTCCGATCGGCGCTCGACGGGGAGCCGTTCGGAGTCGAGTTGTTCGGCCTCTCCGAACGCTCGGCCGGGTTTGTGCTCGAACGCATGTTCCGTGCCGAAGCCATCCGTAACCAGTCATGGAACAGCGCATGACCGAAAGAGATCTTCCCGACGCGGATACTGCACTCCGGCAGGGGCCGAGTCCCGGGCGACCGGAAGCATCCGATCCGGATCTTCATGTCGGACGCGCGATCGGTCGCGGTATCCGTCTTCGCAGCATCCTTTTTTTCATACTCTACAACCTGATGGGGATCTTCCACAGCATCGCCGCTTTTGTTGTGGCCCCATTTCAGACCTTCGAGCAGCGTTATCGGTTCGTGAACCTCTGGTCGCAAGCGACCATGTGGTTGCTGCGTCGGCTCAACGGTGTCGAGATCGAGGTCAGCGGGCTTGAGAATATCCCGCGGGGCGAGCCCGTGGTGGTCTTGGCCAATCACCAAAGTCAGTGGGAGACCTTCTATCTTCAGTTGCTCATCACGCCTCAGGCGACGGTGCTCAAGCGCGAGCTCCTTTGGGTGCCGTTCTTCGGTTGGGCGCTCATCCTTCTGCGGCCGATCGCGATCGACCGAGGCCAGCCGGGTCAGGCATTGAAGACGATCTTGCGTATCGGTCTGGAGCGGCTCGAGCAGGGAGTCAGCGTGGTGATCTACCCGGAGGGCACGCGTCAACCGCCAGGGCAGGTGGGGCGATTCAATGCCGGAGGCGCCATGTTGGCCTGTCGTGCCGGACGACGGGTCGTCCCGATTGCTCACAATGCGGGTGACTGCTGGCCGGCGCGGTCGCTGTGGCGTTTCCCCGGCACTATCCGGGTCGTGATCGGAGAGCCGATCGATTGCGCGGGCAAGACCCCGAAGGCGGTGAACGAGAAGGCGGAGGGCTGGATTCGCGCGACGCTCGGGCGGTTGTGACGAGGTGTTCGGCCCTGATATGACAAATTCCGATCGATGCCCAATACGCACCGGAGTTTCGGCTTTCCGGTCGTTAAGCCACCGTTTAGGCTTTCGTTTCTAGGCACTAAGCACTAACCGCTATTTCTCAAAGATGCGACGCGGTCAGTTCGTGACCGGTACGCGCCCCTCGACGACTGCAGCGTAGTAGGCGCTGGCCTCCAAAAGCTCGATCACACGCGGATCCGCCAAGGCATGGGCGATCTGTTCCAACTCTGCACTCGCGAACCGACCGCTCGGCGAGGCGTCGCCCCGGATGCAGGCATCCGTCACCGTCTCATCGGATGCCTCGTGCAGCCGTGCAAGCATGTGCTCTGCCATAAGCTCGGCGGCGATCCGGCGCTGCTGCTGATACCAGTCGCGACCGGCCTGTGTCGCGAAGCTGCGTTCATTCTCGAAGCTGCCGTCGAGGCCGACTGCGAGAGGCCGGGTGTCGGCGACGACGGCGGACGAGCCGACCAAAGTAGCGATCAAGAGGATCGAAGTTGTTTTCATCAGTCTTTGCTCTGTCATAATTTAAGTTAATGCTAATATACTGACGGACAGAGTCTGAGTCAAGGGGTAGGGAAATGGGCGGGTCGCCAGCGGCCAGCCGCCGGGCTCCAGCTATCAGCTATCAGCTATCAGCTATCAGCTATCAGCTATCAGCTATCAGCTATCAGCTATCAGCTATCAGTTATTAGGTATTAGCTCACGGACTTCCGTAAACGACTTAAGGCATGGACCAACAGTGTTTATTGCGAGGCGGTCGATCGATTGGTGGGTGAGCCGATGTTCGACCTGCATCCGAAGCCGTGGCTGGACTGCCCGATGCCGGTGGCTCGCAGATACTTTAGATTCATTGGAGCCACGTTGCAGAAAACGGCTACCCATAGCCTCTGGCTGATAGCTGATAGCTGATAGCTGGCGGCCGCACTCACACGCGAGCGATCGTCAGGCGATCGTGGCCGGCGAGGTCGGTTCGGGTGCTCGGCGCTAAAAGGCCAGCGTCGGCAAGGATTCTGCGCACGTCGCTGCCTTGGTCGTAGCCGTGCTCGAGGATCAGCCAGCCGCCGGGGCGGAGGCAGCGCCGTGCATCGGCCGCGATCGCACGACAGGCACCCAGGCCGTCGCCGCCGGGGGTGAGGGCCTCGCGTGGCTCGAAGCGGAGATCGCCGCGGGCGAGATGCGGGTCGCCGGCGGCGACATAAGGGGGGTTGCTCACGATGGCGTCCAGGCTGGCGGGCGGGAATGCGTCCGACCAGTGCGCCACGAGTAGGGCCACGTTTCGCAGGCCGAGCCGCACGAGGTTTTCGCGGGCGACCTCAAGCGCGGCGGGCGAGCGGTCCGTCGCGAAGACCTGCCATGCGGGTCGCTCCGTGGCCAAGGCGGCAGCGATGGCGCCGCTGCCGGTGCCAAGGTCGGCGATCCGCAGGGGGGCGTCGGCGAGGAGGGACTCGAGTGCCGTCTCCACCAGCAGCTCGGTCTCGGGGCGCGGGATGAGGGTCGCGGGCGTGACGCAGAGCTCCAGGCTCCAGAACTCCTGGCGAGCGCGGATGTAGGCTACGGGCTCGCCGGCCAAACGGCGGGCAAGGAGTGCGTCGAAGCGGGCGTAGGCAGCGGGTGCGACGGGATGGTCGGGCCAGGCGAAGAGACGGGTCCGCGACCAGCCTGTCGCTTCGGTCAGCAGCAGCTCGGCCTCCAATCGAGGCGTGCCGTCGGGGAGGGTTGCAAGCGCCGTTGTCGCCCGCTGAAGGACGGCGGCGACGCGCAGCTCGACCGCGCGCGGTGTTCCGCCGGATCCTTCTGTCGGCTCCGAGTCACCCTCCCCCGAGCCCAACCGGTCTGATCCGGGACCGTCCGACCCGGTCTCAGCCATCCATCATCGCGGTCAGCACTTCAGCCTGATACTCTTGCAGGAGCGGGTCGATGACCTGGTCGAGCTGGCCCGTCATGATCTCGTCGAGTTTGTAGAGGGTCAGGTTGATGCGGTGGTCGGTCAGTCGGTTCTGGGGGAAGTTGTAGGTTCGGATCCGCTCGGAGCGGTCGCCGCTGCCGACCTGGAGCTTGCGCGATTGCGCCTGCTCGGAGGCCTGGGTCTCGCGTGCGCCGGAGAGCAGCTTGGCCTGGAGCAGCGACATGGCCTTCGACCGGTTCTTATGCTGGGAGCGTTCCTCCTGGCACTCGACGACGATCCCGGAGGGCAGGTGGGTGATGCGGATCGCCGAGTCGGTCTTGTTGACGTGCTGACCGCCAGCACCCGAGGAGCGATAGGTGTCGATGCGCAGCTCGCTCGGATTGATCGCGATGGAGTCGATCGAATCGGCCTCGGGCATGACGGCGACGGTACAGGCGGAGGTGTGAACGCGGCCTTGGGACTCGGTCTCGGGGACGCGCTGCACCCGATGCGCGCCCGGCTCGAATTTCAGGCGCGAGAAGACGCCGTTGCCGATGATCCGCACAATGACCTCTTTGTAGCCGCCGAGCTCGCCGGCGCTCTCGGAAATCGGCTCGACCTGCCAGCGCATCAGCTCGGCATAACGCAGGTACATCCGCAGGAGGTCTCCGGCGAAGAGTGCGGCCTCGGCCCCGCCGGTGCCGGCGCGGACCTCGAGAAAGACGTTGCGCTGATCGTCGGGATCCGGCGGGACGAGGAGACGATAGACCTCGGGCTCGAGCTGCTCGCGCCGGTCGTTTGCCTCGGCCATCTCCTCGCGCGCGAGTGCGGCCATCTCCGGATCGGCGAGCATCTCCTCGGCGGCAGCCAGGTCGAGCTCAGCTGCGCGATACCGGTTGTAGCCCGCGATGAGCGGCTCGAGCTGGGCATACTCCCGACTCAACTCGCGGAACCGATTTTGATCGGACTGGGTCTCGGATTCGGCCAGCAACGCCACAACCTCGCCGAAGCGCTCCGAGATGCGCTCCAGCTTGCTTCGGATGGATCGGTTCATAGAGTCGAGTTGGCGCGGTTCGGGTCGAGCTGGAAGAGCTCGTTGGCCGCCACCAGGATCTCCGCCTCGCCCTCTCGGGCGGCTTGGCGCAGACGCGAGCTGGGCGCATGCAGCAGCTTGTTGGTCAGGGTGTGGGCGAGATAGTTGAGGACCTCGGTCGGCGGCTTGCCGGCGTCGAGCTGGCGCTGGGCGCGTGCAAGGACATCGTCGCGCAGCTCTTCGGCGCGTTGGCGATAATCCTGGATGAGCCCGGCGGCATCCAACGAGCGCAGCCAGGCCATGAACTCGTCGGCGTGGAAGGCGATGATGTCCTCGGCTTGGGCAGCGGCGGCCTGGCGCGAGCGCAGGCCCTCGTCGATGACGCCTTGCAGGTCGTCGATCGTGTAGAGGTAGACGTCGCTGAGCTCCCGGACCTCGGGCTCGATGTCGCGCGGCACGGCGATGTCGACCATGAACATCGGGCGGTGTTTGCGCTTTTTCAGAGCGCGCTCGACCGTGCCTTTGCCGAGCACCGGCAAGGGACTCGCGGTGGAGGCGATGACGATGTCGGCCTCGGCCAGGTGGTTGCCGATCTCGGCAAGGGCGATCGCGTATCCGTCGAACTGCGAGGCCAGCTCATGGGCGCGCTCGACGGTGCGGTTCGCGACGATGATGCGGCCGATGCCGGCGCGGTGCAGGTGGCGGGCGGCCAGCTCGATGGTCTCGCCGGCGCCGATCAAGAGTGCGGTCTGTTGGGACAGGTCGCTGAAGATCTGGCGTGCGAGGTTCACCGCGGCGAAGGCGACCGAGACCGGGCTGCTGCCGATCGCGGTCTCGGTGCGGACGGTCTTGGCGACCGAGAAGGCGTGCTGGAAGAGACGTCCGAGCAGTTTCCCGGTTGCGGTACAGTCCGTCGCGGTCTGATAGGCGTTCTTCACCTGACCCAGGATCTGCGGCTCGCCCAGGACCATGGAGTCGAGCCCGCTGCAGACGCGCAACAGGTGGGTGACCGCATCGCGCCCCAGGTGGGCGTACAGAAACGGCCCCACTCGTTCCTGCTCGACCCCGTGGAAGCGGCTCAGCCAGTGACGAGCCGCCTCCTCGGAGCAATCCTGCACCGCACAGTAGATCTCGGTGCGGTTGCAGGTGGAGAGTACGACACCCTCGGCGATACCGTCGCAATTGGTGAGGTCGCGCAAGGCGCCGACGATGATGTCGGGACCGAAGGCGAGCCGCTCGCGGACATCGACCGGCGCCGTCTTGTGATTGAGTCCGAGAACAAGCAGCTTCATAGTACCGAGGTCGTCAGGTGGTGATCCTCGCGATTGTCCGACTTTCGGGGGTCGATGAAAACCCACTGACGTGGATCTTGTGGTTTTTCGGGTGTAGGGGGGACGGAACTGCTTCGCTATACTGGGCTCTCACGATCACAATCGTCGTTGGATTGGCTCTTGCCGGATCATCAAACATGCCACGCTCGTCTCTGCTTTCCACTGTCGGGTTCTTTGCCGTCTTGGTGCTCCTGTCCGCGGGCGCGTTCGCGCAGGTCCCGGATCCTGTCACGAACGCGGCGCCGAGCCCTCCGCAACCCGAGGGATCTGCCGGCACGCCGGCCGACCTCCCCGAGGCCGATGCAGCGGGTCTCTCCGGCGGGCTGAATGCCGATCAGGTCTACGCCGTGCTGGTTGCCGAGGTCGCCGCACGTCGCGGGGATATGGACACGGCCTTCACCTACTATCTCGAAGCGGCAGACCTCATGCAGGATCCCCGCTTGACCGAGCTGGCCGTGCGTGCCGCCATCACCGCGGGCAACGATGCGGCGACCGAGCAGGGCTTGCGGCGTTGGCTGGACCTCGATCCGACTTCGACCGGCGCGCATCAGATGGGCGCCTTCTCCCGCATCAAGGCGAACGACCACGAAGGGGCGCTCCTGCATCTGATGCGTCTCGTGCAGCTTTCGCCCGATGAC
This sequence comes from Thiocapsa sp. C2-2m, assembly GCF_041903745.1. NCBI lineage: Bacteria > Pseudomonadati > Pseudomonadota > Gammaproteobacteria > Chromatiales > Chromatiaceae > Thiocapsa > Thiocapsa sp. C2-2m. Next base: position 26,362 of record NZ_JBBWVD010000040.1, on the reverse strand, counting down.
CCGGACGCGGCGTTCGGACACGCCGCCGCGATCATCGCGCGCGCGCCGACGCCCGCGGCCCGGGTCGGACTGATGCAGGCATTGGCCGACCAGTTTCCGCAGAGCGCGCATGCGCAACAGTCGCTCGCGATGGTGGCGGCCAGCGCGTCGCAGCTCGAGATCGCCGATGCCGCCGCGCGTCGGGCGCTCGAGCTGCGCCCGGAATGGAACAAGCCAAGACTGTTTCTGGTGAAGCTCCTGATCTCATCGGACAAGCGCGGTGAAGCGCGGTCGTTGCTGGAAGAGTATCTCGCACTGAGTCCGGACGATCAGGTGTTGCGCATGTTGTACGGTCAGCTCCTCGTCGAGGAAGAGGAGTTCTCCGGCGCGCGCGATGTTTTTCAGCGCCTACTCGACAATCGCCCGAAGGAGCCGGATGTGCTGTTCGCTGTCGGGGTACTGTCGTTGCAGCTCGAGGACACGGAAGGAGCGCGCATCTATTTCACACGTCTCTACGAGACCGGGGAGCGTCGAGACGACGCGGCCTTCTACCTTGGGCAGGTCGAGGAGCGTGCCGAAAATTCCGAAGCCGCTCTCTCGTGGTACGGCAAGGTGAAAGGCGCGAATTCGGTCGATGCGCAGATTCGCACGGCATTGCTGAGTGCGAAGGGCGGCGATGTTCGGCGTGCGCGCGAGATCCTCCAACAGCTGCGCGACCGAGGGCCCGATAACGCCGTTCTTCTCTATCTGGTCGAGACCGAGATTCTCGAGTCGGTCGGCCGGACCGACGAGGCGATGGCGATCTTCGACACCGCCTTGCAGGCATTTCCGGACGACGAGAATCTGCTCTACGCTCGCGCGCTCTCGGCGGTGAAGCTCGATCGGATCGTCCTCGCTGAGCAGGACCTGAGGCGGATCATCGAGATCGACCCCGAGCACGCCGATGCCCTGAATGCACTCGGCTACACCTTGGCGGATCGAACCGACCGCTACGCCGAGGCCAAGGGCTACATCGAGAAGGCCTATGCGCTCAAGCCGGAGGAGCCGGCGATCCTCGACAGTATGGGCTGGGTGCATTACCGTCTCGGCAATTACGAGACCGCCCTCGATTATCTCAGGCGCGCGCTCGAGCACATGAGTGACGGGGAGATCGCGGCGCACCTCGGTGAGGTGCTATGGGCCATGAATCGTCGCGAAGAGGCCCTCGCGGTTTGGGCGGCGGCGGCCAAGGAGCATCCGGACCACGAGTATCTCAATGAAGTGATGGGGCGGCATCGCGCCTCCGGCGGCGACCCGTCCCGATGAGCCAGAGTCCGATGAGCGAGCCTTCCATGCTCGCGCCTTCCGCCGTGGCCTTTTGGCCCGCGCCCGCCAAACTCAATCTGATGCTGCGCATCGTCGGGCGTCGGGCGGACGGTTATCATGAGCTGCAGACAGTGTTCCAGTTCATCGACCGTTGCGATCGGCTTCGGTTCGAGGTGCGCGAGGACGGGCTGATCCGTCGTCTCGTCGAGGTGCCGGGTGTCGCGCAGGAGGACGACCTGACCGTCCGCGCGGCGCTAATCCTCCGGGACGCCACCGGTTGCCGTCTCGGGGCAGATATCCACTGCGAGAAGTTGCTTCCGATGGGTGGAGGGCTCGGGGGCGGCAGCTCCGATGCGGCGACCACACTGGTTGCACTCAATCGACTCTGGGGCACCGGTCTGGGCGAAGACTCCCTCGCGGAGCTGGCCCTGCATCTTGGCGCAGACGTACCTGTCTTCGTGCGCGGATGTGCGGCTTGGGGAGAGGGTGTGGGGGAGCGCCTGACGCCGGTCATGTTGCCCGAGCCCTGGTATCTTGTGCTGTCCCCGCACTGCTCCGTCTCCACGAGGGATGTGTTTATGCATCCTGAGTTGACACGGGATTCGGAGCCCGCCACACTAGCGGACTTCGTTGCCGGCGATATATCAAACGATTGCTTGAGCGTCGTGCGACGCGAGTACGCTCCGGTCGCGGAGGCCCTCGACTGGCTTTCGGGCTGGGGAGGCGGACGTATGACCGGAACCGGGGCCTGCGTATTTGCGGTCTTCGAGGATCGCCTGCGAGCGCTCCGCGCGCTTGAGCAATGTCCGCCCGCGATGCGCGCCTTTGTCGCCCGCGGGCTGAATCGATCTCCGCTGCTCGCGCACATGGACACGCTGCCCTGATCCGGCGGCGTGACGAGCGTGTGGTTTCGACGTCTAAACCAATTTTTGGGGCGTAGCCAAGCGGTAAGGCACCGGGTTTTGATCCCGGCACCCCCAGGTTCGAATCCTGGCGCCCCAGCCATACCCCGCCGAGGCGAATCGAGTCCGGACGGCGCTGCGTCCGTTGGCGCTTTCCTGCGTCGCACCGCTTCACCGCCTGCGTCGCACCGCTTCACCGAAAGCGTCGTCGCTTTTTTCCGAGCCCGGGTACTGTCATCCCCTCAGCAAGACGTTAGGAAATCGCCAGTGCCTGCCAGCCATTTGATGGTTTTTTCCGGGAATGCCAATCCGGAGCTCTCGGTGGAGATCGCCGGTTATTTAAGCGTACCGATTGGGAAGGCCGTCGTCGGCCAGTTCAGCGACGGGGAGGTGATGGCCGAGATCCAGGAGAACGTGCGCGGGCGCGACGTCTTCGTCGTGCAGCCGACAGGGGCTCCGACCAACGACAATCTGATGGAGCTGTTGGTGATGATCGACGCCCTGCGCTGGGCGTCCGCCAAGCGCATCACCGCGGTCATCCCGTATTTCGGCTATGCCCGGCAGGACCGCCGGCCCCGGTCCGCGCGAGTTCCGATCACGGCGCGCTTGGTCGCCAAGATGATCGGTCAGTCCGGCGCCGATCGCGTTCTGACGGTTGATCTGCACGCGGATCAGATCCAGGGCTTTTTCGACATCCCGGTTGACAACGTCTACGCCTCGCCAATTCTGTTGGGTGATGTTTGGCGAAAACGCTACGAGGATCTCATGGTGGTTTCGCCGGACGTCGGCGGTGTGGTGCGGGCGCGCGCCTTGGCCAAACGGCTCGACGACGCGGATCTTGCGATCATCGACAAGCGTCGCCCGCGGGCCAACGAGGCGAAGGTGATGAACATCATCGGCGATGTTCGGGATCGCTCCTGCGTCATCGTAGATGACTTGGTCGATACGGCCGGGACACTTTGCAGCGCCGCAGCGGCGCTGAAAGACGCCGGGGCCTGTCAGGTCGTGGCCTACTGCACCCACGCGGTGCTCTCGGGGCCGGCCGTCGACAACATCTCGGCATCTCGGCTCGACGAGCTGGTGGTCACCAATACCATTCCATTGCGTCCGGCCGCGAAGGCTTGTAACAAGATCAGGCAGTTGAGTATCGGCGAGCTGCTTGCCGAAACGATGCGCCGGGTCTCGAACGAAGAGTCGGTCAGCTCGCTGTTCGTCGACTGATATCAAACCATTGCGGCGTTGCGATCCTGGTCGCGGGATCCGGCGCATTTTGTCGTCATCATCAACCGGAGAACGCCGATGAGCGTCAGTTTCGAGATCAACGCGCAGACCCGCGCACTTGCAGGAACGGGTGCGAGCCGCCGCCTGCGTCGCACGGGGCAGGTGCCCGCCATCGTGTACGGTGGTCATCAGGAGCCCGAGATGGTCTCGGTCGGCCATAACGAGCTGCTCAAGCACCTGGAGAACGAGGCATTTTACTCGCATGTACTCGATCTGAAGATTGGGGAGCGCTCGGTGAAGGTCGTCTTGAAAGACCTGCAGCGCCATCCGGCCAAGCCGTTCGTGCAGCATGTGGACTTTCTGCGGATCACGCAGGACGAGAAGCTGCGCATGAGCGTGCCCTTGCATTTCGTCAACGAGGAGCGCTCCAAGGGTGTGAAGATGGGCGGGCAGGTGTCCCACAACATCACCGAGCTCGAGATCGTCTGTCTGCCCAAGGATCTCCCGGAGTTCATCCTCGTCGACATGGGCGAGATGGACATCGGCCAGATCATCCATCTGTCAGAGATCCAGATGCCCGAGGGTGTGAGTCTTGCTCATACCCCCGATTCGGACGAGGCCGTCGCCATGGTTTACGGCCCGCGTGGTGGCGGCGACGAGACGGAGGAGGAAGTCGAAGGCGCCTGATATCATCGGACGCCGCAGGCGGCGGACGACAGTGCTGATTCGATTCCCTGACAAAGGGTTTTTCCGTGGCGACCGGTTGCTCGATGGTCACTCTTCCGGCCTTGAGTGCCGGTCGTCGCTCGGCGGTGTCCGGTGAGCGAGTCCGCCGGCATCCGTCTGATCGTCGGGCTCGGCAATCCCGGCGAGCAGTACGAGGCGACGCGTCACAACGTCGGGTTTTGGCTCGTCGACCGGATCGCCGGGAGTTTTCGCGAGACGTTCCGCGCCGAGTCCAAATTCTTCGGCCAGCTCGCTCGCATCCAGCTCTCGGGGCCGGATCTGCGTCTGCTCAAGCCCTCGACCTACATGAATCGCAGCGGTCAATCGATCGCCGCGGTCGCCCGCTTCTATTCGATCTCCCCCGAGCAAATCCTCGTTGCTCACGACGAGCTCGACCACCCGGTCGGCCAGGTACGCCTCAAGCAGGGCGGTGGCCATGCCGGGCACAACGGCCTGCGCGACACCATCGCCGCACTGGGCGGCAGTCGTGACTTTTGGCGCCTGCGGATCGGGATCGCCCATCCCGGGGATCGCACCCTGGTGACAGGTTATGTCCTCGGGCGTCCGTCCAAGGCCGATGTCGAGCAGATCGACGCAGCCCTTGCCGATGCCGAGCTGATCCTCGAGGACCTCGTCGCCGGTCACTTTCAGATCGCCATGAATCGTCTCCACTCGCAACGGCGCGATTGAACGCCGTTAGGATTCTCATTCGCAGTTCGTGCACACTCGACCCCGCATGGGCCGAGCCCGTGAGAACTACGTCTGCAATCCTTTAACATCCTGATTTTTATTTCCTAAACCGCGTCAGCGACAGCGTCGATGAGGTCGGTCGAGTTCGAATCAGCATCAAGCGTCGATCGTTGACTCCGGACGTGGTTTAGCGGAGTTTGACAAATCGCAATCCCGAGCCGAGTATTCCGCCCGATCTCCGTGATCGCCGTGCGTCTCGGCCCTTTCCGCAAAAGTGCCTCACCGCGCCTTCTGCAGACATCCCGTCGAATGACGCCGTATTCGGGAACGGGCTATCGCTCGCACTGAATCCGAAGTCATCCGACCTGTCGGCGGGGGAGTTCGTCTCCGCGGCTTTCAATGACGGCTCATCTCCGAGCTCGACAGCCCGTCGATACCGGTGTTGGCTCGCCCTTCGAACGGGGTTCGACAACTTAACGACAAAATTAGCCGTTGAAGCGGCATGATGATTGGAGGACTTATCGCACATGAACAGAACATTCAAGTGGCCGCTGACGGCTGCAGCGATTGCGTGCGCAACCGTGCCGACACTGGCATTGGCGACCAACGGATATTTCTCCCACGGCTGGGGCACAAAGTCCAAGGCGATGGCGGGCGTCGCCGCGGCATTGCCGCAGGATACGCTGGTTACGGCCACGAACCCCGCCGGAATGGCATTCGTCGGGACATCCCTTGATGTTGGATTGTCCTTCTTCACCCCCTCGCCGCGGGGCTATGAAGCCAACGACGACTACTCCGTAGACCCCGTATCGGGCTTTCCGACCGGGCCCTTCATCGCCCCTGGCCGATACGACAGCGAAGGTGATTGGTTTCTGATCCCGAGCTTCGGTTTCAATTACGAGCTTGATGAAAGAAGCACGATCGGCTTTACCCTATTCGGCAACGGCGGGCTGAACACCGATTATCGGGATCGTCCGGTCTGGGAGAATTTTGCCGCGGCGCCCAATCAGCTGGCGATCGGGCCTGGGATGATGCCGCCCCCCGGCACCATTGCGAGCCCCAGCGGACTTCTGTTTACGCAGACCAATCCGCCGATGCCCGTGACGGACCCGAGCATGCCCCCCCCGCCGAACGGCAACAACGCCAACCCCGGCGGTTTTCTGAGCGCCTCCGGCTCGACCGGCGTCAACCTCGAGCAATTGTTCATCGAGATCCCCTATACCTTCAAGTTCGCGGATGGAAAGCAGGCGGTCGGTATCGCGCCGGTTTTTGCGATGCAGAGTATCGAGGTTAAAGGGCTTCAGCCGTTCCGCGCGGCATCCTTGTACCCGGACAAGGTCTCGAACAACGGAACCGACTGGTCCTACGGCGCCGGACTGCATCTGGGATGGTACGGCGAGGTAACCGATCAACTGGCGTTCGGGATGTCGTATCGCACCAAGATGTGGATGTCGGAATTCGATGACTATAAGGGGTTGTTTGCAAATCAGGGTGAGTTCGATATCCCTGCGATGTTGAACTTCGGCGTCGCCTTCAAGGCGCGGCCGGACCTGACCCTTGGCTTCGACTACCAGCGCATCTTCTACGGCGAGGTCTCGTCGATTTCCAACTCGAACGACAACGACATCTCGCCCTGTTTCACCTCGAATCCCAAACCCGCGTTCTGTTTGGGCGGGGATGACGGAATCGGTTTTGGATGGGACAGCATGGACATCTTCAAGTTGGGTGTGCGTTACGACCACGACGAGAAGCTGAGTCTGATGGGCGGCGTGAGCTACAACACCGAATTCGCCTCCGGTCGGCAGGCCCTGTTCAACATTCTGGCGCCCGCGACCATTCGTTGGCACCTTACCCTGGGTGCGTCCTATCGCTTTACGGAAAAGGATGAGTTCGCACTCGCCTTTTCCTACATGCCGGAGGAAGAGTTGAGCGGCACGAGCCCCAGCATCACCCAAGCGCAAACGGGCTCCATCTACATGGAGCAGATGGATATCCAGATCGGTTGGAATCACCGCTTTTAAACCGCGCCCGGTGCGGGATGCCTCGTTTGTTGGATTGGCTTGACCGCGCCACCTTCGACAACTGTCGGAGCTGGCGCGGTTTAAGGGGAGTCGGCGAGGCTCGTCCGGCGTGCAGGGCGCCCTTCGTCGCGGGGGAGCGGGGCTCGGCTCGAAGCCGATGACCCGCAGGCCCGACGCGTCCGATCAGGGCGGGGTGCTACTGAGCTGTCATCGGCAAACGACCGATCGAGATATAGGTCAGTCCGGTTGCGGTCGCGAGCTGCCCGTCGAGGATGTTGCGACCGTCGAAGATCACTCCGGCCTTGAGCTTGTTCTTCATTACCCGGAAATCCGGGCTGCGAAACTGCGCCCACTCTGTCAGCACGGCAAGTGCGTCCGCACCCTCCAATGCCGATACGGCATCGTCGACGAGTGCCAGATCGGTTCGCTCACCGTAGATGCGGTGTGTCTCGGGCATCGAAACCGGGTCGAATGCCTTAACCTTCGCGCCGGCCTCCCAGAGCGATTCCATCAAGACGCGACTCGATGCCTCGCGCATATCGTCGGTGTTGGGCTTGAACGAGAGACCCCAAACGGCGATGGTGCGGCCCTGCAGATCGCCATTGAAATGCGCGTGGATCTTCTTGAACAGAATATCCTTCTGTCGGAAGTTCACGGCCTCGACGGCATGCAGCAGCTGCGGGTCGTACCCCAAGCTGCGCGCGGTGCGTTCGAGCGCGCGCACGTCCTTCGGGAAACAGGAGCCGCCGTAGCCGCAGCCGGGATAGATGAATTGGTAGCCGATGCGCGGATCCGAGCCGATGCCGACGCGGACCTTTTCGATGTCGGCGCCGACCGCCTCGGCGATGTTTGACAGCTCGTTCATGAAGCTGATCTTGGTTGCCAGCATGGCATTGGCCGCATATTTCGTCAGCTCGGCCGAGCGCACGTCCATTAGCATGACGCGGTCGTGGCTGCGATTGAAGGGGGCATAGAGTGCCCGCAGCAGCTCGCCGGTACGTGGGTTGTCCGTGCCGACGATGATGCGATCCGGGCGCATGAAATCATCGATTGCGGCACCTTCCTTCAGGAACTCGGGATTGGACACGACATCGAATTCAACGGTACTGCCCCGAGCCGTTTGTGCGTCCCGCACAGCGGCGGCCACTTTGTCGGCAGTGCCCACGGGTACCGTCGATTTGTTCACGAGGATGCGATAGCTGTCCATGTGCTCGCCGATGCTGCGTGCGACCGCAAGGACGTACTGCAGGTCCGCCGAGCCGTCTTCGTCCGGCGGCGTGCCGACCGCGACGAACTGAAACAGTCCATGCCGTACCCCTGCCTCGGCATCGGTCGAGAAGGTTAGCCGGCCGGCCTCGCGATTCTGCTTGATCAGCTCGTCGAGCCCGGGCTCGTAGATAGGCACGCCGCCGCTGTTGAGGAGGGCGATCTTGGCTGGATCGACATCGATGCAGAGGACGCGATTGCCGACCTCCGCCAAGCAGACGCCAGTGACCAGTCCAACGTAACCGCTGCCAAAAATTGTAACGTCCATTCTTTTCATCTCCGGGCGTTTTCAGTCGGATCTACAGGGATCGAGGGGCCGTCCGTGTCTGCGCAGCGCCCTTGCATCAAAGTGATGCGCGTCGTCCCCGGCTCGTTCGCCGATTGTATACCGAGCGCGCGTGGGTGTTTCGGAAAGCAGGGTGCGCCACGTCCGCCGGGCATCTGGCGCGCCCGGTCGCCTTGCGAGCAATCGTCCACTCCGGCTTGACGCTGGTAGCTCAACCTCATATACTGTGTCGCTCTTTAAGGAGGGGTTCCCGAGCGGTCAAAGGGATCAGACTGTAAATCTGACGGCTCAGCCTTCGGAGGTTCGAATCCTCCCCCCTCCACCAGATTAAGGGACGCGGAGGCGTCTTTCCGGGCTGGTCGTGCGCACCGAAGGTTTGCCTCCGAGGTGCGCGAGGGCGTCGTCGGTCTGCTCGGCAGCGACCTCCCTCCAAGCCCCGCGGTTCGGCGTGAAAGCGCTGCGGGTGTAGTTCAACGGTAGAACCTCAGCCTTCCAAGCTGATGGTGTGGGTTCGATTCCCATCACCCGCTCCAATCAGAGCATGTTTTAAGAACGCCCATGTAGCTCAGTTGGTAGAGCACACCCTTGGTAAGGGTGAGGTCACCGGTTCGACTCCGGTCATGGGCTCCACTGTTTTGTTCGAGAATCAATCGTCGATCTCGGATCATCGTCTCGGTCAGGTCCGGCGCGACTTGTCGATTTGAACCATGCGGGGAGCCGTTCATGTCCAAAGCAAAATTCGAGCGCAGCAAGCCACACGTGAACGTCGGCACGATCGGCCACGTCGACCACGGCAAGACGACCTTGACGGCGGCGATCACGACGCACCAGGCGAAGCAATTCGGCGGTGAGGCGCGCGCCTACGACCAGATCGACAATGCCCCGGAAGAGCGCGAGCGCGGGATCACGATTGCCACGGCGCACGTGGAGTACGAGACCAAGAACCGTCACTACGCCCATGTGGACTGCCCCGGCCACGCCGACTACGTCAAGAACATGATCACGGGTGCGGCGCAGATGGACGGTGCGATCCTGGTGGTGTCCGCCGCGGACGGCCCGATGCCGCAGACCCGCGAGCACATCCTGCTGTCGCGTCAGGTCGGGGTGCCTTACATCGTGGTATACCTGAACAAGGCCGACATGCTCGACGATCCCGAGCTGCTGGAGCTGGTGGATATGGAGGTGCGCGAGCTGCTTTCCAAATACGACTTTCCCGGCGACGACACCCCGATCGTCACCGGCTCGGCGAAGCTGGCGCTCGAAGGCGTGGACTCGGAGATCGGCACCCAGTCGATCGACCGGCTGATGGACGCGCTCGACAGCTACATTCCGCAGCCCGAGCGTGCGGTGGACGGCGCCTTCCTGATGCCGATCGAAGACGTCTTCTCGATCTCCGGGCGCGGCACCGTGGTGACCGGACGCATCGAGCGCGGCATCGTGAAGGTCGGCGAAGAGGTCGAGATCGTCGGCATCAAGGACACCGTGAAGACCACCTGCACGGGTGTGGAGATGTTCCGCAAGCTGCTCGACCAGGGTCAAGCCGGCGACAACGTCGGGGTGCTGCTGCGCGGCACCAAGCGTGAAGACGTGGAGCGCGGTCAGGTGCTGGCCAAGCCCAAGTCGATCAACCCGCACACCCATTTCGAAGCCGAGGTGTACGTGCTGAGCAAGGACGAGGGCGGCCGTCACACCCCGTTCTTCAACGGCTATCGTCCGCAGTTCTACTTCCGCACCACCGACGTGACCGGCGCCTGCGAGCTGCCCGAGGGCATCGAGATGGTGATGCCGGGCGACAACGTGAAGATGACGATTAAGCTGATTGCGCCGATCGCCATGGAAGAAGGGTTGCGCTTTGCAGTGCGCGAAGGCGGCCGCACCGTCGGTGCCGGCGTCGTCGCGAAGATCATCGAGTAGTACGGGTCATCGCGGCTCGCAGGGCAGTGTTGATGGGCCTGCCCGACACGATCCGCGAACGGTCCTGATTGTTTTAGGCCAGTAGCTCAATTGGCAGAGCAGCGGTCTCCAAAACCGCAGGTTGGGGGTTCGAGTCCCTCCTGGCCTGCCATACAACCCATCGCCCCGTTTAATTTATCGCTCAGGCGACACCCGATCTCATGAACTCACGTGCAGAGGCCCGAGGGGCCGGCTTGGATACTGCCAAGCTGGCAATCGCTGCGTTGTTGCTGGTCAGCGGCATCTTCGCCTTCTATTTTTTCGAGGGCTTCTCTGTCCTGCTCCGTGTGATCGGGCTGCTGGTCATCAGCGGTGCTGCGGCGGCGATCGCATTGCAGACAGCGCAAGGTCGGGCTTTGTGGCAATTCGTGTCCGATGCGCGAATGGAGGTTCGCAAGGTCGTGTGGCCGTCACGTCAGGAGACCCTGCAGACGACGCTGATCGTCATCGTGATGGTGTTGATTGTGGGCATCATCCTATGGCTCTTCGACATGGTGCTGATGGCGATTCTCAGATTCCTCACCGGCCAGGGGGGCTGAGTATGTCCAAGCGTTGGTTCGTCATCCATGCCTACTCAGGTTTCGAGGGGCAGGTCAAGCGTTCGCTTGAGGACCGTGTCAAGCGCGCCGGACTCGAGGAGTTGTTCGGCCTGATCCTGGTGCCGACTGAAGAAGTGGTTGAAATGCGTGCGGGTCAGCAACGCAAGAGCGAGCGAAAATTCTTCCCCGGTTATGTGTTGGTCCAGATGGAGATGACCGACGAGACCTGGCACCTCGTCAAAAGCGTTCCTAAGGTGATGGGTTTCATCGGCGGTACCGGGGATCGGCCGGCGCCGATCCCGGATTCTCAGGCCGACGCGATTCTGTTACGCCTGCAGGAAGGCGGCGAAAAGCCGCGGCCGAAGGTGCTTTACGAGCCTGGCGAGGTCGTTCGCGTCGTCGACGGTCCCTTCACCGACTTCAACGGGGTCGTCGAGGATGTCGATTACGACAAGAGTCGAGTGAAGGTTTCGGTTCTGATCTTTGGGCGCTCGACACCTGTCGATCTCGAGTTCGCGCAGGTCGAGAAGGCCTGATTTGCGGATTGTCGCGGGTGTCTTGACGCCAAGCCCCGTTCACTGCCGTCGCCGTCCGTGCGGCGTCGATACCGAGTCCCCGTGAGGGACCTTTGTCGGGGGAGCCGAGACTCGATCTGCGGCGTCAGCACCCCACTGGAGAAAAACCATGGCGAAAAAGATCAACGCCTACATCAAGCTGCAGGTCAAGGCAGGCGAGGCGACTCCAAGCCCGCCCGTCGGTCCTGCGCTTGGTCAGCACGGCGTCAATATCATGGAGTTCTGCAAGACGTTCAACGCGCGTACGCAGGAGCTCGAGAAGGGGATGCCGATCCCGGTTGTCATCACGGTCTATTCGGATCGTAGCTTCACCTTCATCACCAAGACACCGCCGGCCTCCATTCTCCTTAAAAAGGTGATGGGGATCCAGAAGGGCAGTCCGAATCCGAACACCAACAAGATCGGTGTCGTGACGCGCGAGCAGCTTGAGCAGGTCGCCACCGCGAAGATGCCTGATCTGACTGCTGCTGATATGGATGCGGCCGTCCGCACCATCGCAGGTAGTGCCCGTGCGATGGGACTCGATGTCGAGGGGGTGAACTGATGGCTCGTCTATCCAAGCGCATGCGCGCGATTCAAGAACGCGTCGAGCGCGGCAGACTCTACCCGGCGGAAGAGGCATTCTCTCTCCTCAAAGAGCTGTCGCACATCAAGTTTTCGGAAAGCGTCGATGTCGCCGTGAATCTCGGTGTCGACCCGCGTAAATCCGATCAGGTCGTGCGCGGCTCGACCGTTCTGCCTCACGGCATCGGTAAGACTGTACGGGTGGCGGTGTTCGCCCAAGGAGCGTCCGCGGATGCCGCGAGCGAGGCCGGCGCTGATCGCGTGGGGTTCGATGATCTCGCAGAGGACATCAAGGCCGGCAAGCTCGATTTCGATGTCGTGATTGCCTCGCCGGATGCCATGCGTCTGGTCGGACAGCTCGGCAAGATCCTCGGCCCCCGCGGGCTGATGCCGAACCCCAAGGTCGGCACGGTGACTCCCGATGTTGCCGAGGCGGTTCGCAACGCCAAGGCGGGACAGGTCCGCTACCGTACGGACAAGGCCGGCATCATCCATTGTCCGTTGGGCAAGGCCGATTTCGAGCCCGTGAAACTGCGGGAGAATCTCGAAGCCCTGCTTGCGAATCTCATGAGATCCAAGCCGAGCAGCTCGAAAGGCGTTTACATGCGCAAGGTCACGGTCTCGACCACCATGGGCCCGGGCCTGACCGTGGATCACGCGGGGCTCAGTTTTTAATGTGATCTCGCGGGGCTTGTGCCCTGCGACATCCGGTCTTCTTTGGGGCCCCGGCGAAAGCCGGGGGCTGTCAAAGACCGCAGGTGTCCCCCGCCCGAAAAGGATTCGGTGTTGCGGACTTAATGGCTTGCCTGCCTGCGCAGACGGTGCCCCCGAATCAGTCGTTCTGCTGGTGACGGTGCACATGATCGCCCTGGGGTGCGCGCTGGATGCGTGCACTCGACGGCACCGGCTCAGGCCGGGTTTACCGACAAGAGGTGACGAACATGGCGCTCAGTTTTGCGCAAAAAGAAATCATCGTCGCCGAGGTCGCGGAAGTCGCCAAAGGTGCCCATTCGGCCGTCGGGGCCGAGTATCGGGGCTTGACCGTGGAACAGATGACACGGCTTCGCGTGGAAGCGCGCAAGGCCGGAGTCTATGTTCGCGTGGTCAAGAACACCTTGGCACGACGTGCGTTGCAGGATACGGACTTTGCGTGCATGAGCGAGGGGCTGAAAGGCCCGTTGGTTCTCGCCTTCTCGCAGGAAGACCCCGGTTCGGCTGCGCGCGTCATGGAAGCCTTTGCAAAGGACCACAACAAGGTCGAGGTGCGTCTTGTCGCCCTCGGAGGCAAGCTGCTTGATCCCTCGGAGCTCGGCAATCTCGCCAAGATGCCGACCCGCGATCAGGCGATCAGCTTGCTCATGGCCGTGCTGAAGGCGCCCGTGCAAAAGCTTGCAGCGACGATAAACGAGGTGCCGGGCAAGTTGGTCCGCACCATCGCCGCGATTCGCGATGCGAAAGAGGCCGCTTAGGCGGCTTCGTCCACCAGCAAATCCATTTTAGAGAAATCTCAGGAGCTCACCATGGCCGTCTCGAAAGACGAGATCCTTGAAGCAATCGGCAACATGACCGTGCTGGAGGTCGTCGACCTCATCAGCGCGATGGAAGAAAAATTCGGCGTGACCGCCGCCGCCGCCGTGGCCGCCCCGGCTGCCGGCGCCGGTGTGGAAGCCGCACCGGTCGAGGAGCAGACCGAGTTCGACGTCATCCTGGCATCGTTCGGTGCCAACAAGGTTGCGGTCATCAAGGCCGTACGCTCCCTGACCGGCCTCGGCCTGAAGGAAGCGAAGGACGCCGTCGAAGGCGCACCGACGACCCTGAAGGAAGCCGTTTCCAAGGGCGAGGCCGAAGAGGCCAAGAAGCTCCTCGAAGAGGCTGGTGCCACGGTCGACGTGAAGTAACGGCGCATTGCGTCGAGCCTTCTTTCGGTGGGACCTTCGGGCTGGCGGCGAGTAGCCGTCGGCCTTTCGCCGTTTGGTTTTGGCGATCCGAGTCGGCGACTCGGCTTGCCGGTGGCGCCCATAGACCGGGCGACGTCGTCGATGACGACCTGACCGCAGAGGTCCAACCCCGACGCCCGCGACCCGCCGCGGCGTCGAACCCCGTCCCGGACACAAGCACGTATTTCGAGGGAAAGGCATCATGGCCTATTCGTTCACCGAAAAAAAGCGCATTCGTAAAGACTTCGGCAAGCGTCCGAGCATCCTGGACGTGCCTTTCCTGTTGGCGACGCAGATCGATTCCTATCGCGAGTTCCTGCAGGCCGACCGGCCGATCGGGGACCGGCGCGACGTGGGTCTTCATGCGGCCTTCAAGACCGTCTTTCCGATCGAGAGCTACTCGGGCAACGCCGTTCTCGAATACGTGAAGTATCGGCTCGGCGATCCGGTATTCGACGAGCGCGAGTGTCATCTGCGCGGTGCAACCTTCGCCGCACCCTTGCGCGTGCTGTTGCGTTTGGTGATCTACGACCGTGATGCCCCGGCCGGCTCCAAGGTCATCAAGGACGTGCGCGAGCAGGAGGTCTACATGGGCGAATTGCCGCTCATGACCGGCACCGGCACCTTTATCATCAACGGCACCGAGCGCGTCATCGTCTCGCAGCTGCACCGTTCTCCCGGTGTCTTCTTCGACCACGACAAGGGCAAGACCCACTCCTCGGGCAAGCTGCTCTTCTCGGCGCGGGTCATCCCGTACCGCGGATCCTGGCTCGATTTCGAGTTCGATCCCAAGGACAACGTCTTCGTGCGCATCGACCGTCGCCGCAAGCTGCCGGCCACCATCCTGCTGCGCGCGCTGGGCTACGGCGTCGAGGATATCCTCGAGCGCTTTTTCGTGACCGACACCTTCCGGATCCGCGATCGGTCGGTCACGCTCGACCTGGTTCCGGAGCGCCTACGCGGCGAGACGGTCGGATTCGATGTCATGCTCGGTGACGAGCTGCTCGTGGAATCCGGGCGTCGCGTGACCGCTCGGCATATCCGCGAGCTTCAGAAGGCCGGCGTGGAGCGCCTCGACGTCCCATCCGACTTCCTGATCGGCCGGGTCCTGGCCCATCCGCAGATCGACACCGAGACCGGCGAGGTGATCGCCGAGGCGAACGCCGAGATCACGCCGGAGCTTCTCGAAACCATCTTCGAGAAAGGCATCGAGACCCTCGAGACGCTCTTCGTCAACGACCTGGATCACGGACCCTACATCTCCGAGACGCTGCGGATCGATCCCACCACCAGCGACCTCGAGGCGCAGGTCGAGATCTACCGCATGATGCGTCCCGGCGAGCCGCCGACGAAGGAGGCGGCCCAAAACCTGTTCCACAACCTCTTCTTCACCCCGGATCGGTACGATCTTTCCGCCGTGGGCCGAATGAAGTTCAATCGGCGTCTCGGGCGCACCTCCGAGGAAGGGCCGGGCGTCATCTACGACGGGCGCTATTTCAGCGGTCGAAACGACGAGCTCTCCAAGCGGCTCCATCAGGAGCAGGGCGAGACCTCCGACATCATCGATGCGCTCAAGGTCTTGGTGGAGCTGCGCAACGGCCGCGGTAGCGTCGACGATATCGACCACCTCGGCAATCGGCGCATCCGCTGCGTCGGCGAAATGGCCGAGAACCAGTTCCGCGTGGGTCTGGTGCGGGTGGAGCGAGCGGTCAAGGAGCGTCTGTCGCTCGCCGAGTCCGAGGGGCTCATGCCGCAGGAGCTCATCAACGCCAAGCCCGTCTCGGCCGCGATCAAGGAGTTTTTCGGCTCCAGTCAGCTCTCGCAGTTCATGGACCAGAACAACCCGCTGTCCGAGGTGACCCACAAGCGTCGCGTCTCGGCACTCGGTCCGGGCGGTCTGGCGCGCGAGCGTGCCGGGTTCGAGGTGCGCGACGTGCACCCGACCCATTACGGTCGCGTCTGCCCGATCGAGACCCCTGAAGGTCCGAACATCGGTCTGATCAACTCCTTGGCCGTTTATGCGCGGACCAACTCCTACGGTTTTCTGGAAACCCCCTACCGCAAGGTGGAAGGTGGCCGGGTGACCATGGACATTCAGTACCTATCGGCGATCGAGGAAGGCAACTTCGTGATCGCGCAGGCCAACGCCACGCTCGACGACGAGGGTCACCTGACCGACGCCCTGGTGTCCTGCCGTCATGCCAACGAGTTCACGATGCGCGCGCCCGAGGAGGTCCAGTTCATGGACGTCTCGCCGCGTCAGATCGTCTCGGTGGCGGCATCCCTGATCCCCTTCCTCGAGCACGACGACGCCAACCGGGCGCTGATGGGCTCGAACATGCAGCGCCAAGCGGTGCCGACCCTGCGGGCCGAGAAGCCGCTGATCGGCACCGGCATGGAGCGTGTGGTTGCCAAGGATTCGGGCGTCTGTGTGGTCGCGCGTCGCGGCGGTGTCATCGAATCGGTCGATGCCGCGCGCATCGTGGTGCGGGTCAACGACGATGAGGCTGTGCCCGGCATCCCCGGCGTGGACATCTACAATCTCACCAAGTACACGCGGTCCAACCAGAACACCTGCATCAATCAGCGGCCGTTGGTCAAGCCGGGCGATGTCGTTGCAGTGGACGACGTGCTCGCGGACGGGCCTTCCACCGACATGGGCGAATTGGCCCTGGGGCAGAACCTGCGGGTCGCCTTCATGCCCTGGAACGGGTACAACTTCGAGGACTCGATCCTGCTCTCCGAGCGTCTGGTGCAGGAAGATCGCTTCACCAGCATTCACATCGAGGAGCTGGCCTGTCTGGCCCGCGATACCAAGCTGGGGCCGGAGGAGATCACGAGCGATATCCCCAACGTCGGCGAGTCGGCCTTGGCTAAGCTCGACGAGTCGGGCGTCGTCTATGTCGGTGCGGAGGTGCGCGACGGCGACATCCTGGTCGGCAAGGTCACGCCCAAGGGCGAGACCCAGTTGACGCCCGAGGAGAAGCTGCTGCGTGCGATCTTCGGCGAGAAGGCGTCCGATGTGAAGGATACCTCGCTGCGTCTGCCCTCCGGGATGAGCGGCACGGTCGTCGATGTGCAGGTCTTCACCCGCGATGGCGTGGACAAGGACAAGCGTGCGCTCCAGATCGACGAGATGGAGCTCGACCGCGTGCGCAAGGATTTTGCCGACCAGCAACGCATCATGGAGAACGACACCTTCCAGCGTGTGGAGCGACTGCTGGTCGGCAAGGTTGCCGACGGCGGGCCGCGCAATCTGGCCTCGGGCGCGAAGATCACCAAGGCCTATCTGCAGGAGCTTGCATCCAACGGCTCGCGCGATCAGTGGCTCGAAATTCGGATGCGCGCCGAAGACGTCGCGACCCAGCTCGAGGCCGTTGCCGCACAGATCAAGCAACAGCGGGAGGAATTCCGCGATCGTTACGAGGTCAAGAAGCGCAAAATCTCAAGCGGCGACGATCTCGCCCCGGGCGTGCTCAAGATGGTCAAGGTGTACGTGGCCGTCAAACGCCGCGTCCAGCCCGGCGACAAGATGGCCGGGCGCCACGGCAACAAGGGTGTTATTTCCAAGGTGGTGCCGATTGAGGACATGCCCTTCTCGGCGGACGGCGAGCCGGTGGACATCGTTCTGAATCCGCTCGGTGTGCCTTCGCGCATGAATGTCGGGCAGGTGCTCGAGACCCATCTCGGCTGGGCGGCCAACGGGCTCGGTGTGAAGATCGAGAAGATGCTGCGTGCGCATACGGCGGTCGTCGAGCTGCGTGCCTTCCTCGAGAAGGTCTACAACACCAGCGGCAAGCGCGAGGACCTCGCCAGCTTTACCGACGAGGAGATCTTGGATCTGGCGCGTCATCTGACGCGGGGCGTACCTCTGGCGACGCCGGTGTTCGACGGCGCGACCGAGGAGGAGATTCGGGCGATGCTCAAGCTCGCCGACCGCGACAATTCCGATATCGGCATCCCGAGCGGCCAGACCCAGCTCTACGACGGGCGCACCGGCGATCCGTTCGAGCGACCGGTCACGGTCGGTTATATGTACATCATCAAGCTGAACCACTTGGTCGACGACAAGATGCATGCGCGCTCCACCGGGCCTTACAGCCTGGTCACCCAGCAGCCATTGGGCGGCAAGGCACAGTTCGGCGGGCAGCGGTTCGGCGAGATGGAGGTCTGGGCTCTGGAGGCCTACGGCGCCGCCTACACCCTGCAGGAGATGCTCACCGTGAAGTCCGACGACGTGAACGGACGCACCAAGATGTACAAGAACATCGTGGACGGCGACCATCGGATGGAAGCGGGCATGCCCGAGTCGTTCAACGTGCTCGTGAAGGAAATTCGGTCGCTGGCGATCAACATCGAGCTGCAGCAGGACTGAACCGAGTCCGGAGGGGTTTGCGAGGATTGAGCCCCTGCGTGGCCGAATCGCAATCAACGCGCGTTGGCGCGACGCGGTTCAGGACCTTTATTTTTGTTGTTCTGAACCGCGTCGGCTCCGTCGTTTGTGAAGAGTATCGAGGCCGAGTCAAATGCGACCAGAGTGTATGTCGCAGTGGACGCGGTTCAGTTCTTGGCCCTTGGCATCGAGTGCCGGGCTCCGCTTTCGAGCGGATCTCGAGCGGTCGGCCGATTGCTGATCATCGTCATTGTAGGCAGGAGATAAGATCTTGAAAGATCTACTTAAAATCATCAAGCAGCAGGGTCAGGCACTGGAATTCGACGCGATCAAGATCGGACTCGCCTCTCCCGAGATGATCCGTTCCTGGTCCTACGGCGAGGTCAAGAAGCCGGAGACGATCAACTACCGGACCTTCAAGCCGGAGCGTGACGGGCTGTTTTGCGCCAAGATCTTCGGTCCGATCACGGACTACGAGTGCATCTGCGGCAAGTACAAGCGTCTGAAGCACCGCGGTGTGGTGTGCGAGAAGTGTGGGGTCGAAGTCACGCTGGCGAAGGTCCGGCGCGAGCGCATGGGCCATATCGACCTAGCGAGCCCGGTCGCGCACATCTGGTTCTTGAAGTCCCTGCCGTCGCGTATCGGTCTGCTGCTGGACATGACCTTGCGCGACATCGAGCGCATCCTCTATTTCGAGTCCTTCGTGGTGGTGGACCCGGGCCTCGTGGTCGACTTGGAGCGTGGTCAGCTGCTCAACGACGAGCAGTATCTCGAAGCGCTGGAGGCGAACGGCGACGAGTTCGACGCGCGCATGGGTGCGGAGGCCGTCTACGAGCTGCTGCGCACCATCAAGTTGGAGGACGAGGTCCGGCGCATGCGCGAGGACATCGAGACCACCAACTCCGAGACCAAGATCAAGAAGCTCTCCAAGCGCTTGAAGCTCATGGAATCGCTGATGGCCTCGGGCAATCGTCCGGAGTGGATGATCTTGACCGTTCTGCCCGTCCTGCCGCCCGAGCTGCGCCCCCTGGTGCCGCTGGACGGCGGTCGGTTCGCGACCTCGGACCTTAATGACCTCTATCGGCGGGTCATCAACCGCAACAACCGTCTCAAGCGTCTGCTTGACCTGGTTGCGCCCGACATCATCGTGCGCAACGAAAAGCGCATGCTGCAGGAGTCGGTCGACGCGCTGCTCGACAACGGGCGCCGCGGTCGCGCGATCACGGGCACCAACAAGCGCCCGCTCAAGTCGCTTGCCGACATGATCAAGGGCAAGCAGGGTCGGTTCCGTCAGAACCTGCTCGGCAAGCGCGTCGACTATTCGGGCCGCTCGGTCATCGTGGTCGGCCCGACCCTGATGCTGCATCAGTGCGGTCTGCCCAAACGCATGGCCCTAGAGCTCTTCAAGCCCTTCATCTTCAGCAAGCTGCAGTTACGCGGCCTGGCGGCGACCATCAAGGCTGCCAAGAAGATGGTCGAGCGCGGCACGCCCGAGGTCTGGGACATCCTCGACGAGGTCATCCGCGAGCACCCGGTGATGCTCAACCGCGCGCCGACCCTGCATCGCCTCGGCATCCAGGCCTTCGAGCCGGTCCTGATCGAGGGCAAGGCTATCCAGCTGCATCCGCTGGTCTGCACCGCCTTCAATGCGGACTTCGACGGCGACCAGATGGCCGTACATGTGCCGCTGTCGCTCGAGGCGCAGCTCGAAGCCCGCGCGCTCATGATGGCATCCAACAATATCCTCTCGCCCGCCAATGGCGAGCCGATCATCGTCCCTTCGCAGGACGTGGTACTCGGGCTCTATTACATGACCCGCGAGCGCGTCAACGCAAAGGGCGAGGGCAGCGTCTTCTCCGATATCGACGAGGCGCGCCGTTCCTACGAGACCGGCCACGCCGATCTGCATGCGCGCTGCAAGGTGCGTATCCGCGAGGTGATCAAGCACAAGGACGGCACGATGGAGGAGAACACGGCGATCCGGGCGACGACCCTGGGTCGAGCCCTGGTGTTCGCCATCGTTCCCGACGGACTGCCGTTCGATCTGGTCGACCGTGCGCTCGGCAAGAAGCAGATCTCGCGCTTGATCAATACCTGCTACCGCCAGCTCGGTCTGAAGGAGACTGTGGTCTTCGCCGACCAGGTCATGTACATGGGCTTCCGTATGGCGACGCGTTCCGGCGTCTCGATCGGTCTGGAAGACATGGCGGTCCCGGAGGAGAAGGCGGGGATCCTCGCGGCCGCCGAGAAGGAGGTCAAGGAGATCCAGGATCAATACGCGTCCGGGCTCGTGACCAACGGCGAGCGCTACAACAAGGTCGTCGACATCTGGTCGCACACCAACGATCGCGTCGCCAAATCCATGATGAGCAAGCTCGGCAAGGACAGCGTCATCGATCGCGACGGCAACGAGGTCACTCAGGACTCCTTCAACTCCATCTACATGATGGCGGACTCCGGCGCGCGTGGCTCGGCGGCACAGATTCGGCAGCTCGCCGGTATGCGCGGTCTCATGGCCAAGCCGGACGGCTCCATCATCGAGACGCCGATCACCGCGAACTTCCGCGAGGGTCTGAATGTTATTCAGTACTTCATTTCCACGCACGGTGCGCGCAAGGGCCTGGCCGATACGGCGCTCAAGACCGCCAACTCGGGTTATCTGACCCGCCGTCTGGTCGATGTGGCGCAGGACATGGTAGTACTCGAGGTCGATTGCGGCACCGAGGGCGGGTTGATCATGACACCCATCATCGAGGGCGGCGACGTGGTCGAGCCTTTGCGCGAGCGCATCCTCGGACGCGTTGCGGCCGTCGATGTCTATCAGCCCGGCGCCGACGAGCTGGTCTGCGAGGCCGGGACCCTGCTCGACGAGTCCTGGGTGGAGCGCTTCGAGACCTTCGGTATCGATCAGGTCCGCGTGCGCTCGCCGATCACCTGCGAGTCCCGGCTCGGTGTCTGTGCCCAATGTTACGGACGCGATTTGGCGCGCGGGCATCGCGTGAACCTCGGCGAGGCGGTGGGTGTGATCGCCGCCCAGTCGATCGGCGAGCCCGGCACTCAGCTGACCATGCGCACCTTCCACATCGGTGGCGCGGCATCGCGGGCCGCGGCGGTCAACAGCATCGACATCAAGAACGCCGGCTCGGTACGCCTTCACAACATTAAGGTCGTCGAGCATCACTCGGGCAAGAACCTGGTCGCGGTCTCGCGCTCCGGTGAGCTGACCGTCGTCGACGATCGCGGGCTCGAGAAGGAGCGCTATAAGGTGCCCTACGGCGCCAGCCTGCGTGCCGCCGACGGCGATCCCGTGAAGCCGGGCGACGTCGTGGCCAACTGGGATCCGCATACCCATCCGGTTGTCACCGAGGTGGCCGGCAAGCTGGCCTTCGAGGACTTCATCGAGGGCGTGACCGTGCAGGGTCAGGTCGACGACGTGACGGGTCTGACCTCGCGCGTCGTCATCGATCCCAAGCAGCGGCCGTCCTCGGGCAAGGATCTGCGTCCGATGGTCAAGTTGCTCGACGAGGACGGCAACGAGCTGAAGATCGCCGGTACGGATCTGCCGGCGCGCTACTTTCTCCCGGCGGGCGCCATCGTCGGCGTGGAGGATGCGGGGAACGTTGGCGTCGGCGACATCTTGGCGCGTATTCCGCAGGAGTCGAGCAAGACGCGCGACATCACCGGCGGTCTGCCGCGTGTTGCGGACCTGTTCGAGGCCCGCAAGCCGAAAGAGGCGGCCTTGCTCGCCGAGGCCAGCGGCACGATCGGGTTCGGCAAGGACACCAAGGGCAAACAGCGCCTCGTCATTACCATGGACGACGGCGAGACGGTCGAAGAGCTGATCCCCAAGTGGCGCAACGTTAATGTCTTCGAAGGGGAGCGCGTGGAGCGGGGCGAGAT
This sequence comes from Thiocapsa sp. C2-2m, assembly GCF_041903745.1. Classification (NCBI taxonomy): domain Bacteria; kingdom Pseudomonadati; phylum Pseudomonadota; class Gammaproteobacteria; order Chromatiales; family Chromatiaceae; genus Thiocapsa; species Thiocapsa sp. C2-2m. The sequence goes on along the minus strand of NZ_JBBWVD010000040.1, from coordinate 4,105 downwards.
CATCGCCGACGGCGAGCTGGCCTCGCACGACATCCTGCGCTTGAAGGGCGTCACCGCCTTGGCCGAATACCTCGTCAAGGAGATCCAGGACGTCTATCGGCTGCAGGGCGTGAAGATCAACGACAAGCACATCGAGGTGATCGTTCGCCAGATGCTGCGCAAGGTCGAGGTCACCTCCGCGGGCGACACCCGTTTGCTGCGCGGCGAGCAGGTCGAGCATGCGCACCTGATGGACGAGAACAAGCGGGTCATGGCCGAGGGCAAGCAGCCAGCGCTCTACGAGCCTCTGCTGCTCGGTATCACCAAGGCGTCGCTGGCCACGGAGTCCTTCATCTCGGCCGCGTCCTTCCAGGAGACGACCCGCGTATTGACCGAGGCCGCGGTGCGCGGCTCTACCGACCGCCTAGCTGGTCTGAAGGAGAACGTCATCGTCGGTCGCCTGATCCCCGCAGGATCCGGTCTAGCGCATCACCAGGAGCGGCGTCGGCAGCGGCAAATGGAGATGCCCGCGTCAGGGAAGGTCGAGATGGCGACCGAGGAGCTCGAAGAGGCATTGAAGAAGGCGCTTAATACCTCCGGGTGACTTCGGTTCACGCGTTGCTGCGGGGCGCCGCTTCGGAGTACCCGCACCATTCGCATCGTACGGGATCGGAGTTTCACACCGCTTCGGAGCCGATGGTGTGGCTAACTGGTTGACACCACCGGTCCTCCTCCCTATACTGCTCGGTCTCAGCTAGACGGCTCCTCGCCGTCTAGCCTCTTTTTTTCTAGGTCTGGTTCCTTGGTCTGGGTATCCGTCCGCCCGGTCCCCGAGTCGATCGATCGCATACGTGCGGCTGTGCCGTCTTAACCAGTCGGCCCGCGGTCGCGCAAGAGTGATTTTACGCTTGTGTATTCGGCGCCGCTGCGCCTTTGGAGACTGATTGCATGGCAACGATCAACCAACTCGTGCGCAAGCCCCGCAAGCGTGTCGTGGCGAAAAGCACCGTACCTGCACTCGAAGCCTGTCCTCAACGACGTGGCGTTTGTACGCGGGTTTATACCACGACTCCGAAGAAGCCGAATTCCGCTCTGCGTAAGGTCGCTCGCGTTCGGTTGACCAACGGGTACGAAGTCGCCTCCTACATTGGTGGTGAAGGTCATAACCTACAAGAGCACTCGGTGGTGCTGATTCGTGGCGGGCGTGTCAAAGATCTTCCCGGTGTGCGCTATCACACGGTACGCGGCACGCTCGACACCTCGGGTGTCGAGAAGCGGCGTCAGGGCCGTTCCAAGTACGGCGCCAAGCGCCCCAAGAAGTGACCCGGTCGCAGATCGGTCAGCCCAATTGAGTGATATCGGAGGCTAAAAGAACATGCCGAGAAGACGCGTTGCCGCCCGTCGCCAGATCCTTCCCGATCCTAAGCACGGAAGCGAGCTCCTGACCAAGTTCATCAATATGATGATGGAGGACGGCAAGAAGTCCGTCGCCGAGCGTATCATCTATACGGCGCTCGATCAGGTGACCGAGAAGAAAGGCGGACGTCCGGTCGAGTTGCTCGAGCAGGCGATGGACAATGTGCGCCCGGCGGTCGAGGTCAAATCACGACGTGTCGGCGGCGCGACCTACCAAGTTCCGGTTGAAGTGCGCTCGACGCGGCGAAATTCGCTGGCGATGCGTTGGATCATCGACGCGGCACGCAAGCGTTCCGAGAAGTCGATGGCGCTGCGCTTGGCCGGCGAGTTGATGGATGCCGCGGATTCTCGTGGTTCCGCCGTGAAGAAGAAAGAAGATACGCATCGGATGGCCGAAGCAAATAAGGCCTTCTCGCATTACCGCTGGTAGCAGCGGAGACCGAGTTTCATTCAATCAGGGCGGATACAGTCGTGGCACGTAGCACCCCAATCGAGCGGTATCGCAATCTCGGCATCATGGCACACATCGATGCCGGGAAAACAACGACCACCGAGCGCGTACTCTTCTACACGGGTGTCTCGCATAAGCTCGGTGAGGTGCACGACGGCGCCGCCACCATGGACTGGATGGAGCAGGAGCAGGAGCGCGGGATCACCATTACCTCCGCTGCGACAACCTGTTTTTGGAAGGGAATGAGTCGGGACCGTCCTGAGCATCGGATCAATATCATCGACACGCCCGGGCACGTCGACTTCACGATCGAGGTCGAGCGGTCGCTGCGTGTACTCGACGGTGCCTGTGCGGTGTTCTGCGCCGTGGGCGGTGTCGAGCCGCAGTCTGAAACCGTCTGGCGTCAGGCGGACAAGTACGGCGTACCGCGGATCGCGTTTGTGAACAAGATGGATCGCATGGGCGCAAACTTCTTCCGCGTCGTGCAACAGGTCAAGGACCGGCTCGGTGGCAACGCCGTCCCGATTCAGGTTCCGATCGGTGCCGAAGAGGACTTCAAAGGCGTCGTCGATCTCGTCCAAATGAAGGCCGTCTATTGGGACGAGGCGTCCCGCGGTATGGAATACGAGCTTCGCGAAATTCCCGAAGGTCTGCAGGATCTCTGTGAGGAGTGGCGTGAGCATATGGTCGAGGCCGCTGCCGAGGCCAATGAAGAATTGATGGAGAAGTATCTCGAAGGCCATGCCTTGACCGAGGCCGAGATTATGGCCGGTCTGCGTGCCCGCACGCTGAAGAGCGAAGTTGTGCCCATGATGTGCGGCTCCGCCTTTAAGAACAAGGGCGTCCAGGCGATGCTGGATGCGGTTCTCGACTACATGCCGTCGCCGGTCGATGTGCCGGCCATCAAGGGAATTCTCGACGACAAGGACGAGTCCGAAGGCGAGCGTCAGGCCTCGGATGATGCGCCGTTCGCGGCACTTGCGTTCAAGATCGCAACCGACCCCTTCGTCGGCACGCTGACTTTCTTCCGTGCCTATTCGGGTGTGCTCAAGTCCGGGGACACCATCTACAACCCGGTCAAGCACAAGAAGGAGCGCATCGGCCGTATCCTGCAGATGCACGCCAACGAACGCCAGGAAATCAAAGAAGTCCATGCCGGTGATATCGCCGCAGCGGTCGGACTGAAGGATGTCACCACGGGTGACACCCTGTGCGATCTCAACAAGGTGATTACGCTTGAGCGTATGGAGTTTCCCGAGCCGGTTATTTCGGTTGCGGTGGAGCCCAAGACGAAGAGTGACCAGGAGAAGATGGGCGTGGCCCTCTCGAAGCTGGCGCAGGAGGATCCGTCCTTCCGCGTGCACACCGACGAAGAATCCGGTCAGACCATCATCTCCGGGATGGGCGAGCTGCATCTGGAGATCATCGTCGACCGGATGCGTCGCGAGTTCAAGGTCGAGGCCAACGTCGGTGCGCCGCAGGTCAGCTATCGCGAGACGATCCGCAAGAGCGTGGAGCAGGAAACCAAGTTTGCGCGTCAATCCGGTGGCCGTGGTCAATACGGTCATGTCTATCTGAGGATCGAGCCGCAGGAGGCAGGCATCGGATACGAGTTCGTCAATGCGATCGTCGGCGGTACAGTTCCCAAGGAATACATCCCGGCGGTCGACAAAGGCATTCAGGAGGCGATGAAGAACGGCATCCTCGCCGGATTTCCGATGGTGGATATCAAGGTTACACTCTACGACGGCTCATACCACGAGGTCGACTCGAGTGAAATGGCCTTCAAGATCGCCGGGTCGATGGGTATCAAAGAGGGCGCGGCCAAAGCCAAGCCTGTTTTGCTTGAGCCTATCATGAAGGTCGAGGTCGTGACGCCCGAAGAGAACATGGGCGATGTCATGGGCGATCTGAATAGTCGTCGCGGCATGATCCAGGGGATGGACGATGCGCCATCCGGAAAGATCATCCGTGCAGAGGTCCCCTTGTCCGAGATGTTCGGCTATGCGACGGACCTCCGGTCGGCCACCCAGGGAAGGGCGACCTACAGCATGGAGTTCTGTAAGTACAACGAAGTGCCCGCCAGCATTGCCGAAGCGGTCTCAAAGAAACAGTAACGACGACAGGGGTAGAGTGGGATGTCCAAAGCAAAATTCGAGCGCAGCAAGCCACACGTGAACGTCGGCACGATCGGCCACGTCGACCACGGCAAGACGACCTTGACGGCGGCGATCACGACGCACCAGGCGAAGCAATTCG